>NZ_JAAFYZ010000038.1 GCF_018274385.1 Catenulispora pinistramenti | reverse complement strand
CACCGGCACTGTAGGCGAAGCCCTGCCGACGCGACCGAGGGGAACGAACCGAAAACCAGCCGGAGAAATACAAAACGCAGGGAACGAGGACACCGGTTGGCTGCTGCGGCTGCCGGTGAGGGTGTGGGCGGCGGGCCGGTGGTCGGTTGGTCGGGAACATGCCCGGGTGCGGTAGGCGGCATGCCTTGGTGGCCAGGTCTATCTGTCATGCGGCGGCGGCGATCTCGGCGGCCAGGCGAGCCCGTGCCCACACCTGCGCCTGCGCCTGCGCCCGCCAGCCCAGAATGCGCACCTTCGGGACTGCTGCACTGCCAGCCCCCAGACCAGCGGCTGAGCTCGCCAGCCCAGAATGCGCACCTTCGGGACTGCCGCGCTGCCAGTACCCTGACTGGCGGCCGTGCTCGCCGAGCCGCCGGTACCGCACCCCCTGCTTTGCACTTCTCCGGCTGGTTTTCGGTTCGTTCCCCTCGGTCGCGTCGGCAGGGCTTCGCCTACAGTGCCGGTGGCCGGGGGTCAAGTTCGCGCCGTGCGAAACCGCCGCCTACCTGCACAACCGCCGCGCGCGGACTTTACCCCCGGACACCGGTGCTGTACCCCCCGGGCTGACGACGCGACCGAGGGGAACGGACCGCACCACCTCAGGGACCGCAGCCGCTGAGACTCACCCGGCCACCCGAGGGAACCGCGCTAGTTTCCCTGAGGTTGCCGAGGCCCGCCGGAGGCCCGGCCCTTCATCACAGCCCTTGACTTTGATCTTGCTTGTGGCTCTTGATCTTGCTCTTGATCTGGCCTTTGTCCTTGCTCTGACTTGCCGGAGTTGAAGAGGCCTGAGGTGGGGCGGGGTTGTGAACGCGAAAACCGGCAGCCGACAAACACACCCGCCGCCCCGAACCCCGAACCGGCACAACTATGACCGAAGGCCGTAAAAATCGCCTTTCAACCCACACCCCAACCGCAACCCGGCCCACAAACGCCAGCCCCAGCAGACTCAACCCGCCAACGGATCCCACCCGGCGACGGCACATCGCGAACCACATCGCGAACCACGTCGCGGACTCCCGAACAAAGCGCGAACTCCCAGGCAAACGTTGCCCGAAACGGCACTACCCGGGCTGAGTCACCAGTCCCGCTGCCAGCTATCGAGGGCCTTGCCCGGGTCGTGGACGACGACCGTGCTTCCCACCCAGTCGGGAATCGACTTGTGCTGCCTGCCGCTGACGAACAGGATGAAGGACACAAGGCCGGTGATGAAGCCGAGGATTCCTTGGGCGATACCGCCGACGACGTCGCGCAGGGCCATCGTGCCCCAGCCGGCTACCCGGTTGTCCGCCGGCTTCCAGCAGCGCATGCCGAGTACCTGCAGGGCTGGGCTGCGTCCCTTGCTCCAGGCGATCAAGCCCCAGATGACGTATCCGATCACGAGGGTGACGACGATCAGCACCAGGGACAGGAAGTAGGCCCCGATCCGTCGGCCGACGCTGGCGAGCTCCACGCCGTCGGGGAGGGTCAGCTCGGTGTTCGGGTCGTAGTGCATGCCCTGCGGTACGGCCGCCGGAGGCTGGGCCGGGTATCCGCCGGGCGGGACGGGCGGCGCCTGCGGAATGCCCTGGTAGCCGGGCGTGCCGTATGGGCCCTGTCCCTGCTCGGGCGGGTCGGGGTACGACGGCTGGCTGTCCATATTGCCAGCATATGGACGGGGAGTAGCCTGCTTCATGCTGAGTAGGCCACTTGAACGACCCCGCCCTGGTGTGCCGCCCCCAGCCCGGACAACCCTCTTACCAGGGCTTCGCCTTCTGTGACATGGGCCGATGGCGTACTGTGCCGATCGTGATCCTCGAAGCCGTATATCTCCTGCCGGCCGCGGTGTGGACCGGCTCCATGACCTACAGTCTCGCGGTTGTACAGCCTCGGAGTGCTCGGTTCTTCCGCGAGGATGACCAGCTGGAGGAGTTCCTCACGGTGCTCGCTCATGGCAATCGTTGGCGAGTCCTGGCGATGGCGGCGACCTTGATCGCCAGCGCCTCGGCGGTGATCGCCGTGGGCCCGTGGTCGGGGTCGCGGGTGGTCTACGGCATCGCGCTCGTCCTGGACGTGGCCGCGACCGCCGTGTTCGTGCACGTGTCGTGGCGCCACTGGCCGGCGCGGGTCTTCGCGCTCGCGCAGGAGCGTCCGGACTTCCGTCGCAAGCTGCGCAGGAGCGCACGGGCGATCTGGCTGCTGGTCGGGGCCGGGTTCGTGCTCACGCTGGTGGCCAGTGTCGGGCGCGGGTAGGTGCGGGTAGTCGTCGCCGGGTCCAGCGGGCTGATCGGCGGCGCCCTCTGTACGGCCTATCGGGCTGCCGGCCATGAGGTGGTCCGCCTCGTCCGTCGACCGGCACAGGGCCCTGATGAGGCACAGTGGGATCCGGGTCGCCCCGATCCGCACCTGGTCGACCGCGCTGACGTGGTGATCAACCTGGCCGGCGCGCCACTGGGCGACCGGCGTTGGGATGCCCGCTATCGCGAACTGATCGCGTCCAGCCGGATCGGCACCGCGTCGGCGCTGGCCGCGATGACGGCGCGGGCCGCCGCACCACCGCCCGTCCTGGTCTCGATGTCCGGGATCAGGTACTACGGCGTCGAGCGCGCGGACGAGGAACTCACCGAGGCGAGCGCGGCGGGAACCGACGGGTTTCTGCCGCTGGTCACCGCGCGGTGGGAGGCTGCCACCAGGCCGGCCACCGAGGCCGGTGTGCGGGTCTGTCACCTGCGGACCGCCTTGGTGTTGTCGGCGGCCGGCGGTTTGCTGCCGCGGCTGTTGACGCCGTTCCGGTTCGGCTTGGGCACGACCTTGGGGTCGGGGCGGGCCTATTGGAGCTTTCTTTCGTTGCACGACGCGGTCGAGGCTGTCCGCTTTCTAGCCGAGCGTCCGGAGGCCGAAGGCCCCTACAACTTGTCGGCTCCGGCTCCACTTCGAGCAACTGACTTCACCCGGGCGCTGGCTTCGGCCGTTGGCAAGACGGCGCGGTTGCGGTTGCCGGTGTGGGCGTTGCGTATCGGCGTCGGGCAGATGGGGCCGGAGGTGCTGGGCAGTTTGCGGGTTCTGCCCGAGCGGTTGTCGGCGGCCGGGTTCCGATTTCGTGACGCGGATATCGAGTCCGCGCTGCGGGCGGCGCTTCGGGAGCGGTCGGGCACGGGCACGGGCACGGGCACGGGAGATCCGGACACGGTCGCATAGTGTCATGGTCATGGCTGATGCGTTTGCGGGTGTCCGTCTGCTGGGGCCGCCGGAAGCTGACGGCGAGTACATAGCGTTGAGCGAGCACGATGTAGTGCACTTGCACGAGTACGAGCGGGTGTATGCCGTGCCCGGCCTGTACGAGTACGTCGTCCAGGAACGGCTGCGGTGCAGATCGCCGCAGGTCGCGGCGGAGGGCTTCCTCAGGACGGCCGTGCGGCGCGGGTTGGATCCGGGTTCGATGACGGTCCTCGACGTCGGTGCCGGCACGGGATTGGTCGGCGAGCTGGTGCGGCGCGGCGGTGTGGCCCGGGTCGTCGGGGTCGACTCGCTGCCGGCGGCGCGCGCGGCGAGTCTGCGCGACCGGCCGGGCGTCTACGCCGACTACGTGGTGGGCGACTTCTTGCTTGGTGACGCACTGAGCGTGGCGCTACGCCCCTATGCGTTCGACGGCCTGGTGTCGGCAGGGGCGTTCGGTGGCACGCATGCCACGCCGAAGGCGCTGGAGAACGCACTCGCGGTCCTGCCGGCCGGCGCGCCCGCGGCCTTCACCATCGATGAGCGGTGGCTGGCCGCGTCGGATCCGGACGGGTTCGGCGTCGCCGTCGAGCGGCTGGCGGCCGACGGCGCTCTGGTGGTGACGGAACGAACCCGGTTCCAGCACCGGGTCACGACGACCGGCGAGCCGATCTTCTATGAGCTCATCACGGGGCATGTCGGGTGAAAGCCCTCGGCGAAAGAACAGTTCGGGATGGACGCACCGCGCATCCCGGCTGCGGCCGTCGGCGTCCGGCTCTATCGTCGAGTCCGTGCAGATCTTCGGTGTGGACATCGGCGGGTCCGGGATCAAGGGTGCTCCGGTGGACCTGGACAGCGGAGAGCTCGCGGAGGAGCGTTACAAGGTCGCGACGCCGCAGCCGTCCGCTCCCGACGCCGTGGCTGACGCCGTCGCCGAGGTGGTCGGCCACTTCGGGTGGACCGGGCCGGTGGGCATGACGTTCCCGGGCGTCGTCACCGGCGGTGTCACCCGCACGGCCGCCAACATGGACAAGCAATGGATCGGCCTGGACACCCATGCGCTGCTCGGTGCCCGGTTGGGGCTGCCCGTGACGGTGCTGAACGACGCCGACGCGGCCGGTATCGCCGAGATGGCCTTCGGGGCCGGGCGGGACCGCGACGGCACGGTCATCTTGTTGACCTTCGGGACCGGTATCGGCAGCGCGGTCTTCACCGACGGCCGGCTCGTTCGCAATACCGAGCTCGGTCATCTGGAACTGCACGGCCGCGACGCGGAGACGCACGCCTCGTCCAAGGCCAAGGAGGACGAGAAGCTGAGCTGGGCGCACTGGGCGCGCCGGGTTCAGAAGTACCTGGCGCACGTGGAGATGCTCTTCTCCCCGGACCTGTTCATCATCGGCGGCGGCGTCAGCCGCGAGGCCGACCGGTTCCTGCCGCTCATCGAGGGGATCAGGGCCGAGATCGTTCCCGCCACGCTCCGGAACAGCGCGGGGATCGTCGGGGCCGCGATGACGGCGTCCAGAGCGCGGTGACTCCTCCCTTGTGGTTCCGCCGCTAGTTCCGCCGCGCCGAGGGCCGCAATGAGAGATTCAGTGGGCGACCCTGCCGAGCATGGTCTCCACGACTGAGCGGATCATGGCGTCGAGCGCCGACCGGTCGTCGGCGGCGAGTTTGCCGTCCATGACCAGCGCGGCCAGGCCGTGGACGAGGGCCCAGGCGCCGGTCAGGAACGCATCGTGCTGCTCGGCCGGGACGAGGGTGCCGACTCGTTCGGCGAGTACCGCCATCGTCTCGGCGGCGGCGGCCGAGGTCTCCGGATGGTTGCGGCTGCAGGGGTGCCCGAACATGAGTCCGAACAGCGCCGGGTTGCCGATGCCGAAGCCGACGTAGGCCTGGGCCATCAGGACGAACCTGTCCTCGTCCGCGGCCTGGGTGTCGGCGTGGATCAGCGCGTCGCGTAGATCATGGAATCCCCGGGTGGCCATCGCCGCCAGCAGCGCGTCCTTGTCCGGGTAGTGGCGGTAGGGCGCGTTGGGCGACACGCCCGCGCGCCGGGCCACCGCGCGCAGCGACACCGTCGAGGCGTCGCCTTCGGCCAGCAGCTCCAGCGCCGCGGTCAGACACGCGGCACGCAGGTCGCCGTGGTGGTAGCCGGGCTTCGATGTTGACACTGCACACATCCTCTCTTTAATGTGGGCATTGTACACATCCGCAGGTGAGGGCGGCTACACCGCGATCGGCGGCACGTCCCGGCCACCCCCGACGTCAGGAGATCGCCATGCGCGCCGCCACCATCCGCGACGGGAAGATCGTCGTCGCCGAGCACCCCGACCCGGCACCGGGCGCCGGACAGGTCCTGGTCCGCGTCCGCGCCGCCGGGCTGAACGGCGCCGACCAGGCGCAGCTGATCGGCCTGTATCCGCCGCCGCCCGGCTCCGGCGTCCCGGACGACATCCCGGGTCTGGAACTGGCCGGCGTGGTCGCGGGCATCGGGCCGGGCGTCAGCCGCTTCACGCTCGGGGACCCGGTGATGGCCCTGGTCGCCGGTGCCGGGCAGGCCGAGCTGGCGGTCGTGAACGAGCGTCAGCTGATGCCCGTCCCCGAGAATCTGGACAGCCCGCAGGACGGCGCGTTTCCCGAGGTGTTCTCCACCGCCTACGACGCGCTGTTCAACCAGGGCGGGCTCCAGGCCGGGGATCACCTGCTGGTGCACGGCGCGGCCGGTGGCGTGGGCACCGCCGCCGTCCAGCTCGCCGTCGCCATCGGCGCGCGGGTGACGGCCACCGTCCGCAATCCCGAGTCCCGCTCCGCGGTGGCCGCCCTCGGCGCGGACGTGATCGCCCCGGATGACTTCACCTCCGGCGGGCCTTACGACGTGATCCTCGAACTCGTCGGCGGCCCGAACATCGCCACCGACCTGCAGTCGCTGGCCACCGGCGGCCGCATCGTCGTGATCGGGGTCGGCGGCGGCTTCAACGCCGACCTCGATCTCATCGACCTGGTGTACCGGCGCGCCAGCATCGTCGGGACCAACCTGCGCACCCGTTCCCTGGAGGAGAAGGCGCTGCTGGCCCGGCAGGTCGAACGGCATGTGCTGCCGGCCGTGAGCGCGGGACGCGTTCACGTGCCACTGGCCGCGGCCTACCCGCTGGACCAGGTCGCCGATGCCTACGAGTACTTCGCCGGCGGCGGCAAGGTCGGCAAGATCGTCCTCACCTTCTGAGGCTTACCCGTCCGATGGCAAGACGCAGGATCGACAAGGGAAACCACTCATGAGCGTTCGCAAGCGCATACTCATCACCGGCGCCAGTTCCGGGCTCGGGGAGCAGATGGCCCGGGACTTCGCCGCCAAGGGACGCGACCTGGCTTTGTGCGCGCGCCGTACCGACCGCCTGGACCTGCTGCGCGAAGAACTCCTCGCCGCGCACCCGGGGATCAAGGTCGCGGTCCGGGCTCTGGACGTCAACGACCACGCGCGGGTCTTCGAGGTCTTCCAAGCCTTCCGCGACGACTTCGGCGGGCTGGACCGGGTCGTCGTCAACGCCGGAGTCGGCAAGGGGCGGCCGATCGGCACCGGCGGCTTCGAGGCCAATGTGCAGACCGCCCAGACCAACTTCGTCGCCGCGCTGGCGCAGTGCGAGGCCGCGCTGGAGATCTTCCGGTTTCAGCAGGCCGGCCACCTCGTGGTCGTCTCGTCCATGACCGCCGTAAGGGGCCTGCCCCGCAATCTGACGACCTATGCCGCCAGCAAGGCCGGGATCTCGGCGCTGGCCGAGGGGATCCGCGCGGACCTGGTCGGCACCCCGATCAAGGTGTCGACGATCCTGCCCGGTTACATAGCCTCCGAACTGAGTTCCCGCTCGGCGGACATGCCGCTCACGGTGTCGACCGAGAAGGGTGTGCGGGCGATGGTCAAGGCGATCGAGGCCGAGCGTGCGGAGGCGAAGGTCCCCGGCTGGCCCTGGATCCCCCTCGGCTTCGTCATCCGCCACGTTCCGCTGCGCTTCGTGGCCAAGATGGGCTGAGCCGGACCCCGGCGTGCAAGGACTTGTGGCTCGCCGTGGCCTACCTTGAACACCGGTGCCGTGCGGTCCTCAATGCCGCTTGACGCCCACCTACCGACAGGACGGATCCGAAGTATGCGCGCTGCACAGGTCACCCGGCTCGACGGCCCCGGCTCGATCGTCATCGCCGAGGTCGACGATCCCCGGCCGAACGACACCGAAGTCCTCATCGACGTGCACGCGGCCGGGGTCACCTTCCCGGACGTGCTCCTGACCCGAGGCGAGTATCAGATCAAGCCCGAGCCGCCGTTCACGCTGGGCTGCGAGGTGGCCGGGGTCGTCCGCCGCGCGCCGGCGGGATCCGGCTTCGGCGAAGGCGACCGGGTCGCCGCCTTTCCCGGCTTCGGCGGCTTCGCCGAACAGGTCGCCGTCGATCCCGGGTTCGTCTTCCCGCTGCCGGAGAACCTGTCGTTCACGGCCGGGGCCGGGCTCGCGATGAACTACCTCACCGTGCATTTCGCTCTGGTCCGCCGGGGCGGGTTGCGAGCCGGTGAATCAGTGCTCGTCCATGGAGCGGCCGGCGGCGTCGGAACCGCCGCCGTACAACTGGCCCGCGCGCTCGGGGCGCGGGTGATCGCCGTGGTGTCGACCGAGGCCAAGGCGGAGGCGGCCCGCCGGGCCGGAGCCCACCACACCGTTCCGGCCGACGGGTTCCGCGCGGCGGTGGCCGACCTCACCGGCGGCCGCGGCGTCGACGTCGTCGTGGACCCGGTCGGCGGCGAGCGTTTCACCGACTCGCTGCGCAGCCTCGCCGTCGAGGGGCGCCTGCTCGTCATCGGCTTCACCGGCGGCGAGATCCCCACCGTCAAGGTCAACCGGCTGCTGCTGAACAACATCAGCGTCGTCGGCGTCGGCTGGGGCGCGTACTGGATGGCGCGACCGGAATACCCGCGCGAGCAGTGGGACGAACTCCTCCCGCTGCTCGCGGACGGCTCGCTCGATCCGGTTCTGGGGTCGATCCACGACCTGGACAGCGCCTCGGCGGCCGTCCTGGAACTGGCCGAACGCGCCGCCGCGGGCAAGGTGGTCCTGCAGATCCGCTGATCGTCCCGCGGCGTCGGCGGTGAACGGATCGAGCGGGGCCGCCTACGTCCCCGAGGACGGTTTCGAGCCGTGGGCGATGACTTCTCGAAGCCTGGCCAGCACCGCGCCGGCTTCGGTCGGTTCCTCGCCGGTCCCGCGGATCGAGTCGGCCAGCCCGGCCAGTTGCTCGGACACGTCGCCCTCGTAGGCCTGTTCCTCGTCGATCGTGCCGCCGGGCAGGCGCAGCCCGACGGTCAGGTCGACGACCTTCCCGATGAGCGAGGTCATGACGAAGGAGAACAGGCCGATGGCGACGACGGCGGTCAGCTGCCGTCCGACCAGGGACCAGCCGCCGCCGGAGAACAGGCCCTTGTGTCCGGACAGCACGCCGGTGCCGGCCAGTCCGAGCATCACCATGCCGAACAGCCCGCCCCAGCCGTGGATGCCGACCACGTCCAGGGTGTCGTCCACACCCAGGCGGTACTTCCAGCTGACGGCGACGGCGCAGGTCAGGCCGGTCAGGAAGCCGATGATGACGGCCCAGGTCGGGGTCACGTCGCCGGCCGCCGGGGTCATCGCGACCATGCCGGTCACCGCACCCATGCACATGTCCAGCAGGCCGACCTCGCGCTTGCGCCACCAACTGGTGACCGCCCAGCCGATCATCGCCGCGCCCGCCGCCATCTGGGTGTTGACCAGGGCCATCGCCGCCCCGCCGGGGACCTCCAGCGAGGAGCCGGTGTTGAAGCCGAACCAGCCGAACCACAGCAGCGACAGCCCGATGACGACCAGCGGGAGGTTGTGCGGGCGGATGGGCTGTCGTTCGAAGTCCTCCCGCTTGCCCGCGACCGCGGCCAGGGCGAGTCCGGCGGCGCCGGAGCCGAGTTCCACGACGGTGCCGCCGGAGAAGTCGACCGCTCCGACCTGTTTGTGGATCCAGCCGTCGGGGTCGAACACCCAGTGCGCCATCGGGACGTAGACGAGCAGGGTCCAGAAGCAGACGAAGACCATCCAGCCGCGCATCGTCGCGCGGCCGGCGACCGATCCGCTGATCAGGGCGACGGTGACGATCGCGAACATCATGTGGAAGAGGGCGAACAAGATGGTCGGGACCGATCCGGTCCTGGTGGTCAGGCCGATGCCGATCATGAAGGAGTGGCTGAGGTCCCCGATCACCCCCGCGCCGCCGACGTCGGGGCCGAAGGCCAGGCTGTAGCCGATCGCGAACCAGATGACCGTGACGAACGCGACGCACCCGAAGCACATCTTGAGCATCGCGATGACCTGGCCGGTCTTGACCATGCCGCCGTAGAAGAACGCCAGACCGGGCGCCATCAGCAGCACCATGGCGGTGGCGACCATCAGCCACGCGGTGTTCCCGGTTCCGAAGTCACTGGTCATGAGCTGGCACCCTCATCCTCGTCCTTGTGCTTCGCTTCGTGGGTCACTTCTCCAGCTCCCGCTGGTCCAGGACCTTGACGACCTGTTCGAGCAGTTCGGCGTCGCCGGCCGCCGAACCGGTCCCGGTCCCGGCCCGGGCCGGTGCCGGTTCCGGCGGGCCCAGGCGCCGGCGGATCTGGTCGAGGGTCTCGGTGTCGTAGGCGATCTCCGCGTCCTGGCCGGGGACGTCCTGGTAGATCTCGCGGGTCCGGAACCCGATCGTCCGGTCGACGGCCTGCGCGATCAGCCAGGTCGCGAGGAACGAGAAGGCCCCGCAGGCCAGGACGGCCACGGCCTGCCGCCACAGCAGGTCCAGGCCGCCGCCGTAGAAGAGCCCCTTCTTGCCGCTGACCTGCGTGGTGGCGAACACGCCGATGGACAGGACGCCGACGATGCCGCCCCAGCCGTGCACGCCCACCACGTCCAGGGTGTCGTCGACGTGGATCTTGTACTTCATGTTGACGGCGAAGCAGCACACGACGCCGGCGGCGAAGCCGATGACCAGCGCTCCGACCGGGTCCACTTCCCCGCAGGACGGCGTGATCGCCACCATCCCGGCGACGGCGGCCGAGGCGACGCCGAGCATCTCCACCCGGCCCAGGCGCCACCGCTCGATCAGCGGCCAGCCGATCATCGCCCCGGCCGCCGCCAGCTGGGTGTTCAGGAACGCGACCGGGGCGACGCCGGCCGTTTGCAGGGCCGAGCCGGAGTTGAACCCGAACCAGCCGAACCACAGCAGGGCCAAGCCGATGACGACCAGCGGCAGGTTGTTCGGCCGCACCTGCCGGCGCTCGAAGTCCTTGCGCCTGCGCAGCGTGATGGCCACGGCCAGGCCGGCCGCACCGGAGTTGAGTTCCACCGGCAGGCCGCCGGCGAAGTCCAGCGCGCCCAGGTGTCCGGTGACCCAGCCGTCCGGGGCGAACACCCAGTGCGCCAGCGGCACGTAGACCAGCAGGGCCCAGATCACCGCGAACCACAGCCAGCCGCGCATCGTCGCCCGCCCGGCGATGGACCCGCTGATCAGCGCGACGGTGATGATCGCGAACGACATCTGGAAGCAGGAGAAGAGGATCGTGGGGACGCTGCCGTGCAGGGTGGTCAGGCCGATGCCGCGCAGGAAGGCGTGGTCCAGGTTGCCGATCAGGCCGACGCCGCCGACGTCGGTGCCGAAGGCGAGTGTGTAGCCGACCGCCAGCCACAGCACCGTGACGACCGCCAGACAGGCGAAGCTCATCTTGATCATCACCAGGACGTGCTTGGTCTGGACCATCCCGCCGTAGAAGAAGGCCAGGCCCGGGGTCATCAGCAGGACCATCGCGGTGCTGGCCAGCAGCCAGGCGGTGTCTCCCGAATCGAAGGCGCGCGGCATGTCAGGGCTGCTTCTCTCTGCTCGGGTCTACGATTTCCGGAGGTCCGGCGCGGGGGCACCGATCACCAGCTGGCGCACCGCGTCCCAGGCCCGGCGCGTCGCTTCGTTGACGGCCGGGGAGAGGTCGCCGAGAATCCGCACCCAGGCGCCGCAGTCGCCGGGCAGGACGCTGACGCCGTACCGGACATCCGCATCAGCCAGGGCATCGTGCAGGGTGTCGGCGACCGCCGCGGCGTCCGCGACCGCGGTGACGACGAAGAGCGTCGCCATGATGTCGTGCCCGCCGAGCACCGCGGGCCCGGTCACGCCGAGCCCGGCGGGCTCCAGGCGGACGGTGTCCAGAGCGAGGAGTTCACCGTCCGGGCGGCGGAATTCGAGGTCTGAGGCGAAGGCGTCGTAGCCGTGGCGCTCGCCCCGGGCGAGCCGTCCGGCCAGGACGGTCTCGCCGGCCAGGACCGTCGCGGACGGATCGGCGGTGATCACCGTGTGCTGATAGAAGCGGGATCCGCCGAACGGGATGATCGCCTCGGGCAGGTATTCGACGTAGGAGTTCGGTCCGGCCCGCAGGTTGACGATCTGCGTGGCGTAGTCGAAGTCCATGCGGTGGACCTTGGTCGCGGCCTGGGTGGTGAAGTGGACGGCGGTGTCCGCGCCGCAGTCCAGGTCGGTGCGCAGCCGGTCCGCTTGCAGGACCCCGCCGCCGGTCGACATCAGGTAGACGAACGCGAGGTCCGGGCGGGCCGGGTCGATGTACAGCGGCCTCATGATCTGCAGCGGCGACTTCTGGTAGTGCGTGACCAACTCGGAGCGTCCGCCGATCCGCTGGAAGCCGAGTTCCAGGACGCCGACCTTGCCCGGGCTTCCGACCGCCAGGGTGTCCGGGCGGCCGGCGTGGCGGAGCACCTCCGGCGGTACCCGCGCCGGTTCGTAGTGCTCGGGGCGGAGTCGGCGTTCGACGGACGGCGGCTGAGGCTGAGGCATCGGTGCCGCCTCCGGTCCGGCTTCGGCGGTCGCCGTCATGCCGGGACCTTGCGGAAGCTGTCGAGGAAGTCGGCGACGGCCTCCAGGCCCTGTCCGGTCAGGCAGTTGGTGAGCGCGACCGGTCGGCCGTCGCGGACCCGGTAGGCGTCGGACTCCATCACGGCCAGGTCGGTCCGTACGTACTGCGCGATGTCGACCTTGTTGATGACCAGCAGGTCGGACTCGGTGATGCCGGGTCCGCCCTTGCGCGGCATCTTCTCGCCCTCGGCGGTGTCCAGGACGAACAGGAACATGTCGACCAGGGCCGGGCTGAACGTCAGGGTCAGGTTGTCGCCGCCGGACTCGAACAGCAGGGTGTCGACGTCGGGGAAGCGGTCCAGCATCTCGGCGCCGGCGGCCAGGTTCATGGTCGGGTCGTCGCGCACCGCCGTGTGCGGGCACGCGCCGGTCTCCACACCGACGACCCGTTCGGGGTCCAGAACGCCGGCCAGCGTCCGGCGGACGTGTGCGGCGTCCTCTTGGGTGTAGATGTCGTTGGTGATGACCGCGGGCCGGTGCCCGCCGCCGATGAGCATCGGCACCAGGGCCTCGATGAGGGCTGTCTTGCCGGAGCCGACCGGGCCGCCGATGCCGACCCGCAGAACGCTGTCCGCCATGGGGATTGCCTTTCCTTGCTGGTTGCGATGGGTGGCCGGGTGCTGCTCAGCTGGCGAACAGCCGGGCCGGGGCTCGTTCGTGGCGTCCGGACATGACGTCGGCGACCGGGACACAGCCGCCGATGTCGGCCGGGTCGCGGCCGAGCGCGGCTCCGGCGACCTCCGCGATGACCGGCGCCATGGCGCGCAGCAGGACCTGCGCCTTGCGGAAGTCGGTCAGCCGCAGGCGCAGCGCCGCGCCGGCGAAACTCGACGAGAAGGCGAACAGATCGCCGGTCACCGCCTGCTCGACGGGGACTGCGGCCGCCGCGTAGGCGACGCCGAGCGCGACGGCCTGCGAACCCGGCGTGCGTTTGGCGGCGACCAGTTCGGCGTACCGGCTGATGCCGGCACCGTCGAGGACTTCCCCGGCCAGGTCCAGCAGCTGCCGTCCGGTGCGCGTCGAGGCCTGCCGCAGCTCCCGGTTCAGCTTGGTCGCGTGCAGCCGCCGGTCGGCGTCCATGACGAGGTCCCAGTCACCGCCGCGGACAGCCCGATGCGCCACCGCCAAAGCGGTGGCGTCGGCCGGGCCGACCGAGTGCCGCAGCAGATCGGCCAGCAGCGCCGGCAGCGATTCCGCCGTCACGGCCTTGGCCTGCGCGTAGCCCTCGAGCCCGTGCGAGAGCGTGTAGAAGCCGCTCGGGAACGCCGAGTCCGTGAGCTGGAGGCTCACCAGCAACGCGTCCAGGCCGGCCCGCGTTGTCGCCGTCGTCGTGACCATCGGGCTCAGGCCAGGAAGAACAGCTGGTTCAGCGGCAGCTCACGGGCCGGCTCGATGGTGGCGGGCACCCCGTCGAGCGTGACCTTGTAGTTCTCCGGGTCGACCACGATCTTCGGCAGCGCGTCGTTGCGGACCATGTGCTGTTTGCCGACCGAGCGGCAGTTCTGGACCGCCAGCACCTTGCTGTCCAGGCCGAGCCGCTGCGGCACGCCGAGCTCGATCGCGGCCTTGGACATGAACGAGACACGGGTGGCCTGCCTGGCCTTGCCGAAGGCGCCGAACATCGGCCGGTAGTAGACCGGCTGCGGCGTCGGCAGCGAGGCGTTGGGGTCGCCCATCAGCGCCCAGTTGATGGCGCCGCCCTTGATGACCATCTTGGGCTTGGCCGCGAAGGAGGTGATCGGCCACAGCACGATGTCGGCCAGCTTCCCGGTCTCCAGCGAGCCGATGTGCTGCGCGGTACCGGTCGCGATGGCGGGGTTGATGGTGATCTTCGCCAGGTAACGCAGGACCCGGTGATTGTCGTTGCGTTCGCTGTCGCCGTCGAGCTTGCCGCGCTTGTCCTTGCAGTGGTGCGCGGTCTGGAACGCGCGGGTCCAGGATTCCCCGACCCGGCCCATCGCCTGGGAGTCCGAGGAGAAGATCGAGATGACGCCTTCGTCGTGCAGGACCGTCTCGGCGGCGATGGTCTCGGCGCGCACCCGGGAGTCGGCGAAGGAGACGTCCTCGGGGATGTCGCGGGACAGGTGGTGGCAGACCATCACCATGTCCAGCAGCTCGTCCACGGAGTTGGCGGTGTACGGCAGCGTCGGGTTGGTGGAGGACGGCAGCACGTTCGGCTCGCCGGCCACCCGCATGATGTCCGGGGCGTGGCCGCCGCCGGCGCCCTCGGTGTGGAAGGTGTGGATGGTGCGGCCGTCGATCGCCGAGCGGGTGTCCTCGAAGAACCCTGATTCGTTCAGCGTGTCGGTGTGCACCGCCACCTGGACGTCGTACTCGTCGGCGACGTCCAGCGCGCACGACAGCGCGGCCGGGGTGGTGCCCCAGTCCTCGTGCACCTTCAGCCCGCACACCCCGGCCTCGACCTGCTCGCGCAACGAGAACGGCAGCGAGCCGTTGCCCTTGCCGAGCAGCCCGACGTTCACCGGCAGGCCCTCGACGGCCTGGTACATCCAGCCGATGTTGTACGGCCCCGGCGTGCAGGTGGTGCCGTTGGTGCCGTCCGAGGGGCCGGTACCGCCGCCGATCAGGGTCGTGATGCCGTTGGACAGGCCGGCCTCGGCCTGCTGCGGGGAGATGAAGTGGATGTGGGAGTCGATGCCGCCGGCGGTGGCGATCAGGTGCTCGCCGGAGATCACCTCGGTGCCCGGGCCGATCACCAGAGCCGGGTCCACACCGCTTTGGGTGTGCGGGTTCCCGGATTTGCCGATCCCGGCGATGAAGCCGTCCTTGATCCCGATGTCGCCCTTGACGACGCCCAGGATCGGGTCCATCACGACCACGTTCGTGATCACCGTGTCGAGCGCGCCGTTGGCGGCGGTGGCCAGCGGATCCTGGGCCATCCCGTCGCGGATGCTCTTCCCGCCGCCGTAGACGGCCTCATCCCCGTAGTGGCCGACGTTGTAGTCCTTCTCCACCTCGACGACCAGGTTCGTGTCGGCCAGGTGGAAGCGGTCTCCGACGGTCGGACCGAACAGGTCCGTGTACTGCTTGCGGGGCAGCGTGGCCATCAGCGCTCACCTTCCTGGTCTTCCAGCCGCGCGCCGCGGAAGCCGCGCTCGACGGCGTTGCGGAACGCCTTGCCACGGGTGTCGGTGGAGTTGACGCCGCCGTCGGTCAGACCGCTGAAGCCCACCAGCCGCTTGTGACCGCTGTATTCGGTGAGCGCCACCTCCTTGGTGTCGCCGGGCTCGAAGCGGACGGCGGTGCCGGCCGGCAGGTCCAGGTGCATGCCGAAGGCCTGGTCGCGATCGAAGTCCAGGGCGCGGTTGGCTTCGAAGAAGTGGTAGTGCGAACCGACCTGGACGGCCCGGTCGCCGGTGTTGTGGACGGTGAGCGAGGCCTTCCTGCGGCCCGCGTTGATCTCCACCGGCTCGTCGCCGTAGATGTATCTTGAGTCACCTGACATCGTGCTCGTCCCTTCCTGCGGTCGGTGGTCAGTGTCCTGATGCGTGGCTGTGGCTGTGGGTATGGCCGTGGGCGGCCGGTCCGTCGGTATGGGAGTGGGTGTGGCCGTGACCGTGCTCCGCGTCCAGTCCCGCGGCGATCCCGTCGTCACCGGCTCGCAGCCGGTCCACGGCGGCCTGGATCCGCGCGGCGAGCACGCCGGAGATCGCGGACGGTGCCAGGAGCGGACCGGCGTCGACCGCTCCGGCCGCCTCGGCCGCCGCCACCTCGGTCCCGCCCGCCGGAGCGAACCCGGCGGGCACCAAGGCGACCCGGCGCGCGCCGAGTCGCCGGCAACGATCGACGCCGGTCTGGACGTCTGGATCGCCCCCGTGGAACGCGACGTCCACCCACGGTGCCCGCCCTTGCACCTGGACCAGGCGCGCGATCCGGAACAGTTCGGCGTCGTCGAAGGGGTTCGCGGGGTTCGCGGTCACCAGAATCGCGACGTCGGCCGGGTCGGCCCCGGCGGCCCCGGCGGCCCCGGCGGCGCCGACGGCGGCCCGGCCCGCCGCGGCCCGAAGCCATCCGATGAGATGCTCCGCGGTCCCGAAGGGCTCAGCCAGCGCGATGCGCGGGGGCCCTGTGGTTCGGGCCACCCACGCCAGCGTCCTGGCGGTGTCCGCGACCAGCTCGGGGTCGCGGCCCAGCGTCATCGGCACGACGCAGACCGGCAGCTCAGAGGTGATGAGTGCGGCGCGGACAGCTTCTTCGAGCTCCTGACCGCAGGCGCGGGCCCGAGTCAGCGGACTGTCCTGGGCCAGCGCGTGCAGCGCCTCGCCACGGTCGCTCTCGTGTCCGCCGACGAGGACGACCGTGGCCTGCGCGGTGAGCTCCACGGCCGGGGCGCTCACCGTCAAGCACCGACCGGGTCGTGGCAGGAGACGAGCTTGGTGCCGTCCATGAACGCGGCCTCGACCTGCAGCAGCGGGAGCATCTCCCGCACGCCGTCCATGACGTCGCCAGCCGAGACGACCTGTTTGCCGATCTCCATGCACTGCGCGACGCTCTTCCCGTCCCGGGCGCCCTCCAAGATGGCCTCGCTGATCAGCGCGCACGCCTCGCTGTAGTTCAGCTTCACACCGCGGGCCCGGCGCTTGGCCGCGAGGTCTGCCACGACGTAGATGTAGAGCTTGTCGATCTCGCGGGGGGACAGGTTCATGCTCGCCTCACATTCGGGGGTGGTCCGGTCAGGTCAGATCCGGTCAGGTCAGATCCGGTCAGGTCCGCCGGAGTCGGGGGAAGGAGGGGACCGCGGCGACGAAAGCCAGCGCGGTCAGGACGAAGGGCCAGGTGAAGGCATGCCCGCCGAAGGTGCTGGTGAAGTTGCCCATCCCCGTGGTCAGCACGGTCGCGACGGCGGCGCCGAGGACGGCGTAGGCGACGCTCCAGCCATTGACCTTGATGAACACCCCGCACAGAGCCATGGCGACCAGGACGGAGTTGTAGCCCATCAGCCCCTGGGCCACGCTGTCGGCCGGTGAGCCGAGCGTCCAGGCGACCAGGATCCCGACGGCGCTGCCGAGACAGGCCATGGCGCCGGCCAGCCGGCTCGCGGCGAAGATGCCCAGCAGGAAGAGCAGGCCGACGTACCACTGGGGCATGAAGAAGATCTGCCCGACGTTGCCCAGGAACGCGTGCCAGATGTCGTGCCAGGTCAGAGCGGTCCTACCGGTCGCCACACCGGGAAACGCCGAGAGGTTCTTATCGCTGTGCCATATGCGCCGGAACCCCGGCGCCGCGACGATCACGACCGTCGCGATGATGCAGAAAGGTGCCGTGAAGGTCGGGATGTTCCACGTCGACAGCACCTGGTCCAAGGCGGCGGTCACGACGGTGACGGTGATCGCGCCGGCCGCGGCGAGCAGCCAGGTCGAGGCGTGGTCCGCGCCGAGGAAGACCGCGAAGCCGACCGCGACCAGGCATCCGTTGAACCCTTCCAGCCCCGCGGCGACCCGGTCCCGGTTGACGCCCAGCACGATCGCCGTGCCGGTGGCCAAAGCGGTGCCGAGGAGCCCGTAGAAGCCGTAGCGCCAGCCGGAGACGAACAGGGCGACGGCGAAGAACACCCCGCACAGCGCGCTGGGCATGAAGTCCACCTGCGCCTGTCCCCGAAGCACTTCGACGATGAAGTGGATCGGCGCGGACTTGGCGGCAGCGCCCGCACGGTTCCCGCCGGCCTCGTCGGTCCGCTGAGTTGCCACAGATCATGTCTAACCTCGGCACGGCCACCGCACCTGGCCGGCGATACAAACGGGTGAGTGGGTCGCTCTACCGTTTCAGTGGTCGGACGATGGCCACGGGCTCTGACCGGACACCGGCGACTCGGCTCACAGCCGGTAGAGATCGACGGCGTTGCCGCGCATGATCATCGAGGCCAGCCGGTCGACGTCGGCGGCGCGGACGACTCGGTCGTGCAGCATGCCGGAATCTCTTGGCGCGTGGACCGGAGCGGCCGGACGGATGGGCCGGGCCGCGGAGCGTCAAGTGAGCCGGTCTGCGATGTCGAGCGAGACGACGATCGACCGCAGGCACGCCAGGAGCGCCGCGATGGAATCGCTGCGAGCCTCGGCGTGGCTGATCGCGCAGATCCGGACGCCGGCGGAGGCGTCGGAGATCGGGCGGAACGTCACCGCGGGCACCGGGCCGGTGAACACGATCGGCCCGGGGTGGATGCCCACATGGCCGCGCGTGGCCACGTGCACCGCCAGCTCGTCGAAGCGTCCCACCTCCTCCAGGTGGGTTCGGGCGATGCCGGCCCGGGTGATGTCCGCCTGCAACTGGCTGTCGAGGTAGGGGTTGTCGGTACGCGGCGTGGTCAGGATCTGGCGGCCGCGCAGGTCGGCGAGCGCCACTTCGCGGCGGCTCGCCAGCGGGTCCGACACCTGGAGCACGGCGACCAGCGGGAACTCGCCGAGTACGGCACTGGCGATCCCCGGCTGCTCGGGGACCGACCAGCACAGGCCGATGTCCACCTCGCCGTTCGCCACGGCGGCGAGTTGCTCGGGGGTGTGCATGGGCACTGGACGCCACCGGCTCCGGGTTTCGTCGTCGGCCGCGGTGGCGGGCCAGGCCTCGACCAGTCGTGGCAGGAGCAGCTGTCCCAGTTCCGGGGTGTGGGCGACGACGAGGTCGCGGTGGTGGGCCGAGCGCAGGCGCGCGCTCCGGTGGGCCTGGTACAGCGCCTCGATCGGTTGTCGGATCGCGGCGGCGAACTCGGCGCCGAAGGGTGTCAGCCGCACCTGGCGGCTCGTACGGTCGACCAGTCGGCTGCCGAGGCTGCGTTCCAGGCCCGCGACGGCCTCGCTGACACTGGGCGGAGCCAGTCGCAGACGGTCGGCGGCCCGCCGGAAGTGCAGTTCGTCCGCGACCGCGAGGAAGCACTCCATCTGACGTAGGTTCACTGCCCGCCTCCCGCCGCACCTCATCGTTCGGCTCGGCCGAACGGTGGCTTCGGCAGCCCGTCGTTGATCAGCCCTTCGATCGGACTGAGAATTCTAGTGCACCACATCCGCCCTGGCCGCGGACTCCAGCGCGACATCGTAGCCCCAGGGAGGGCGAGTGTGACCCAGACCGGTCGGTGGCCGCGGCGAACCTGGCTCGCGCGGCTGGGCCCGCACCGTGAGGTCGATCTCGACCAGGCGGCCTGCCCCCGCGAGATCATCGAGGACGCCGTCGCGCGCGTCGGTGCCGATCCCGTGCGCTGGGCGATGGAGCTCAGTTCGGCGGTCGTGGGGCGGATCCTCGGCGAGGTGCCGGCCCTCGGCGGCGGCTCGGCCGCCGTCGAGATGCTCCGCGCAGGCAACGAAGTCACCACTGTGCGGGCGCTGGTCGCCCTGGTGGAAGGCCAGGCGGCCGGCCCGCCCACCGGCGAGGCCACCTTGGTCGGCATCCGCGAGTTCGTTCACCGGGGCATACCGCTGGAACAGGTGCTCCACGGGGTCCGGGTCGGGCACGCCGCGACGACCGAGGCCTTCCTGCGGGCGTGCGTGGAGCTGGTCGACCCGCGAGCGAGGGCCGATGAGGTCACGGCGATCTCCCGCGAGCTGTTCTCCTACGTCGACGACCTCTCCGACGCGATGATCCGCGCCTACCTCGTGGAGCACGAGGTGTGGAGCACCAGTGCCGCCGCGGCGCGGGCCGACATCGTCCGTTCCCTGCTCAGCGGTGCCGCGGCGGACGTCGGCGAGGCCTCGCGGGTCCTCGGATACGACCTGCGACGGACCCACGAGGCGGTGGTGGCGTGGTCGGACTCGGCGAACGACGGTCCCAGACTGCGGGCGGCGGCGATCGAGGTGCTCCGGGCCCGAGGCGCCACGACGACACTGGTCGTGCCGGTGGCCTCGGGACGGTTGTGGGCCTGGGGCACCGTTCCCCGGGACGGCGCGCGCCGAACCGGTTCCTGGGAGACCGTCGTGCAGACACTGTCCAGCCAGCGCATCCAGGCGGCCTTCGGCACCTCCGGCGACGGCGTCGCGGGCTTTCGCCGCTCGCACCGCGAGGCCGAGCGCGGGGAGCGGGTCGAGCAGCTGCGGCGCGAGGCCGGGCGGGCTCCGAGGCCTGCGACGGCATACGGCGACGTCGCCGCCGTCGCGCTGTTGGCCACCGATCTCGACGCGGCCGGTGAGTTCGTGCGCCGGGAACTCGGCGGGCTCTGCGTCCGCGGCGCGCCGATGGAAGCGCTGCGGACCACGCTCTACCACTACCTCGGCGCCGAGCGCAGCCTCGTGGAGGTCGCCCGCCGGCTGCATGTGGCACGGGGGACCGTCACCTATCGCGTGAAGCGGGCCCAAGAGGTGCTGGGACACGACCTTGACGATCGCCGCTTCGCTCTGCACGCCGCCCTGGCGCTCGCCGAGGAATTCGGGGACGCGGTACTCCTGCCGCGGCAGACCAACGGGCGGCCGGGATTCTGAGCCGGCAGACCAAGCAGCCGCCCGGTGCGCCGGAGTTGACTTCGTGCTGTCGGACGTGGTGATCGACCAGGCCGCGCACACCGACTGACCGATTCGAGCGCACCGGGAGGCGGACAATGATCGACCGAGAGACCTTCGTCGAGTTGATGAGCGGGGTGTGCGCCCCCGTCACCGTGGTGACGGCGACGAGCGCCGACGGACGGCCGCACGGCAGCACCGTGTCGAGCTTCGCCTCGCTCTCGCTCGACCCGCCGCTGGTGAGCTTCGCCCTGGACCGCTCCTCGGCACTGCTGGCCCACCTCCAGCCGGGGGAGCGGGTGGGGGTGAACATCCTCGGTGCCCACCAGCAGGAGCTGGCCTCGACGTTCGCGCGCCGGAGCCGGGGACCGGGCCTGAAGTTCGACGGTGTCGCCTGGAGCGTCCGCGCCGGACTGCCCTACCTGCCGGAGTCCGCCGGGTGGACGGCCGGACGCGTCGAACGCCACGTGGACGGCGGTGACCATGTCCTGCTCGTCGTGGGTGTCGAGGAGGCGGAGCCGACCTCCACGGCGCCGCTGGTCTACGCGCGCCGGGTCTTCGGCACGCATTCCCGTCTCGCTGTCGCGAGCTGACACCTGTCCCGTAAGAACCCTGACACCGGAGTCACGACGATGAGTATCTCCATGGACGTTCCGCACATCACCGACGCTGCCCGCGCATTGCGGGCCGACCTCGTCGAGCGGGCCGCCACGCTGCGACCTGTGCTCGCCGGCAACGCCGATCTGACCGACCGCGAGCGCGGGGTGCCCGCGAAGAACATCGACGCCCTGGCCGAGGCCGGCCTGCTCTCGCTGATGCAGCCGGCCCGGTACGGCGGTCTGCAGACCGATTTCCGCACGCTGCTGGAGGTCGGCCGCGAAGTCGGGCGCGCCTGCGGATCCACCGCCTGGCTGACCTCACTGCTCAACGCCAACGCGTGGTTCGTCGGGCTGTTCCCCGCCCGGGCCCAGGACGACGTCTGGGCCGACACCCCCCACGCGCGGGTCGCCGGCGTCGTGACCCCCTCGGGCACCGCGCGCGTGGTGGAGGGCGGGTACCGGGTGACCGGGCGGTGGGCCCCGGCTTCCGGGTGCGTCCACGCCGACTGGGCGGTCCTGGGGGTCACCCGGCCGGACGCGGAGGGCACGGCGGACGCCGTCGGCATCGTGCTCGCGCCGATGTCGGAGCTGACCGTCGAGGACACCTGGTTCGTGACGGGCATGCGCGGGACCGCGTCGAACACGCTCGTCGGCGAAGACCTCTTCGTGCCCGCGCACCGCTTCCACTCGATCCCTGACGCCGTCGAGGGCCGCTACGCCACGCCTTTCGCCGACGAGGCGCTCTACCGGGCCCCGTTCGTGCCGGTCACGGCGCTGGTGTTGACCGGGCCCCAGCTCGGGCTGGCCGCCGCCGCCGTCGACCTGCTGATCGAGCGGGCCCCGCGGCGGAGCCTGACCCTGACGAGCTACGCCTCCCAGGCCGAGGCACCCACCGTCCAGCTCGCCGCCGCGAACGCGGCGGCGCTCGCCGACTCCGCCCAACTGCACGCCTACCGCGCGGCGGCCGACATCGACGAGGGGGCGCTGGCCGGGGTGTTCCCCGACTACGATGCGCGAGCACGGATGCGGATGGACGCCGGGATGGCGGCGGTCCACGCGCGTGAGGCGGTCCGCATCGTGTGCTCGGCCCAGGGGGCTTCGAGCTTCGGCGAATCCAACCCGTTGCAGCGCATCTGGCGCGACATCGAGGCCGGGAGCCGGCACGCCGTCCTCAACCCCGAAGTGGCCGCCGGCCTGGAACCAGGGAGCACCCCTGCTGCTCCTCGTGTGCTGTCAGCCAGCCCCCTGACCGCTGTGGTGAAGCCGGTAGTGCTGGGCGAGGAGATCGCGTCCGTAGTCGTTGCCGTTGGGCGCTCGCACGATGGTGTGGACGTGGAAGCGGGCCGGCTCGGAATTGGTGAGGAAGACACCGGGGTGGTTGTCGTACTCGACCAGGAGCACGGGGGAGTGGATCCGGTAGTAGAAGGCGCATTCGTCGTCGTGACCGCCGCGCCAGGCGAACCGCGTCTGGTCGAAGTGCTCACGGACGAGTGCCAGGGTGCGCTCGGCCTGCGGGGCCGGGAGGCGGTCGAGGTAGACCCGGATCAGCCCCACCAGCCCGTCGCGCTGGTCGGGCGGCAGGCTCGCCGCGACGATTCCCTCGGGCGGCAGGATGAGGTTGTCACTGCCCGCACCGGCGAGATGCCGTCCGTTCCACGGCCCGGCGAGCTCGGGCGGGAGGTCTTCGGCGCGCAGCGACGATCCGAGAAGGAACTCGTTCTCCCGGTCGGGTTCCAGGGTGCGGCGGAACGCCAAGCCGACGTCGGTCTCGTCGCCGAAGGCGTGCAAGCCTTCGAACCGCCCCGTCCCGGTCGCCGGCTCGGCGCCGAGGAACACGGGGGCGAGAACCGTCTGCCCGCCGACGAACACGCAGTGCAGGTCCACGTGGTGACCCATCAGCTGCCATCCCCACGGGGAATCCGCCGACGGCGTCCCGAACACCGTGAACCAGTAGGCGAACTCCGTGAGCGTGTCCCGGTAGTCGTCAATGAGCTCGCCCAGGTTCTCGTTGAGCGCCATCGCCGTTCGCACTTGGGCGTAGCCGGCCGGGCTGAGGCTGGCCTCGACAACGGCTAGTGCACGCTCCCGGTCATCAGCGGCGAGCCGTTCCAGGCGCATGCCCTTCGGATGCCAGGTCGGGATCGCGTTCGTCCACAGCCGCCATTCCGGGGCGTCCATCGGCAGGGCGCCGACCACCCGCTGGTGCGGCGCCAAGCCTTCGAGATAGGCCTGAGCGGCCTTGACCGCAGAGTGCGGGGACGTCCCGGCACCGTCGAGACGGTAGAGGCCCGGGCGCGGCGTGCCGTTCTCCGTGACGCCGACATAGGGATCGAGATGGCGGCGTAGACCAGCCGTCAGCTCGAAGGCCGCCTCCGGTGGGAGCAGGTCGTCGAACAGATGGGAGTCTGCGATCGGCAGCTCGCTGCGTACCGTCGGCAGGGGGAAGTCTTCCGGGCGTCGGTGGCGTGGCATGTGGCTCCTTACTCGGTAGGGACGGCGAGGACGTCGCCCGGCAGGAGAAAGCGGTTCTCGATCCGCCGGGAAGCGATGAGCCACCGGCGAGCCTCCCCTTCCGCTTCGCCGACCCGGACGAAGCGGTCGGATACGTCGGCGACGAGTACCGGAACGGTCGTCGGTATGGGAGGTTCTCCGTCCTGCGCGTAGAGCACGAGGACAGATACGGCCTCTACGAGGTCGGCCTCCTGACGCAGGATGTGGAAGTCGGACGTCAGGTGGCGTGAGACCCGCGGCCCTCGTGCGGCGCGGTCGCTGTACACGCCGTTGATCTCGTCGGTGCCGCGGAAGGTCCGGCGCGAGAACGTCAGCTCGGCGTCGGGGGTGAAGAAGCCGGAGGCCGCTGAACCGTCGCGGTGGTCGATCTCGAACCACAGTGCCGTCACCAGCATCGACAGCTGGGTGTGCAGGAGGGTGAGGGTCTGCTGTCCGTCGCCGGTCTGAGCGTCGGCGGTCACCGGTCGGCTCCTGTCGTGGCGGTGTGGACAGCGCTGACCAACGTGTGCGCGGCCTGGCGCAGCATCGTGGTGTCGGCCCCCAGGATGAGGAAGCTGTATCCCCGGCTGTCCAGCAGTTCCGCCGCGTTGCCGGAGGCCGTGGTCCCCAGGGTGATGCCATGTTCGGCGCAGCGTCGTTCGGCCGCCCCGATGAGGTCGGCCAGAGCGCTGTCGTTCTCCCCGAACCCGCTGGAGACCGCGAGATCGGTCGGGCCGATGAAGACCGCGTCGACGCCGGGGACCTCGCCGATCTCGGCGATCGCCTTGAGGGCTCCGGCGCTCTCGGCTTGGACGACGAGGCGGACGTCCTCATTGCCTGTCCGCAGGTAGTCACCGAGGGCCTCCAGCCCCCATCGGCCTGCTCGGCCGGAGGTGCTGGCCCCGCGTCCTCCCAGCGGGGGGAACCGGCTCGCGCGCACCGCGTCCCGGGCCCGGTCCGCGTCTTCGATCTGCGGGACGAGCAAGCCGGCCGCACCCGCGTCGAGCGGTACCTGGACGTCGCGCGGTGCGGTGCCGGCCACCCGCACGAAGGGTGCGAGCCCGCAGCCGCGGGCCAGCCCGATCATGGTCGACATCGTGCGGGTGTCGATCGCGCCGTGCTCGGCGTCGATCACGGCGAAGTCGAATCCGGCGAGCGCGAGCAGCTCGACGCTCTCCGGCGCGGGGAGCTTGACCCAGGCTCCGAGCCGGGGGAACGGATCGCCCCTCACAGCTGGGCTCCCTGGTATTCGCCGGCGTTGAGCACCCAGCCCTTGGCGAGGAAGTCCTCGCGCGGCGGGGCGAAGACATCGATGAGCGTGTGCGGTCCCTCGCCCACGGCGCGGGTGGTGTGCACGACGGTCGGCGGGATCAGTGTCATCGAGGGGCTGCCGACCTGGACGTGCTCGTCGTCGCGCCACTCACTCATCCGGGGAGTCCACGGGACCCGCAGATGGTGGGCGTAGTCTCCGAGGAGGGTCACCGACATCTGGTCGAAGTCCTCGTGGGAATGCGGCGAGAGCCGTTCGGTGTCGCGTGGTCCCTCGTGCACCGGGAACCAGTTCACCATCAGCGATGAGGTCCGGAAGATCCGGCCGAGGCGTCCTTCCTCGTCCGGTATATCGCGCAGCCGATGTATTCGGATTCCGTCGCTGTCGGCCTTGCCTGCTTCGGCGTGCCTCGTCTGCTTCCCGTCGCGGGCGGTGAACACCCGGACCACCGTGGTCGGCGTCGCTGCGCGCACAGCGCTGGTACCGGCCGGCACCACGACGAGTGCGGGTTCGGACACGGACACAGGTGCCTGACCCTCGTGCTCCACGCTTACTTCCGCGTCGTCCTGGACAAGCAGCACGAACTCGTCGGGCACATCGTGTTCGGCGAGGCGGTCGCCCGCTTCCAGTTCGGTGATCGCCACCACGAAGTTCCGGCCGCGCGCCGACCACGTCCTGCTGCCACCGGCGCTGACCAGATCCGGGTCACGCTGTGAGATCTCGTCGACGACGGGGGTTCCTGCGATTGCGGCGATACTCATCGGGCCTCTTCTGTGGTGCCGGGTGGACGGTACGAGCCTCCCGTCGGCCCGGCCGGGGAACAATCGCGAGTTTCCGAGCGCACCGATTGGCTGAGCCGAACCATCCCACTGAGCCGAACCATCCCCACCGCCGTCCTCCCCGGCGCTCACCCTCCTTCGAGCTCCTGGCGCACGGTGGCGGCGATGCGCGTGAGCCCGGCGCCGAGCTGTCGGCGCTGCGCGGCACTGAGCGGATCGAACACCAGGCGCTTCACCTGCGCGACGTGTTCCGGTGCGCTCGCGGCGAGCTGCTGCCGGCCGGCGTCGGTCAGCGTGGCCAGGGTGTACCGGCCGTTGGCCGGGTCGGGCCGGCGCACGACCCAGTCGCGGGCCTGGAAGCGGTCCATCACCTTCGACAGCCGGGGCAGGGTGCTGCCGAAGTCCCGGGCCAGGTCGCCCAGGCGCATCGTGGCCGCGTCGGCCATCGACAGGCGGGCCAGCACGCCGTACTCGAAGTTGGAGATGCCGGCATCGCGCTGCAGCTGACGGTCGAGGGCTACCGGGAGGGCGATGACGACGGTGAGCAGCGCCTGCCACAGGTCCTGCTGGTCGTCGTCGAGCCAGGGTGACGGAGTGTCCATGCGGCCCATCATACTTGCCCAGGCAACTCGCGTGACTTGCCAAGGCAAGTGTCACGGGGTTAGCTTTGGACTTGCCCAGGCAAGTGAGGAGGCGCCTTCGTGGAGCTGAACCCTGTGGAGGACCCGATACCGATGACCACCGTGAGCAGCCAGGATTCCCGCTTCGGGGCGCGCATGCCGGACGCGGCGTACCCGGCCGGTGCGTACGACGACCACCTGGCACGCGTCCTGCCCCAGGCGCGCGAGCAGCGGGTGTGGACCCCCGCCGATGGGCCCCTGCCCAGTCTGTTCGTCAGCCACGGGGCCCCGTTCACCCTCGACGATCCGCAGTGGATCGCCGACCTGTTCGCCTGGGCCCAGTCGATGCCCAAGCCCAAGGCCGTGGTCGTCGTCTCGGCGCACTGGGAACACGCACAGGCTGCGATCTCCGGAGCCGCGGCCGGTACCCCGCTCTACTACGACTTCAGCGGCTTCCACCCGCGCTACAAGACCCTTCCCTACGCGACCCCCGACGCCACCGACCTTGCCCGGCGGCTAGCGGGCCTGCTCGGCGGCCGGACGCCGGTGTACGAGTTCACCGACCGCGGTCTGGACCACGGCGCCTTCATCCCGCTCATGGCCATGTACCCGGCAGCCGACATCCCGGTCGTGCAGCTCTCGATGCCCAGCCTCGATCCCGGCGCCCTGCTCGAACTCGGGACGCGCCTGCGGCCCCTGCGCGACGAAGGCATCCTGGTCCTCGGCTCGGGCTTCATGACCCACAGCTTCGCCGTCTTCCGCAGTCCGGCGCTCGCCGCGCACACCGCGGCCTTCGACGAATGGGCCGTCGACGCTCTGGCCCGAGCCGACGTGGACGCGCTCACCGACTACCGCCGCAAGGCCCCCGGCGCCGAGGTCGCCCATCCGACGGCCGAGCACTTCGTCCCCCTGCTGCTCACCGTCGGCGCCGCCGCCGATCCCGGCAGTGCCGTGAGTGCCATCGACCGCATGGTGATGGGCAACTCCACCCGCTCGGTGCAGCTGAACTGAGTGCCCCTGAGCATTCCCGAGCACCCCTGAGCACCTTGACCGCCGGTTCGCGTACGACAGCGAACCGCACAACGGCGCCTGCCCTAGGCGTCGGTCTTTGATACACACACTGGAGGAAAGCGCCATGAAGGCAGTCCGTTTTCACGATTTCGGCGGCAGCGAGGTCCTGCGCTTCGACGACGTCGAGCGTCCGGTCCCCGGCGCCGGCCAGGTGCTGGTGCGGGTGGCGGCCACGTCGTTCAACCCGGTCGACGACCACATCCGCGC
The DNA here is from genome assembly GCF_018274385.1 of Catenulispora pinistramenti. Classification (GTDB taxonomy): domain Bacteria; phylum Actinomycetota; class Actinomycetes; order Streptomycetales; family Catenulisporaceae; genus Catenulispora; species Catenulispora pinistramenti. The sequence continues at coordinate 33,287 of NZ_JAAFYZ010000038.1, read as the reverse complement.
CGGTGCCCTGGCCGAGATGATCCCGATCTCCCTGCCGCACGTGCCCGGGCTCGATGTGGCGGGCACCGTCGCCGAGCTCGGCGCCGGGGCGACGGGCTTCTCGGCCGGTGACCGGGTCGTGGCGATGCTGCCGCTGGACGCCGGCGGCGGGGCCGCCGAGTACGCGCTCGCCCCGGCCGAGGCGCTGACCAAGGTGCCTGAGACGATCGAGCTGGCCGACGCCGCGGCGCTGCCGCTGTCCGGCCTGGCGGCCTGGCAGCTGCTCTTCGAGCTCGCCGAGCTCAAGCCCGGCCAGAGCGTCCTGGTCAACGGGGCCGGCGGCGCCGTGGGCGGCATCGCGGTCCAGCTCGCTGTCGACGCGGGCGCGCACGTGACCGCGGTGGACGTCCCCCAGCACGCCGACCGCCTGCGCGCCTACGGCGCGGACCGGGTCGTCGGCCCCCTGGACCTCGCCGAGGGCCCGGCCGCGGTGGGCGGTCCGTTCAACGTCGTGCTGAACATGGTGCGCTCCACCACGGAGGAGGCCGCACAGCTGTCGGGCTACGTCGCCGACGGCGGCATCGGCGCCAGCTCGGGCACCGCGGTTCCCGAGGACCCGGCCCGGTCGGTGCGCTCCGCGGGCCTGTTCGTCCGCAGCGACGCCGCCCAGCTGGCCGAGCTGATCGCCAAGGTGGACGCCGGCAAGGTCCGGATCCACGTCGCCGACCGCCGCCCGCTGGCCGAGCTGGCCGCGGTGCACCAGGACGCCGGCGCCGGCCGGCTGCCTGGCAAGACGGTCCTGATCGCTTCCTGATCGCCCTTGATCACACCCGGCCGGGGCGCCCGCCGTTGGTTCTCCCCCGACGGCAGGCACCCCGGCCGTCACGTCCGTGTGGTCCGCACCGCCAGCGGATGAGTTCGAGGACTTGGATGGGGTGTCGGCGAGGTGTTGCTGGACGCGGGGCAGTCCCGGTCATAGGTGCGCAGCGCTTTCCGGCCGGTCCGCCGCAGAGCTCTGATCGGCCACGGTGCTCGCGGCGTCGGCGTCCTTGACGGTCAGCGCGGGCAGGACGGCGGCGAGGGCGATGAGTGCCGCCACGAGGAAGGCGGTGTGGTAGGCGGTCAGGTTCGCGGTGGTGCGGCCGGCGACTGTGTGCGTGGTGCCTACGGCGGTGAACACGGTGGCCAGGACGGCGATGCCGGTGGCGCTGCCGATCTGCCGGGCCATGGCGAACAGCGATGAGGCGTGGCCGGTGTCGGCCGGGGAGACGGTGGCGAAGGTCGCCGCTTGCGTGGAGACGACGACCTGGCCCATCGCCAGTCCCAGGGCGAGCATGAGCAGCCGCATCCACCACAGCTCGGCCGGCGAGCTGATCAGCGCCATCAGCGCGACGCTGACCGCCGTGCCGGTCAGGCCCAGGACGATGAGCCGGCGTGGGCCGAGGCGGCGGTAGAGGACGCGGGAGCCGAGTTGGGCGCCGAGCATCACGCCGAGTGCTTCGGGCAGGGTGTTGAGGCCGGATTGCAGTGCGCTCAGACCCAGGCCGAGCTGGAAGAACAGCGGGACGACGAACAGCGCGCCGAGGAACGCCGCCATGCCGACGGCCATCGCCGTGGTCGTCGAGCGGAAAAGCCGGTTGCCGAGCAGACGCAGTCGCAGCAGCGGCGCTCCGGCGCGCAGTTCGACCCGTACCAAGACGGCCAGGACCGCGGCGCCCGCGGTGATGCCGCCGATGATCTCAGGGTGCGTCCAGCCGATGCCGGGTCCCTGGCTGATGCCGTACATCACGGCCGCGAAACCCACGCCGGACAACACGAATCCGGGCACGTCGAAACGGCCGGGCCGCGGTTGGCGCTGCTCGGCCAGGAAGAGCAGGCCGAAGACGAAGGCGGCGGCGCCGATGAACAGGTTCACGAAGAACACCCACCGCCACGACAGGCCGGTCACCAATGCGCCGCCGAGCACCGGGCCGAGCGCCGGGGCCATCGCCGTGGGGATGGTCAGGATCGAGGAGGCCCGCAGCCGCTCATGCGGCGGGAAGGCGCGGTAGAGCATCGCCATGCCGACCGGGGTCATCATCCCGCTGCCCGCGCCCTGCAACACCCGGTACGCGACGAGTTCCCCGAGGTTGCCGGCCAGGCCGCAGAGCACTGAGGCGGCGGTGAACACGGCGATCGCGAGCAGCAGGACCCGCTTGGCCCCGAAGCGGTCGCCGAGGTAGCCGGCGGCGGGGATGAACACCGCCAGGCTGACCAGGTAGCCGGTGGCCACCGCGTCCAGCGAGGCCTCGGTGACGGCGAACTGGCGGCCGATCGCAGGCAGGGCCACGTTGACGATCGTGATGTCCATGATGTTCATGAACATCGCCGCCACGAACACGACGCTGACGGCGGCCTTCTGGCTCAACTGCCTGGGCCTGGGCGCTGCCGTGAAGGGCGCGCTCGGGGAGAGTTGTTCGATCATCGGTGCGCTCCTGGATACGGGAAGGAACAGGGAACGGGGCCGTCAGAGGTGCCGACGGCCCCGTGGTTCGTGAACGGTGGCGGCTGCGGCGTACCGCGCTGCCGGGCTACCGCGCAGTTGCCGCGCCGATGAGCGCGTCCATAACGGCCGGGTAGTCCTCGCTGATCCGCGGGCCGAGGTTCGGGCCCACGGTCTGGGCGGCCGGGCGTCACGGACAGCTCGGTGCCGATCGCGAACGGGCCGTGGATCTCGTAGGTGTTGCCGCCGCCGCTCCGGGGTCTGTTTCCGGGATCGGGATCTCATTGAGCTGAATGACGCTGCCGGGGCCGCCGGTGCTCAGGTCGGGGATGGCGGAGATGAACGCGTGGGCGTGGTCGGTGTCCAGGTGCGCGGCGAAGGCGGCGGCGTCGGTGTCGGTCACGGTGACGGTCATGGTCACAGCTCGATGCGGATGCCGGGCTCGACTATGCGAACGCTGGTTTCGGGAGCCAGGGTGCGCGACGCGTCCTGGAAGTGCAGCGGGTTCTTGTCGCTGTGGGTGATCAGGCGGTCCCCGAGGAAGCCCTTGGTGAAGGCGTAGTGGTGCGGGACGGCCAGTTCGGGCTTGAGGATCGCGGTGAGTTCGGCGGCCTCGTCGGCGTTCATGACGACCTGCATGTTGTCGGCGGGCCGGATGTGCAGGCCGTTGGTGGGCAGCAGGGCCAGGGAGATGTGGCCGAGCCGCTTGGGGATTTCGGCCAGTTCGGGGATGAACATGGTGTCGCCGGCGAAGTACACCGCGTCGGAGCCGGCCCGCAGGACGAAGGTGACCTCGTAGACGCCGTGCTTGCCGGGGGCGGCGGTGATGGTGACGCCGCCGACTTCCGCCTGCTCCCACGGGGCGAGGGCGGTGACGTTCGTGAAGCCGTGGCCGCGGGCGGTGCCCACGACGGTCTCGGCGACGAACAGCGGGACCGAGCGGTCGCGATAGGCGGCGAACGCGTCCAGGTCGCAGTGGTCGTAGTGCTCGTGGCTGATCAGCACGCCGTCCAGCCTGGGCAGGTCGGGGATGGCGACGGCGATCGGCTCGCCCTGGTAGTAGCCGGGCCTGGTGGAGAACCAGGGGTCGGTCAGGAAGGTGCGGCCGCCGATCTCGATCAGGTGGCAGCTGTGGGTGATGCGGGTGACGGCGGTCTTGGCCATGGTCGTGGTCCTTAGCGGGTGAAGGCGGAGAAGTCGGTGGTCGCGCTGTCCCAGATCGCATGCAGGACCTGGTCGGGGGTCTCCATTTGCGGGGAGTGGCCGGTGGCGGGCAGCAGCTGGAACTGGGCCATCGGGATCGCGGCGGCGTAGGCGCGTCCGTAGTCGACGTCGACGATCCCGTCGCTCTGGCCCCACAGCACGAGGGCGGGGATCTCCAGCGTCCCGAGACGCTCGCGCAGGGTGGGTTCGGCCATCGCCGAACCCGCGTAGACGGCGATCGCGGCCCGGTTGCCCGCGGCGATCGCTTGCGCCGCCGGCGGCAGCGTGGCCGGGTCGATGCTGAACTTCTCGGGGTCGTGGAAGCTTCGGGCGAAGACCTCTTGCATGGTCAGGGCGAAGAAGTCGGCCACCGGATGGCCCGGCACCTCGATCCCGACGGCGTCGATCAGGACGATGCCGCTGACCCGCGGGGACTTCAGCAGCGCGATCTCCGCGGTGATCCAGCCGCCGATCGAGTTGCCGATGACGGTGACGTCGGCCAGGTCCAACTGCTCGAGCAGGCCCTGATAGAGCGCGGCCAGTCCGGCGATGGAGTCCAGTGCCTCGGGCCGCGCGGTGCCCCCGAAGCCGGGATGGGTCGGGACCAGGACGCGCACCTCGTGCGTGGCGGCGAACTTCTCGGCGAAGCCGGCGACCGACTGCGGTCCGGCCCCGCCGTGCAGGAGCAGGAACGGCTGTCCGGAGCCGTATTCGGCGACGGTCACCTCGACCGGGCCGATGCCGGTCGGCTCCACGGTGTGTGTGACGGCGTTCATGGCGGTCTCCTTCAGCTTGGAGGAAGTTTGCTCTCGTAATAAGAGGTGGCTCTCATGAGAGTAGCCCCGTCGAACACTTCGTGCAAGTGGACTCTCACGAACGCGGTCGAGGGTCGATGGAACTTTTCTAACCGGTTAGTTGAGAACTTAGGTTCGGGTCTTCCGCTTTGTCAACTAACCGTTTAGGAAATATGCTGGGGCGCATGCCCGTCTACGACGCCCAGGCCACCCGCCGCCGCCTGCTGGAGGCGGCCGTCATCGAGTTCGCGCGATACGGGCTCGCCGGAGCCCGGGTCGAGCGGATCGGGGAGGCGGCCGAGTCGAACAAGGCGCAGATCTACCACTACTTCGGCAGCAAGACCCGGCTGTTCGACGCGGCCTGCGAACAGGCGATCCTGCGGATGGAGGCCGAGGTTCCGTTCGATCCCGGCGACCTGCCCGGCTATGCCGGCCGCCTGGTCCGGCTGCACGAACGCCAGCCCGAGATCATGCGCCTGTGCACCTGGCAGCGCCTGGAACGCGGCGGGGGCCAGACCAACCCGGCCGGCGTCGCCTTCGCCCGCGCCCGGATCGACGCGATCGCCCGGGCCCAGAAGAACGGGGACCTGCCCGCGCACTTCCATCCGGGCTTCCTGCTCGGCCTGGTTCTACACCTGGCCACCGGCTGGGTCTCGGTCAGCCCCGAATTCCAGGCCGCCATCGACGTGCCCGGCTCCGAGGAGCGGGCCCGCCACGTCCAGGACGCCGTCCGCATCCTGCTCGCCGCACCGTCGCCGGCGTGAGCGGCGTCGGTGCCGGGACCGGGACCGGGACCCGGGCGGCCGGGTCAGCCCAGTGCGCCGGTCTGGCGCAGCAGGCTGACCCCGTCGGCGACCGCCCAGTGCTCGGCCCACTGGCCGTCCTGGAACCGCACCAGATCCATGACCCGGAACTCGACCGGGTTGCCCGAGGGCCGCAGGCCGAACCACGGTCCGGTGTGCCGGCCGCGGAACATCTTGTGGGTGGCCACCAGGTCGCCGTCCCCGACGCAGTGCAGGATCTCGATCCGCAGACCGGAGAACGCCTGGTGCATGGCCGCCGTGGTCTCCCCGATCCCGGCTCGGTCGGCGGGCTGCCCCGGCTCGACGGTGTGGTTGCGGAAGTCGGGACGCACGAGCCCTTCGATCAGCTCGAACCGGCCCTTCTCCTGCACCTGCTCGATGAAATACCGCATGCGCTCGGTGTTGGATGTGTGGTTGTTCATGCCGCGCCACATTCCTTTCAGACTGCTCTGGCGGTTCGTAGGCCGGTCGTCTCCGATACATCGGGCCCGAACCGGGGACTGCTCGCACTGCCGAGCCTAGGAATACCGGGGGTGCGCGGGCTTGAACCCCGACGCCACCCCGATGGAAGATCGGCGCCATCGGACGCCCGTCCGGGGCGAGGCAAGCCAGGGAGGGCAAGCGATGACGGAGGCTGTTGAGTCACGAGCGTTCGCAGCGTTCCGGCGTGGTTGGGAGGCCGCGTTCGGCGCCGCCGTGCCGCTGCCGACCTTCAGCGCGGAAACGATCAGCGACTTCCGCGTCCGGAACCGGGCCACCAGAGTCGACGATGTGGCGATCGCCGAACTGCACGGCACCTCGCCCATCCGGACCGGCGGCCCGCTCAACACCGTGGAGGACATGGTCCGGCTGTATGTCATCCGACGCGGCGCCTGGACTCTGGGCGGCCCGAACGATCGCGGCGAGCGGACCATATCGGCCGGCCAGTTCCTCCTGAAACACGTCCAGCGGCCGTCACACTTCGAGACGGTGCCGGGCACGACGGCGACGGTGCTCGTCCTGCCCGCCGCGATCCTCAAGCCGATGCTCGGGAACCGGATCATCGCCGGGCCCGCGGACTCGGCCGAACTGCGCCTGCTGACGGCCCACACGAACATGGTCCGGCTGACGATGCCCGACCTCACCCCGGCCGGTGCGCAGGCCGCCCACAGCACCCTGATCGAGCTGGCCAAGGCGGTGGCCAGGCAGCGGTTCGACGACGCCGAACCCGTGCTCGCCCCGGCCCTGGCCCAGGCCGCCAAAGACCTGGCGGACAGCCGGCTCGCCGATCCCGAACTGTCCGCGGCGGTCCTGGCGCGCGAGCTCAACGTCTCGGTCCGCACCTTGCAACGGGCGTTCACCGTAGCGGGGGAGTCGGTGATCTCCTACATCCGGGAGCGCCGGCTGGAAGAAGCCCGGCTCGCCCTGACCGCGCCGCCGGCCGGACGGCTCAGCATCTCAGAGCTCGCCGCACACTGGCAGTTCGCTGACAGCAGCCACTTCATCCGGACTTTCAAGCAGCGCTACGGCCGCACGCCCACCGAATACGCCCGCTCGATGTCGTCGGCTCCGGTCTGAGCTGTCACCGGCGCCCCAGGGGTGAAGGAAGCGTCGAGGCGGCCTCTGGCGGGTCGGCCATCCGGCGGGTTCACCACGGGAGGTTCCCGGACCGGTCGATGAACTGTCCCGTCGGCCCGTCCGGGCCGATCGTCGCGAGGGCCACGATGGCCTCCGTGCCGTCGGCGACGCTGTGTCCGAGGCCGCCGGTGAAGTCGGTCGCGGTCTGCCCGGGGTCTGCGGCGTTGACCTTCACGCCCTTCAGCTCCTTGGCGTACTGCGTCGTGAGCATCGTGACCGCGGCCTTCGAAGCGGAGTAGAGCGGCAGAGCGTACTGCGATTCGATCCGCGCCGGGTCCTGGGTCATGCCGAAGGAGCCCATCCCGCTGGACACGTTGACGATGACGGGGTTCGGCGATGTGCGCAGCAGCGGGAGGAAGGCGTGCGTGACGCGCACGATCCCGACGACGTTCACGGCGAGCACGGCGTGCACGTCGGCCGCGGTGTACTCCTCGACGGGGCCGGCCTTGCCCAGGATGCCGGCGTTGTTGACCAGGACGTCGATCGTCCCCTCATGCGCGGCGACGTCGGCGGCCGCGGCCTGGACCGAGGCGTCGTCGGTCACGTCGATCTGGACGAACCGGGCGCCGAGCGACTCGGCCGCGGCCCGACCGCGCTCACGGTGGCGGGCACCGAGCAGGACGGTGTGCCCCGCCTCGATGAGGCGACGAGCGGTTTCAAACCCGAGGGACTTGTTGGCCCCGGTGATGAAGGTGGTGGTCATGGTGTCTCCTCGTGGTCCGAACAGCACGGTGGTGCGCTGCTCGCGCATTCCATGCTGGGTCCCCGGGAGGGTCGGCGGGAGCTACGGGACTTCCTGGTACGGCGCGTACCACCCGGCAGCCTGGTCCGCCGGACGAGGCGGAACGCGGGCCTTCATTGCCGGGCGGACATCGTCTGGACCCCGATGGCCGCGAGGAGTTCGAGTTTGCCGCGGGCGTCGGTGCCCGGCTGCGGCGTGTAGACCACGAGGCGCAGGTTCGTGTCCTGGGTGGCGAGGATGTCGGAGTCCATGGCGATGTCTCCGACCTCCGGGTGCCGGACGAGTTTGTGCGCGCTCTGGTGACCGCCCACCGCTCGGCGGCTCCACAACCCGCGGAACCGTGGGCTCAGGTTCAGCCTCGCCACCAACGCCGCGAGGTCGGGATCGTCGGGGTACCGGCTCGTCGTCGCGCGCAGGTCGGCGACGAGGGACTCCTCGAACGCCGCCCGCTCGGCCGCCGTCTGCCGGACCCGGGGCAGCTCACCCAGGAACTGCCAGACCAGGACGTTGCGCTCGTCCACACCGGAGACCGTGGGATCGCCGAACGTGGCCGCGAACAGCGGATTCCAGTGCAGCAACTGCCAGGTGGCGTCGTAGATCGCCAGCGGGTTGCCGGCGAGCTGGTCCACGATCCGGTACAGGCTCCCCGGGATCATTCGCGGAACCCGGCTGGGGTCCGCCGCGTGGCCGGCCATGCGCAACAGGTGCGCGTGCTCGTCGTCGGACAGGCGCAGGGCGCGAGCCAGGGCCGAGCAGACCTGCGCCGAGGGTGTCGCCACCCGTCCCTGCTCCAGCCGGACCACGTACTCGACCGAGATGCCGGCCAGCGTCGCCAGCTCCGCGCGCCGCAGACCGGGGACCCGACGGGGTGAGCCGTGGGCGAAGCCCACCGTCGCGGGGTCCAGCCGGTCCCGCCACGCCCGCAGCGCGGGACCGAGTTGATCCATGAACACCATCCTCCCGCAGAGCGGGACCGAGCACAGCGGCCAGGCGTGCGGCTGCCGGTGGGAACCAAGTTGCGGATACTGCAACTTCGGTTGTAGCCGACACCGGCCGGCTCCAGGAGGTCGCCTCGCGTATTTTCCGGCTGCGCGTGCCGGTGGTCGTAGACCACCTCGGCGACGTCGAGGTGCGCGGCGGGCTCGACCAGCCCGGCTGGAAGCTGCTGGTCGACCTGGTGCGCGACGGCGTTTGGACGAAGCTGTCCGGCGCGTTCCGGCTCTCCACTGCCCCCGGATACCTCGACACCATCCCGTTCGCCCGCGAACTGGTCGAGGCGGCGCCTGAGCGCTGCGTGTGGGGCTCGGACTGGCCGCACGTCGGCTTCTTCGGCCGCATGCCGAACGTCGGCGAACTGCTGGACCTGCTGACCGACTGGGTGCCGGATCCGGCTGCGCGGGAGGCGGTGCTCACCACCAACGCGCACCGTTTGTACGGCTTCCCGGTCGCGGGGGCGGCGGTATGACAGGGGACCGCGCGCGTCGCACACCGCTTCATCGTGCGCGACGCGCTGTTCGTCCGGATGGACCCGCGCCTGGAAGTACCCTTATTCCGCGGCGGACCGCAGCGGCCGCAGGGCCTGGCTGACGCGTGCCAGTTCGCCGAACATGCCCTCGGCGGCGGCCACCATGGTGTCGTTGGCCACCAGCTCCCCGGTCGGGCTGATCATCGTGTGGACGAACGGGATCGAGACCGCCTCGTACACCGTGGTCATCCGCAGCGCCGACAGGACCGGCTTGATCATCTGCGCGGCGCGGGTGCCGGCGGCGACGCCGCCGTAGCTGACCAGGCCGACCGGCTTGTAGTGCCACTCGGCGTGCAGGTAGTCGATGGCGTTCTTCAGCGGGGCGGTGAAGCCGTGGTTGTATTCCGGCATGACGAACACGAACGCGTCGCCGGAACCGATCCTCGCGCTCCAGTCCTTGGTGTGCTGGAACTGGTAGTCGCGGAGCCGGGGGTGGTGTGGTTCGTTCATGAACGGCAGGTTCACCTCGGCCAGGTCCACGAGCCCGATCTCGTCGAAGCCGCCGTGCTTCACGGCCTCGGCGTGGATCCACCGGGCCACGGGCAGGCCCACGCGGCCCGGTCGGGTGCTGGCGATGATGATTTCCAACTTGGGCACAGTCGATTCCTGCTTTCGTTCATGCTCGTGCGGTGTTCGGCGCACAACAGTAGGCCACCGGCGACGCCGGCGCGCGTCGGGTTCGGGGCCTGCCGTCCTCAGTGCCGTCGTCAGCCCGCCAGCACCCGCGGGCGATCCGGCGAGTCGGACTCGCTCGGGCCGGGAGCCAGTCGCCGGAGCAGCGACGGGGTCATCCGCCGGTAGGCCGCGGGATTGACGGGATTCAGCCAGTGTGTGGCCCGGACCGCCCTGCTGATATTGAGATCGAGGTCGCCGAGGACCTCGTCGGCGTTGTGCATCGAGAACGGGATGATCTTGGTGCCCCGGCAGTGGTGCGTGTCCGTGGCGTCGTCCATGAACGCCAGCTGCTCCACGACCGCCTCGCGCATCGCCTCGGCGTCGGGCCGGGCCACCGCTCCGGCCAGGTCGGCGGCGATCCACAGAGCTGCCATCTCGGCGTTCAGCGGGCTGAAGAAGGAGGAGTTGTAGCCGTTGAAGTACAGCCCGGGGATGTCCGGAGGCAGGATCTGGCGGTAGAGCATGAAGTTCCCGCGCTCGTCGAACAGCCGGGTCTGGGTGTCCTCGGGGAGGAACGGGACGCCCTGGGTGAAGCCCGTGGCGCAGACCACCAGATCGGCGCGCAGGACGGTGCCGTCGGCGAGTTCGGCCGCGGGACCGTCGTCGCCGGCGAACAGGCGGGTGATGGTCGCGTCCCGGTGGACGGTGATGGTCCCGTCCTGGACGCCCTCGAAGAAGCCTTCGCTGGCCAGGCCGATGGCCCCGCGGACGATGTCCTCCATGTGGCCGGCGGGAACCAGGCCGAGCTTCGCCAGGCCGAACTGCCGGACCGAGACCGAGCCGATCGAGTTGATCATGCTTCGGCGCAGGCCGTTCCCCGGGCCGTGCAGGAACTTCTCGAAGCCGCGCGGCCTCAGGTAGCGGAACAGGCCCTCGCCCATCCGGGTCAGCAGCAGCATCTTGAAGTTCAGGAAGCCGCCGACCTTGCGCGGCACCTTCCACAGCAGCTGGCGGGCGATCACGTCGATCCCCGCCGCGACGCCGCTGAGCGCGACCGCGACGTCGCAGGCCGACTTGCCGTATCCGACGACGAGGACCTGCTTGCCGCGCGCCTGCTCGGCGTCGTGGAACTCCGTGCCCGCGCACAGCCGCCCGCCCGCCGCGGTGAATTCCTCAAGGCCCGGATACCTCGGCACCGAGGGTTCGCAGAACACTCCATTGGCGACGACGAGCCGGTCGAAGACCTCGCTGGACTGCTCGCCCGCGGCGGCGCGGGTTTCCAGCGTCCACCGGCCCTCGCCGGCCGGGCTCGCCGCCGTCACCTCGGTGTCCAGGCGCAGCGCGGAGTCCAGACCGAACTCGGTGGCGTAGGCGGCGAAGTAGGCCTGGACCTGAGCTCCGCTGGGCCACTCCGGGTAGTCCTTGGGCATGGGGAAGTCCGAGAGCGAATACTGCGCCTTCGGGCTCTGCGTCGTCACCCCCGGGTAGCGCCGAGTCCGGCTCCATACGCCGCCGACGTCCGGGCACTTGTCGAACACCCGCACCTCGTGTCCGGCCTGGGACAGCACCTTCGCGGTGGCGAGACCGGCGACGCCGGCACCGATGATCCCGACTCTCATGGCTACCGGACCTCGGGCGGGAGCTGTAGCTCGATGCCGAAGTCGGCCATGATCTTCTTCATCAGCGAGATGTCCTTGGGGCCGGGCGGCATGTCCGCCAGCGCCTGGTAGTAGGCCTCCAGCCCGGCGGGTGAGACCACAGAGATGACGCGGGACTCCTCCTGGTACGGATTGCGGAAGGCGTGCACCACATCGCGCGGCAGGTACAGGTAGTCGCCGTGTTCCAGGACGAAGTCCTCGCCGCCGAGGTGGACGTCGAGGCGGCCGGCCAGGCAGATGAAGGACTCGTCCTCGCGGGTGTGCAGGTGCGGGGGCGGCCCGTCGGTCTTCGCCGGGACCGTGTACTCGAACATGGAGTACGCCTCGCGTGTCGACGCGCCGTCGGTCTTCACCGTGATGCCGAGCCCGATCGCCGCGATCGCCTGCCCCTGGCGCGAGGGCAGCATGTAGCCGCCGCCTAGAGTCATCGTCGTCTCCTTCAGGTCGCCGCACCGGCACGTCGCCGGTGTGTCAGCGGTCACAGCGTGCGGGCCGTCCGGGCCGCTCGGCAATCGGGAGTCCCGCTCAGTGGGACGTTCAGGGCAGTCAGCGGCGCGCGCAGTAGGCGCGCGACGCCGCCGCGGCGGCCAGCCGCACGGCCGGGCCGGCTGCCTGCGGCCGGATCTGGCTGGAGGGTCCGGTGACCGACATCGCGGCGGCGACGTCACCGAGCGGGCCGAAAATCGGGGCGGCCACGCAGCTCACCCCGATGTTGCCCTCCTCGCGTTCGACCGCCCAGCCGCGCGGCGGGATCGCGGTCAGCTCACGCAGGACGGCCACCGGATCGGTCAGGGTGCGCGGCGTCCTGCGCTCCAGGCCGGCGGCCAGCACCGCGTCGATGGTCGCCGGGTCGCTGTAGGCGAGGATCGCGCGGCCCAGTGCCGAGCAGTGCGTCGGGATGATGCCGCCGGTCTGGGAGAGCATGGGCATCGGCCGGTGCCCGGTGATCTTCTCGACGACCAGGATCTGCGCGCCGTCGAGCACCCCGAGCTGCACGGTGTGCTTCGTCGCGCTGTGCAGGTCCTGGAGGAAGGGCAGCACGGCCTCGCGCAGTTGCAGCCGGATCGGCGCCAGGCTGGCGATCTCGAACAAGCGGTTGCCGATCCGGTAGCGGTCCTTCGGCTTGTCGAGCCACCCGAGCCCGATCATGCGGTCGGCGGTGCGGTGCGCGGTCGAGCGCGGCAGACCGGTGCGGGCGACCAGCGCGGCCAGGGTCAGCTCGCGGTGGGCCGCGTCGAAGGCGCCGAGAATCGCCGCGGCGCGGTCGAGCCCGCCGGCGGCCGGGGCCGCCGCGTCCCACTCAGCGGGACTCACCGTTGGTTTCCGGCTTCCATGCGGCTCACGATAGACCCGCTGCGGCCCGCGGCCCAGCAAGCGACGAGGAGGAGGCCACCATCAACGCTCGCAACGCTCTGGTCGGCGGCGGCAGCGCCGGAATCGGATACGCGGTCGCCGAACACCTGCTCGGGTCGGGCCACCGCGTGGTGATCACGGGCCGGCGCGCCGGGCCGCTGGAATCCGCGGCGTCGCGGCTCGCGGAGAAGACCGGCGGCACTATCAACGCCCTGGTGAACGACGTGGCGGAGCCCGAGGCCGCGGCGGCGGCACTGGCTGAGGTCGAAAGCCGGCACGGCCCGCTGGACGTGCTCGTGCTCAACGCCGGGGGACCGCCGCCCGGGCGCGTCCTGGACGTCGACGACGAGCACTGGCAGCGGGCCTTCGAGCTCCTGCTGCTCGGCCCGCTGCGCCTGGCCCGGCTCGCCCTGCCGGGCATGGCCGCGCGGGGTTTCGGCCGGGTCGTCTTCGTGACCTCGGGGGCGGTGCGCCAGCCGCAGCCGGACCTCGCGACGTCCGTGGTCCTGCGGTCCGCGGTCACGGCCGCCGCCAAACTGCTCTCGCGGGAGTTCGCCTCCGACGGGGTCACGGTCAACTGCGTGGCGCCGGGAGCCACGGCCACCGAGCGGCGCCACGAGATCCTCGCCGCCCGGGCCCGAACGACCGGCGTCGGGTTCGAGGACCTCGACGCCGCCGACGCCGCGGGGATCCCGGCCGGCCGGGCCGGGCGGCCCGAGGAGATCGGAGCGGCCGTGGCCTTCCTCGCCTCGGCGGCGGCGAGTTACATCAACGGGACCGTGCTCACGGTCGACGGCGGAAGAACGGAAACCATCTGATGGCTCAATCAGGAGCAGGATTCGCGCTCGCGGACTTCCTCGGCGCGATCTCCGACACCGTGCGGCCCAGCGCCGCGCGGCCGGTCGTCGTGCACGCCGGGGAGCTGGAAACCCTGCCGGCGGACCAGGTGCACAACCCCACCAAACTGTCCATCGCCGGAAAGCTGCCGACCGCCACCTTCGAGATCTTCCGGCAGACCATCCCGGCCGGGCTCAGCTCGGACATGCAGCGCCACCACCACGAGACGGTGCACTTCGTCATCAGCGGCGAGGGGCACAGCGAGGTCGAGGACGAGACGGAGTCCTGGTCGGCCGGAGACTTCGTCTACACCCCGCCGTGGACCTGGCACCGCCACTACAACGACTCGGCCGCCGAGCCGGTCGAGTTCCTGACCATCGAGAACTCCCGCCTGCTCGGTCTGCTCGGCGTCGGCCGGCGGCAGAGCGCGGGACTGGCGACCGTGGCCGAGGCCCGCGCCAGGTTCGGGGAGGACCCGCGATGAGCGCGCTTCCCGAGCACATCAGCATCTGGGGCGAGCTTGCCGACGTCGACCACGAAGTCCGCCACGTCGATGTGGGCGGCGTGCGGACCAGGGTGCTGCGAGCCGGGTCGGGACCCGACCTGATCCTGCTGCACGGCACCGGGGGACACCTGGAGGCGTACGCACGCGACCTCGCCGGACTGGCCGCGGACTTCCGCGTCACCGCCTACGACATGGTCGGCCACGGCTGGTCCGACCTGCCCGACCGGCCCTACACCATCGACGTCCTGTCCGAGCACCTGCTCGGCCTGATGGACGCCCTCGGTATCGAATCGGCGCACCTGTCCGGCGAGTCGCTCGGCGGCTGGGTCGTCGCCTGGACCGCCGCGCACCACCCGGAACGGGTGGAGCGGCTGGTCCTCAACACCCCGGGCAACATCGCCGACAAGCCGGAGGTGATGGTCCGGATGCGGGAGAGCACGCTGGCCGCCGTCCGGGATCCCAGCGATGAGACGGTGCGCCGCCGGGTGGAGTTCCTGTTCCACCACAAGGAGATGGTGACCGACGAACTGGTGAACCTGCGCCGCGCGGTCTACAGCCGCCCCGGGTTCCTGCAGGCGATCACCAACACGCTGGTCCTGCAAGACCCCGAGGTGCGCAAGGATTTCGCCTGGCGCCCGGCCTGGGTCGGCCGGGTCACCGCTCCGACGCTGCTGCTGTGGACCGATCACGATCCCACCGGCGGGCTCGACGAGGCCGAGCTGCTGCTGGGCTGGCTGCCCGACGCCCGCCTGCACGTGATCGCCGACGCCGGCCACTGGCCGCAGTGGGAGAAGAAGGACGAGTTCCTGCGCGCCCACCACGATTTCCTCCTCCTCGGCAAGGACCCGGTATGAGCGAGATCATCGGCCTGGTCGGCATCTCGCACTCGCCGTTCGCGACGATGACCCCGCCCGAAAGCTCCGCCGAGCCCGGCGGCCGGTTCCTCGCCGACGCCGCCCGGGTGGCGGTAGCCGTGGACCGGCTGGCACCCGACGCCGTCATCGTCATCGGCCCGGATCACTTCCACGCCAACTTCTACGACCAGATGCCGCCGTTCGTCCTCGGTGTGGAAGAAGCCACCGGATTCGGCGACTTCGGCAGCCGGTCCGGACCGTTGCCGGTCGCGCGGGCTCTGGCCTGGTCGGTGCGGGACGCGCTCGCGGGAGCCGGCTTCGATCTGTCCCTGTCCTACGCGCTCACCGTGGACCACGGGGTGACACAGAGCTATGAGATGGTCCGGGGCGCGCGGCCGGTCCCGCTCGTCCCGCTGATCGTCAACACCGCCGCCCCGCCGCTGCCGAGCATGCCGCGCTGCGTGCAGCTCGGCCGGGCGCTCGGCGCGGCGGTCCGCGGCGCGGACTTCGCCGGGCGCGTCCTCGTCGTCGCCAGCGGCGGACTGTCGCACTGGCTGCCGTCCAACGACCCGCGTGACCCGGCGGTCGACGGTGCACGGCGCGCGTCGGTGATCCACGGACGTGCGGACCTCCAGGCGTTCGCCGCAGCGCGCGAACCCCGGGTCCGGGCCATGGGAGGCGATCCGAACGCCCCGGTCAACGCCGCTTGGGACACCTGGTTCCTCAAGCAGCTGACCACCCCGGACCTCGCGCCGGTCACCGCACTGGGCGACGAAGGACTCGAAGAACAGGCCGGCAGCGGCGGGCACGAGATCCGCACGTGGCTCATCGGTCGCGCCGCCGTGGACCGGCCGTTCGTGTGGACCGGCTACGAGGCCGTCCCGGAGTGGATCACCGGCATGGGCATCGCCACGACCTTCGAGGTGGACTGATATGCCTCGCTCTGCTGATATGTCTCCGCCCGCCACGGCGCTCGACGTCAACGCCACCGAGGCGCTGCACCGGCTCAGCGCGGCGCGCGCGACGCGGCAGCCGTGTGCCCCGGTACGTGCCTTGCTGCCCGCCGGTGACGTGGATGCGGCCTACGCCGTTCAGTCCGCCTGGGTCGCCGGACAGCAGGCGGCCGGCGCCAGGATCGTGGGGCGCAAGATCGGCCTGACCAATCCGGTCGTGCAGCGGCAGCTGGGTGTCGACCAGCCCGATTTCGGCGTGCTGCTCGACACCATGCAGTGTCGGACCGAGGTGCCCATCGATACCGCCCGCACCCTGCAACCCAAGATCGAGGCGGAGATCGCGTTCGTGCTCGCGCGCGATCTGACCGCCGCGGTGATCGATGCCGCCGAGGCGGCCGCCGCCACCGCGTATGCCGTCGCCGCATTGGAGATCGTGGACAGCCGGATCGCCGAGTGGGACATCGGCATCGTGGACACTGTCGCGGACAACGCCTCCTCGGGATTGTTCGTCCTGGGGGACCGGCACGTCGATGTCGCCGGGCTCGATCTGCCCGGCTGTCGCATGACTCTGCTGGCAGCCGGCGAAGTGGTCTCGACCGGTTCGGGAGCCGACTGCCTCGGCGATCCGCTCGCCGCGCTCGCCTGGCTGGCCACGACCGCGCGCGACCGCGGCCGACCACTGCGGGCCGGGGAGATCGTCCTGTCCGGGGCACTGGGACCCATGGTGCCGGTTACGCCGGGCGACAGCTTTCACGCGCGGATCAGCGGCGTCGGTGAGGTTAAGGCGAGCTTCGCGGGAGGCCCTTCGTGAACAGCGGGAGCGGCGTGAACGACCGAGTGAAGGCGGCCGTCATCGGCTCGGGCAACATCGGAACCGACCTGATGATCAAGATGCTGCGATTCAGCCAAGACTTGGAGATCGCGGCGATGGTGGGCATCGACCCGGCGTCCGACGGTCTCGCCAGAGCCCGCCGGCTCGGGGTGCCGACCACCGATCAGGGCGTCAATGGTCTGATCGCGATGTCAGGCTTCGATGATATCCGGATCGTCTTCGACGCCACTTCGGCCGGGGCGCACGTGGCCAACGCCCGGGCGCTCGCGCCGTATGGCAAACGCCTGATAGACCTGACCCCGGCCGCTCTCGGGCCGTTCGTGGTCCCCGCGGTCAACCTCGAAGAGAACCTGGACGCGGCCGACATCAACATGGTCACCTGCGGCGGCCAGGCGACCATCCCCGTCGTCGCGGCCGTCGCGCGAACAGCGCCGGTGCGCTACGCCGAGATCGTCGCCTCGATCGCCGCCAAATCGGCCGGTCCCGGCACGCGCGCCAACATCGACGAGTTCACCCAGACCACCGCCCACGCCATCGAATCCGTCGGCGGTGCCGAGCGCGGCAAGGCCGTGATCATCCTCAATCCGGCCGAGCCGGCGCTCATCATGCGCGACACGGTCCTCTGCCTGGTGGACGCTCCCGATCCCGCGGTCCGTGCGCGGATCACCGAAGCCGTCGAACGCATGATCGCGGACGTGGCCGCCTACGTGCCCGGCTACCGCCTCAAGCGCGCGGTGCAGATCACGCAGGTCGACGGCCGACCGCACACCCTGGTGGCGGACCGGCCGGTGACCCACCAGGTCACCGTCCTGCTCGAAGTCGAAGGCGCCGGGCACTACCTCCCGGCCTACGCCGGCAATCTGGACATCATGACCTCGGCCGCCCTGCGCGTCGGCGAACAGATCGCGGCCCGGACCCCGCAGGCGGTGAAATGAGCACCCGGCTGTTCATCCAGGACGTCACTCTTCGCGACGGCATGCACGCCACCCGGCACCGCATCGCCCCCGAACAGGCCGCGCGGATCGCCGCCGCCCTCGATGCGGCGGGTGTCGACGGGATCGAAGTCGCCCACGGAGACGGCCTGGCCGGAACCAGCCTCACCTACGGGCCGGGCAGCCATAGCGACTCGGAGTGGATCGAGGCGGTGGCGCAGAGCCTGACCACGGCGCGGCTCACCACCCTGCTGCTGCCGGGCATCGGCACCGTCGAGGACCTGAAGCGGGCGTCCGGACTCGGCGTGCGCTCGGTGCGCATCGCCACGCACTGCACCGAGGCCGATATCTCGGCCCAACACATCGCCACGGCCCGTGAACTCGGCATGGACGTCTCGGGATTCCTGATGATGAGCCACATGTCGCCGGCCGCGGACCTGGCGCGCCAGGCCGCCCTGATGGAGTCCTACGGCGCGCACTGCGTCTACGTGACCGACTCCGGCGGCCACCTGACGATGAACGGGGTACGCGAGCGGGTCCGCGCCTATCGGGACATCCTGGATCCGGCCACTGAGATCGGCATCCACGCGCACGAGAACCTGTCGCTGTCGGTCGCCAACTCGCTGGCCGCGGTCGAGGAGGGCGCCACCCGCGTCGACGCCTCGCTGGCCGGCCACGGCGCCGGGGCGGGCAACTGCCCGATCGAGGCCTTCATCGCCGTCGCGGATCTCGAAGGCCGGGAGCACGGCTGCGATTTGCTGGCCCTCCAGGACGCCGCGGACGACCTGGTCCGGCCGCTTCAAGACCGGCCCGTGCGGGTGGATCGCGAGACCCTCACCCTCGGCTACGCCGGGGTCTACTCCAGTTTCCTGCGCCATGCCGAGTCCGCGGCCGACCGGTACGGCGTCGACGTCCGCACGCTGCTCATCGAGGCCGGTCGGCGAGGTCTGGTCGGCGGCCAGGAGGACATGCTCGTGGACATCGCACTGGGGATGGAGCCCCGCACTCGATAGCGGGACAGCCGCCGGCGCGCACGACCCGGCGCCCGTACATCCGTGAGGAACCGGTACACGAGGTTCCTCACGGAGTTGTTTTTCTGGTCACCGGGCGCCGTGAGACAGAGCCCTGAGTGGTCAGGGTCACCGCTGTGCGCCACGAAGCCAACGATGGACCCCGGTGACCGGGACGACGGGTTGGCCGGAGGTCAGAGATCCTTGTCGTCCGAGGCCAGCTCGACGGGTTCGAGGTCGCGGCCGTTCAGTACCTGGCCGCAGTTGCTGCAGGTCAGCACGGGTACGGCGATCTGGCCGCAGAGCTTGTGCCGCAGCCTGCGCTGAGTGGTCCGCTCGTGGTCCAAGTGCTCGGTGGCCCACTGGGACATCGTGATCCAGGCCGGGACCAGTTCCCGGGCGGCTGCCGTGAGCCGGTAGTCGAACCATTCCTTGTCCGCGCGGTACTGGTGGCGTTCGAGCAGGCCGAGGTCGACCAGGGTCGCCAGGCGGGCGGTCAGCGTCCGGGGGGCGATGTCGAGGGCGCGTTGCAGCGTCCCGAAGCGCTCCACGCCGAAGAAGACCTGGCGCAGGATCGCGTAGTTCCAGCGCTCTCCGAGCAGGGCGAACAGCTCCTGCCCCATCGGCAGCTCCGGCCCTTTCGATGCGGGTCCGTCGCTGTCGCTGCTTCGATCGCTGCTTCGGTCGCTGTCTCGGTCGCTGGTCGGCACGGCGGCAAGCCTACTCATCGCATTCCCCTTACAGTGCTACCGCATCGGTAGTACTATCCAAATTGTAGTACTCGATCGGAAGGAGTACCCAGCGATGCGAGTCATGGTCGATCTGGCGCGCTGCCAGAGCTACGGGCAATGCGTGTTCGCCGCCCCGGAAATCTTCGAGATCAGCGGTCAGGAGGTCCTGGAGTACGACAGCGCCCCGTCGGACGAGTGGCGGCTGCACGCGCTGCGGGCCCGCGCCGCGTGTCCGGTCCAAGCCATCACCATCGGGCCGGCCGCGGGCCCCGGCCAGGACCTCCGGCAGCCCCCGGCGACGCGCCCGGCAGCCGATTCCGTGGGGGTACTCCGGTGAGCGGATACCCGAGCAGCCGCAGCGAGCGCGTGGTGATCGTCGGCGCGTCGCTGACCGGCCTGCACGCGGCCGACGCGCTCCGCGACGGCGGGTTCACGGGGCACATCACGCTCGTCGGCGCGGAGCCCCATCCGCCCTACGACCGGCCGCCTCTGTCCAAGCGAGTGCTCGCCGGCCGCATGTCCGCCGACAGCACCGGTCTGCCCCAACGACAGGACCTCGACGCGCACTGGCGCCTGGGCAACGCGGCGGTCGCCCTCGACCGCGATGCCCGGACCGTGACCCTCGAGGACGGCACGACGCTCGGCTTCGACAAGCTGCTGATCGCCACCGGGACGAGGGCCCGGCGCTGGCCGGACCCCGACGAGGCCGCTCTCACCGGCGTCCTGAGCATCCGTACCCGCGAAGACGCCGTCGAACTTCAGGCGCGGCTGGCCGCGCGTCCCGGCCGCGTGCTGGTGATCGGCGCCGGGTTCGTGGGTTCGGAAGTGGCGTCGGTGTGCCGCGAACTGGGTCTGGACGTCACCGTCGTAGAGCGCTCGGCGGCGCCGCTGGCCGGTGCCTTGGGCGCGTGGGCCGGGACCGCGGCCGGCCGGCTTCAGCGCCGTCACGGCGTGGACCTGCGCACCGACACGTCAGTGGTCGAACTCGAAGGTGACGCCGACGGCCGGCTGCGGCGCGCCCGGCTCTCCGACGGCGCCGTGCTCGACGTGGACGTCGCCGTGGTCGCACTCGGCGCGGTCCGCAATGTCGAATGGCTCGCCGGCTCCGGGCTCACCGTCGACTCCCGGGGCGTCCGGTGCGATCCCTACTGCCGCGCCGTCGACGCCGACGGCCGGCCCTGCGACGACATCCTCGCCGCGGGCGACGTCGCCTGCTGGCCGCACCCGCTCTACGAGGGCCTGCTCGCCGTCGAGCACTGGGACAACGCCGTCCGGCAGGCGCGCGTCGCAGCCACGACCATCCTGCACGGGCCGGTCCGCGAACACACCGCGCTCCCGACGTTCTGGTCCAACCAGTTCGGCCTGAACATCAAGGTGGTCGGAGTGCCCGGGCGTGCGGACCAGGTCGCGGTCCTCCAAGGCTCGGTGGAGCGGGCTGCCTTCGTCGCCGCCTACGGTCGCGGCGGCCGGGTGATCGGCGCGCTGGCGGTCAACACCCCCCGGGCGCTCGACGCCTACGCCGAGATGATCAGCAGGCGGATGAGCTTCCCGCCCGATCTGAACGCGGCCGACGCCCCTGACCCCGTACACGTCCTCGATCTCGCCGTGCCCGCGGCCGGATAAGCCGTCCGCGCCTCACACCAAGCTCCACCGACCAGACAATCGGAGGGTTCATCATGTCGAAAAGCACTGGGGTCGCCTCCCGGCCCGTTTCCGTCTCCGACGTGTCGACTCCGCGGGCCGAGTTGTTCGCCCGCGTCCTCGACCCCGCCAGCCGCGCGAACCCCTACCCGCTCTACGCCGCCCTGCGTTCGGAACCGGTGTCCCGCCAGTCCGACGGAACCTGGGTGGTCAGCGGCTTCGACGAGATCGCCGCTCTGCTCCACGACCCGCGCATCAGCTCGGATATGACCAATGCCGGCCAGTCGGCCGGCGGCCAGTCGCTGATCATGCAGGATCCGCCGAACCACGACCGGCTCCGCGCGGCGGTCATGGGCAGGTTCACGCCGGAAGTGGTCGAATCGTTGCGCCAGGAGGTCCACAACCTGATTGACGGACTGCTGGACGCCGTCGGGTCCGGCACGAGCCTGGATCTGGTCGAGGAGATCGCCTACCCGCTCCCGGTCAGCGTGATCTGCGCGCTGCTCGGCATCCCCCCGCAGGACGAGGCCCGGTTCCACGGCTGGGCGGACACTCTGGCGCGGACCCTCGATCTCGATCCGACCATGTCGCGGGAAGAACAGGCCGCCATCGATCACGCGTTCACCGAGCTGCACCACTACCTTGAGAACCTGGTCGCGGACCGTGCCGAGCACCGGGGAGACGACCTGGTGTCCGGGCTGCTGACCGGTGGCGACCGCGGCGAGCCGCTCCGCGGCCAGGAGCTGCTGATCACGGTGCGCCTGCTGCTCATCGCGGGGCACGAGACCACCGTCAACCTCATCACCAACGGCATGCTCACCCTGCTGCGCCACCCGGACATCCTGGAGCGCTTCCGCCGCGAGCCGGAGTTGGTGGTGCCGATGGTCGAGGAACTGGTGCGCTACGAGCCGTCGGTCCAGTTCCGCTACCGCGCCGCTCTGGCAGACATCGAGATCGCGGGTACCACGATCCCGCGCGGGTCCGTCGTGGTCCTGCTGCTGGCAGCGGGCAGCCGCGACCCCGGGCATTTCACCGATCCCGACAGCTTCGTCCCGGACCGGATCCCCAATGAACACTTCGGTTTCGGCGGCGGGATCCACTACTGCATCGGCGCGCCCCTGGCGCGCATGGAGGCGCAGATCGTTCTTCCCGAGCTGGTCCGGCGCCTCATCAACCCCCGCCTCACGATGGACCCGCCGCCCTATCGGCCGACGGCGGCGCTGCGCGGCCCCCGCCACTTGTGGATCGAGGTGGACGGTATCCGACCCTGACCGGTCGACCTGGTCAGAGTGACATGGTCAGAGCATAGAGTTGACCGCGTGAGCGCTCCCACGATCAGCGAGGTCGAGGCCGACGCCGAAGCCGCTGCCCGCCCGACGACGGGACGGTGACCAGCTGTGGACGCCGGACGGGAATGGCTCGCCGGGCTGGCCCCGGCGGGTCCGTGCGGCCTGGAGCTGTCGTCCTGTTCGCCGGCCACTGTGGCGGGCGCGGTGGCCAGGGTCGGGCTGGATCCGGTGTGTTGGGCCGTCGAGCAGGGCCGGGCCGCGGCTGCGCGCATCGTGCGGGAGGTGCCCCCGCTCGACGGCGGCGGCGCTTCGATCGAGGTGCTGCGCCGCGGCAGCGAGGCCGTCACGCTGCATTCGCTGCTGCGGCTGGCCGAGCCGTCGGCGCGGCACCCCACGGTCGCCGACGAGTCGTTGGACGGAATCCGGGACTTCGTGACCCGCTCCATCCCGCTGGACCGGGTACTGCGGGCGATTCGGGTCGGGCACGCGGACCTGGCGCGGGCGTTCCTGCGCGCCTGTGAACGGCTGGTCGAGCCGGCACGGCTCACCCAGGAGATGGAAGCCGTCAACGACGAGCTGTTCGGTCTCGTCGACGCGTTCACCGACGCGATGACTCAGAAGTACCTGACCGAACGCGACCGCTGGGTCAGCAGCAAGGTCGCGGCGCGAGTGGAGACCGTGCGGGCCCTGCTGGCCGACACCGTGGTCGATGTCGGCGCCGCCACCCGCACCCTGGGCTACGACCTCGAACGCACCCATGTCGGCGTGATCGTGTGGGCCGACACCCCGGCCGAGGACGCCCCGCTCCAGTCGGCGGCGACGAGCCTGCTGACGGGGTGCGGCGCGAGGACGACGCTGGTGGTGCCCATCGGCTCCGGGCGCGTCTGGGGGTGGGGGACGGTGCCCAGGCGGCAGTCCGCGCCTGAAGTCCCTCCGGAGGAGGGAGCCGGGGTGAGTGCGGAGCCTCGTGCGGGTCGCCGAGCAGCTGCACGTCGCACGGGGCACGGTGGCCTACCGCGTCAAACGGGCGCAGGAGATCCTCGGCCACGACATCGGCGATCGGCGGTTCCCCCTGTACGCCGCGCTGCTTCTGGCCGAAGAGCTCGGCGCCGCGGTTCTCTCCCCGGCCCGCCCCACGGCCTGAACCACACGGCCTGAACCACGCGTCCAATCATCCCGCTCGATGTTGGATCCGCAGATCAAGCGGGCCCGGCGGCCGAGGCTGTTCCATGAAGGGCACACGGCCGTAACGCGTTGCCGCCAAGGCACTTGCCAAGGCACCCGTCCGCGGCGTGGCACCGACCCGAGAAGGAGCCAGCTCGATGACGATCGCCCTTGACCGCCCCGGAGCCACCGCCGCCGACCGGGAACAGCGCGCCGATCTGGTGGCGCGCGCCGCGAAGCTGCTTCCGCGGATAGCCGACAACGCCGAGCGCACCGACCGCGAACGGCGGGTGGTGGAGGAGAACATCGAGGCCCTCGCCGGTGCCGGGTTGTTGTCCGTCCTCCAGCCGGCACGTTACGGCGGACTGCAGACCGACATGCGGACCTGCCTGGAGGTGTCCCGCGAGATCGCGCGCGCCTGTGGGTCGACGGCGTGGTCGGCGACCCTGCTCAATGTCTGCTCGTGGTACGTCGGGTTGTTCCCGGGCCAGGCTCAGAACGACGTCTGGGCCGAGGATCCGACCACCCGGGTCGCGGGCGTCCTCGCGCCGACGGGGACCGCCGTCCAGGCCGACGGCGGTTTCGTCGTCACCGGCCGGTGGAGCCCGGCGTCCGGCTCGGCCCATGCCCGGTGGGCGATCGTCGGCGTGCTGCGCGGCAGCGGCGCGGATGCCGAGCCGGGCATGGTCCTGATTCCGATGGCGGAGCTGACCGTCGAGGACACCTGGTTCGTGACCGGCATGCGTGGCACCGCGTCCAACACGCTGGTGGCCGAGGGGGTCTTCGTCCCCGGCCACCGCTACCTGTCGTCGCCGGAGGCCGTGGAGGGCCGGTACCCCACCCCGCACACCGAGGAGGCCGTCTACCGCTCGGCCTTCGTCCCGGTGTCGGCGCTGGTACTGGCCGGACCGCAGCTCGGGCTGGCGCAGGCCGCCCTCGATCTGGTCGTGGCGAAGGCCCCGCGCCGGACCATGACCTACACCTTCTACGACAGCCAGGCCGTCGCCCCCACCTCGCAGCTCGCCATCGCGCAAGCCGCGTCGCTGATCGACTCGGCACAGCTGCACGCCTACCGGGCCGCCGCCGAGATTGACGAGGCCGCCGCGAACGGCGGCTACCCCGACTACGACGCCCGCGCCAGGATGCGGATGGACACCGGGGTCGCCACCGTCAACGCCCGCGAGGCCATCCGCATCCTGGTCTCCGTCCACGGGGCGGGCAGCTTCGCCGAGGCCAACCCGCTGCAGCGGATCTGGCGCGACAGCGAGACCGGCAGTCGGCACGCGATCATCAACCCGGAGGTCAGCACGGATCTCTACGGCAAATCGCTGCTCGGCATCCGGGGCACCGTCACCCACCTCATCTGACGTGCAGCGCCGCCCCCGTGGCCGCGACGATCTGCTCCGTCGTGGCCCCGGGCGCCGTCTCGGCCAGGACCAGACCGCGGTCGGTGACGTCCAGGACGCCGAGGTCGGTGATGATCCGGTGGACGCAGGCCCGCCCGGTCAGCGGAAGGTCGCACTCCTGGACGATCTTGGGGCTGCCGTCCCTGGCGCGGTGTTCCATCAGGACGATGACCCGGCGTGCGCCGTGGACCAGGTCCATCGCGCCGCCCATGCCCTTGACCATCTTGCCGGGGATCATCCAGTTGGCGAGGTCGCCGCGGGCGGAGACCTGCATCGCGCCGAGGATCGCGGTGCCGATGTGGCCGCCGCGGATCATGCCGAACGACAGCGCGGAGTCGAAGAACGCGGCGCCGGGCACGACGGTGACGGTTTCCTTGCCGGCGTTGATCAGGCCGGGGTCCACGGCGTCCTCTGCCGGGTAGGAGCCGGTGCCGAGCGCGCAGCGAACCCGCACCCTGCCGGTGAAGGGCGGAGATGAGAGTGCTCGGGATGCCGCACAGGCCGAAGCCGCCGACTGCCACGGAAGCGCCGTCTTCGATGTCGGCCACGGCGTCGGCCGCGGTGGGTGATGTCTTGTCCATGGATGTCCTTCTAAGAAGCCTGCAAGCTGTACTGCGCTGCGCACGGCGTGCCGAACGGCGTCGTTGTTCGGGGCCCGGCTACCCGGCGATGGCTGAGCGCGGCTCGGGGGTCGGGGCGCGGCCCTTGGCGACGGCCGGTTGGCGCAGTTGCTCTCGCAACTGGCCGATCAGTTCCTTCAGGCCCGGCCCGTCGGTCGCGGCACCGAAGAGATAGAAGTCCGGCCGGATGAGCGCGGCTACGTGGCCGTGCTCACGCATGTGGGGCAGGTATCCGTCGGATCCGTCCAGGTAGCCCTCAGCCTGGGAGGTGCCGTCGTGCAGCGGGACGACGACGGCGCCGATGCCGGCGAGGAAGTCTCGGTCGGTGGCGTCCAGCGCGTCCAGCGCGGCGGTGCCGTCGGTGAGGATCGTGAATCCGCCGCCGGTGAATTCGTCCAGTAGCGCCTTACGGCCTTCATACGTGACCTCGTACTGCGGCGTGAGGTGGCCGACGTTTTGGGCGCGAGTGCCCTCTGCCGCGCGTTGCAGGACGCCGTCGCCCAGCACCGGGGGCGGGGTGGGCGGCAGGGCCAGTCGCGGGTCGGCGCCGGCGGCGATCATGCGCCGGTCGCGGGCGGCGGCGTCCTCGGGGTCCAGGACGCAGATGACCTGTCCCAGGGCCATGGACATGCCGATGGCGTGCTGGACGTGCTCGCTGCGCTCGGAGGTGTAGGTGTCCAGCAGATCGGGTCCGGCCCGGCCGTCGAGGACGAGGTCCAGCTTCCAGGCCAGGTTGATCGCGTCCCGCATCCCGGAGCACATGCCCTGCCCGGCGAACGGCGGCATCTGGTGGGCGGCGTCGCCGGCGAGGATCAGCCGGCCCTCGCGCCACCTGTCCACCCAGCGGGCCTGGAAGGTGTAGACCGTGTGCCGCTCGATGGCGGTGTTCTCCGGGGTGCGTCCCCAGGGCTCCAGCAGGCGCCAGGCCGTCTCGGCGGTGCTGAGTTCCTCGATGCTCTCGTGCGGCAGTCGCAGGAACTCCCAGCGGCGCCGGCCCGGACCGCCGGAGACGATCGTGGTGGGCCGCCGGGGATCGCACAGCTGCCAGTTCATCGGCGACCACTCGGCCTGCTCGTGCGGCCGGGTGTCGACGATCAGCCAGTCGTGGAAGAAGCCGAGGTCGGTGACCGTGGTGGCCATGCGGGAGCGGACGAAGCTGTTGGCGCCGTCGGCGCCGATGACATAGCGGGCCCGCACGGTCTGGGGACCGTCCGATCCGGTGGTCTTCAGCAGGACACTGTCCGCACCGGGTATCAGGTCCACCACTTCGCGACCACGGCGCACGGCGACGGTGGGCCGGCTCTCGGCCGCCTCGGCGAGCACGGCCTCCAGCTCCGGCTGGCTGAAGAAGCTGGCGGTCGGCCAGCCCGAGGGACCGTTGCCGGACCAGTCGATGCGTACCAGCGGCTCGCCGGCCGCGTTGCGCCATTCATAGTGGTCGGGGACCGGATCGGTGACCGCGCGAACCTGCTCGGCGACGCCCGCGGCCTGGAAGACGCGGCCGATCTCGTGGTCGAAGTGCACCGCGCGCGGCCGGTCGTAGGGGCTGGGCCAGCGTTCCAGGGCGACGACGTCGTGCCCGGCCCGGCCCAGGAGCAGGGCCAGCAGCTGGCCGACCGGCCCGAACCCGACGACCGCGACGTCATGGGTCTTCGAAGGGCTGCTGCTCACGGCTCTACCTCGGCTCACTGTGTGATCCGGTCATCAGGGCGGCGAGATCCTCGGGGGCGAGAAAGGACGGCGGGGGCGGCGGGCCCCAGCTGAACAGGCCCTTGGCTCCCTCCAGGACCTCCGGTGTCCACAACTGGTCGTCGACGATGCAGTCCAGGTCGGAGTAGTACTCGCTGAAGTTGCCGGCCGGGTCCTTGAGGTACCAGAAGAAATTGGAGCCGGCGTGGTGCCGTCCCAGGCCCCAGATGTGCCGCTCGGGGTTGCCCTCCAGCATGGCCGCGGCGCCCCGGCCGACCTCGTCCACGTCCTCGACCTGCCAGGAGGTGTGGTGCAGGAACGCGACCGGGGCGGCCAGGACCAGGATGTTGTGGTGGTCTGTGGAGCAGCGCAGGAACGCCCCGTGGTCCTTGATGTAGTCCGAGGCCTTGAACCCGAGCCCGTCGCGGAAGAACGCGGTCGTGGCCTCGAAGTCGGTGGTGCCGAGGACCGCGTGGCCCAGCTTGCGGGGCCGTACCCGGCCGGTGCGCAGAACACCGGGCGCGCGGGCGCCGGTCCGCTGGGCGCGTCCGGGGCCGTTGTATTCGGTGGCCGCGACCGGGTTCTGGACCAGGCGGGGAGCGACTTCCAGGACCGCGCGCACGGCGGTGGTCTTGTCGTACGCGGTCAGCGTCAAGGCGTCGATGACGCCCTGGACGCCGAGCCGTTTCAGACGCGAGGCGGCCGCGGCCAGGTCGTCAGGGGTGTCGACGCCGACGCGGACCTCCACCAGGCGGCGGGTCGCAGTGTGCACGATCCGCAGTTGACGTCCGGCGTCCCGGCTGGTGAACCAGCCTCCGCTGTCCGGGGTGAGACCGAAGTCGGTGTAGTAGGCGGCGGTCTCCGCGACGTTGGGGACCCCCATCGTGATGGAGGTCAGACCGTGTAGTGCCATGGGGACTCCCTTGTCCGTCGAACCGGGTCAGGCCACGAAGGTCTGGCGCAGTTCGCCGATGCCTTCGATGGTGCTGACGAGCTCGTCGCCGGCGGCCAGCCAACGCTGCGGATCGCGGCCCAGCCCCACGCCGGCCGGGGTACCGGTGAAGATGACGTCGCCGGGCAGCAACGGCAGTACCGCCGACAGTCCGGCGATCAGCGCGGGCACGGAGTAGATCAGGTCGCGGGTGCGGCCCTTCTGAACCTGCTCACCGTTGATCGCGCAGCGCAGTTCCAGGTCGTCGGGATCGTCGAACTCGTCGGGGGTGACCAGCCACGGCCCGATGGGGGCGAACCCGGGGAAGGACTTGCCCAGGCTGAACTGGGGCACCGGGCCCGCGAGCTGCGAGACCCGCTCGGAGATGTCCTGGCCCACCGCCAGACCGGCGACGTGGCTCCAGGCATCCTTCTCGGCGACGCCCTCGGCCCGGCGGCCGATGACCGCGACCAGCTCGACCTCCCAGTCGGTATGGCCGCCGGCGGGAAGCTTCACCTGCGTGACCGGCCCGCTGATGCTGGTGACGAACTTGGTGAAGACCGGAGGCAGGCCCTCGGGCGCGGTGAACCCGGACTCCGCGGCGTGGTCGCGGTAGTTCAGTCCGATCGCCAGACTCTGCCGCGGCGCCGGGGCCGGTGAGCCCAGCTCGGCCGGGTCGAACGCCGCCCCCTCGGGCAGGTCTGCGGCCGCGGCCCAGGCCCGGAACCCGTCCCAGCGCTCGTAGACCGCCTGCGGGTCGGCGGAGAAGCCGCCCGCACTGGCCTGCTCGACGTCGACGGCCCGGCCGTCCACGATGAGCGCCAGGCGGCCGGAAACACTAGCGATACGCACGACATATCTCCCACTCGCCGACGACTCCGGCGCCCTGCCGCGCCCGGCGTAATTCGTCATGATGATTACATCGATATTGCGCGCCGCTGGCGGCAGTGTCAAGACCGGTGCCGCGGCTCCGGGGAAAAACCAGTCATGATGAATATGCCCGGCTACCGGTCGCGCGTGGCGCCGATGTTCTGTTCCGTTGGCGCTGTGGTTCAAGCCCGCGCCGGCCCTGTCTTCCTAGGCTTCTGACACAGGGACAAAGCCCTGATCCGACGACTCCTGGAGGTACCGTGTACCGCCGTGCCCTGAGCGCCATCTCAGCCGGGACAGTGCTGACGCTGGCCGTCGTTCTCCCCGGTTCCGCCGCCGGCGCCGCGGGGTCGACGCCGCCGCCGGTGGCGAGCTCCCAGGACCCCAGTGCCGGACCACCCTTCGTCGGCGGCCCGGCCGAGCCGCACCCGCTGCCGGCGAACAGCCCGTTCTACCCCCAGGTCTCCGGCATGCACGGCGACGGCGGCAACACCAACACCAGCCGCTACGCCGGACCCACCGGTACCCGTCCGGTGACGGGCAGCGCCGCGGTGCCCCTCTCGCCGCTGTTGTGGGACTCCGCCGGCCGGCTGACCGCCGGCTACGTGAACACGGCCTCCGGAACACCCGTGAACGCCGTGGCCGCCGTCGATCCGACCACGCTGGCGGTGACCGCCGAATGGGACGCCCCGGCCGGTCAGACGCTCAATTTCGGCTACCTGTACCAGAACGCCGGCGACCAGGTGTTGGTCAGTTCCCGGCAGGGCCACATCTACCTCATCCAGCGCCGGGACGGCAGTGGCGGAACGACGTTCGATCTGGTTCGGGACGTCGACCTCGTCGCCGACGGGGTGTTGGGCCCGGGGCAGAGTCTGCTCAACGCCGCGTTCGACGCCGCGGGGAACATCTGGTTCACCACCGGGGGCATCATCGGCATCGGGCAGAACGCCGGCACCTCGACCATCGTCGGCTACCTTCCGCCCAGCGGTGCGCCCCACACTGTCGACCTGCCGAACCAGGCGGAGGAGAACGGCATCGCCGTCAGCGGGACGACCGCCTACGTCGTGACCGGGCCGGTCGCGGGCGACACCGCGAACGCGACCGGCACGATGTACGCGTTCGCTCCGGGCGGCGGGACCGCCGTGACGACGGTGTGGAACCAGGACTACCAGGCCGGCGACGGGGTCAAGCCGGGCGGATTCGCCCGCGGCTCCGGAGCGACGCCGACCCTGCTCGGTGACAGCTATGTGGCGATCACCGACAACGCGGACAACCAAATCAATCTGCTGGTCTACCGCCAGGGCGCGGCCGGGAACGGAGAATCGCAGCTTGTCTGCGGCACTCCGTTGTTCTCCGCCGGGGCCAGCGCCAACGACGTCGGTCTGGTCGGCGAAGACCAGGGCGGCCGGTACAGCGTGATCGTCCAGAACGACTTCGACGCGCCGCAGTTCCAAGCCGCCCCGTCGGACGTCAACGGGGCGTTCAACAACATGGATCAGATGGCGCCCGGAGTCGAGAAGCTCGCTGTGCCGGGCGCGGGAGGAACCTGCCCGAAGCAGTGGACCGCACCTGTGCGGGTCAAGTCGGTTCCGGTGCTGTCGACGGCGACCGGCCTGCTGTACGGCTACACCCAGGACCCGTCATTGGCCGCCGACGGGACCTACGTCTGGTACTTCACCGCTCTGGACTACTGCACCGGCGCGGTGGTCTGGCGGGTCAGAGCAGGTGGCGGCGGCAGCTACAACGATGACTACAAGGCAGCGACGCTCGGCCCGGACGGAACCCTCTACCAGGGAATTCTCGGCGGCGTCGCGACACTCAGGGACGGCAGCTGAGGCGGCGCGGTCGGCGACGTCTCTTGATATGCGAGGAGTTGAGGGTTTCCCGATGACTGAGAATGAATTCACGGGCAAGGTCGTCATCGTCACCGGCGGCGGATCGGGCATAGGCGCGGCCACCGCTCACCGCTTCGCCGCGGCGGGCGCCACGGTGGTGATCATCGGCCGGACCCGGGCGAAGCTGGACAAGGTGGTGTCCGAGGCGCCGCGGGGCTCGACGGTGATCGCCCGAGTCGGCGACGTCTCGGCGCAGGAGGAGATCACCGGGCTGGTCGACGCCGTGGCCCAGGAGCACGGGCGGTTGGACACGCTGGTCAACAACGCCGCGACCTGCGAGCCGCTGGGCACGATAGCCGACCTCGACGCGGCGGGCTGGCGACACGTCATGGCCACCGATGTCGACGGGGTCTTCTTCGCCTCCAAGGCCGCGCTTCCGCACCTGCGCGCCGTCGGCGGCAGCATCGTCAACGTCGGTTCGGCCTCCGGCCTCGGCGGCGATTGGGGCCTGGCGGCCTACGACGCGGCCAAGGGCGCGGTGACCAACCTGACCAACGCCATGGCCCTCGACCACGGCGCGGAAGGCGTGCGGGTCAACGCCGTCCATCCCAGCATGATCTCCACCGACATGGTCGCGGGCTTCCTGCACAGCGACGAGATCGTCGCCGCCGTGCTCAACCGCGTCCCCATGCGGCGCTTCGGAGAGCCCGCCGAGACGGCCTCGGTCATCACGTTCCTCGCCAGTTCGGCGGCGAGCTTCGTGAACGGGGCCCACATCCGCGTCGACGGCGGGCTCGGCGCCTCGAACGGCAATCCGCACATCGCCTAGCTTCGCGGTCTTGATCCCATCCGGGAGGCCGGTTCGGCAGAGCTGAACGCGCCGGGTCCAGTGCGGGGTGATACCCCTGCGCTGGACCCTTCTGCGCAGGGGCTCAAGCGGACGGCTCGGGTCCTCGGCTGCTTCTTCCTTCTCCAGCCGCAGGCACAGTGCGCCCAGGACCCGTGCGGCCAGGACCCGTGCGGCCAGGACCCGTGCGGCCAGGACCCGTGTGGCCGTGTCGGGTCGGCGTCCGGGATATCCGCGCCGAGCCGGTTGGCCCCCTTGACCGGTCTTCATCAGACGTTGCGCTCGGCGGCCGTGTTGTGCGCTGCCACCAGGCGCAGCGCCGCGTCTTTGTCCCGGGCGTCGAGCGCGTCGACGAGCGCGGCGTGCAGCTCATAGCGCTCCCGGATGTACTCGGCCAGCGGCCGCTCACCCGAGGGCAGCACCGACAGCGTGTGCGATTCGATGAGCTCCAGCAGGCTCTCGTAGAGCGAGCGAAGCAGGGTGTTGGGGCTGATCGCCGCGATCCGCGCGTGCAGGCCCCAGTTCGCGTGGACGAAGGCGACCGGGTCATCGGAGTCGACCGCCCGCGCCATGGCGGCCAGATGCTTCCTGAGCTCGGCGAAGTCGGCGGGGGAGCCGTGCCACAGCGCGTCTTGCACCAGCAGCGGGTCCAAGGCATCGCGCACGCGGACGGCGTCGGCCACATCAGTCTGCTGCGAGTCCAGGGCGAGCACGGAGTTGCCCAGCCGGACCATCGGGGAAGGGGTCGCGGCGAACAGCCCGCCTCCGGGACCCGGCCGAACGGTGACCACCCCCCGCGCCTGGAGCAGGCGCAACGTCTCGTTGAAGGTGCCCACCGATACGCCGCACAGCGTACGCAACTCCTCCTTGGTACCCAGCCGCCCTCCCGGCTCCCGGCCGGCGGCCAGCGCGGCGATCTGCTCGGCGGCCTGCTCGGAGCGGTTGCCCGGCGCCGGCTTCTCCCAGTCCGCGCGGCTGGGCCCCGTCGGGTCGGCGGAGCCGTCGGCCGGGGCCTTGGGGTTGCGTTGGGACACCACGTCTGCTCTCTCCCGGGCTCGGCGAATTGATTATGAACATTAGCACCTCCATCTGCCTGACGTGGCTGGGATTGCGCCGCAAGATGCTCATAATCATCATGGTGAATTGAGTAGCGCGCCGAGGGGGTGCGCCGCCGTCGCTCGGGGGCTGGAGCTTGTGGGCCGGGTTGCGGTTGGGCTGTGGTTTGAAAGGCGATTTTTACGGCCTTCGGTCATGGTTGTGCCGGTTCGGGGTTCGGGGTGGTGGGTGTGTTTGTCGGCTGCCGGTTCGCGCGTTCACAACCCCGCCCCACCTCAGGCCTCTTCAACTCCAGCAAGTCAGAACAAGGGCACAGGCAAGATCAAGAGCAAGATCAACAGCACAGGCAAGGTCAAGAGCTGAAGATCAAAAGCTGAAGATCAAGGGCAAGGTCAAGGGCTAGCCGGAAAATGAGGGTGACCCAGGGCACCATGAGATGGCCCGGCCTCCCAGGCGATGTTGGTGCAGATGACAGTCAAGGATCCGTGCCGTCGCGTGAAGCTTCGGGTTCAGT
>NZ_JAAFYZ010000379.1 GCF_018274385.1 Catenulispora pinistramenti | reverse complement strand
GCCCGGCGCCGCCTGCCGCGCCGCCCGCCGCCGCCCCGCCGCCGCCGGGTCCGCCGACGCTCCCGGTCTCGTTGCCGGTCAGCCGGCCGAAGCCGTTGTAGCCGAAGGTCAGGTTCCAGAAGCTGTTGTCCTGCGAGCCGCCGACGTAAGGACGCGAACCCGCCGGCGTCAGCTGCATGATCGCCACCCACCAGCCGGCGCTCACCACGATGGCCAGCCCGGCCGCCCCGATCTGCCACAGCCGGCGCAGGAACTTGCCCGGCCCAACGGCCAGGTAGACCGCGGTCAGCGCGGGCAGGATCAGGAACGCCTGCAACGTCTTGGTGAGGAACGCGAAGCCGATCAGCGTCCCGGCCAGCAGCAGCCAGCGGGTGCTGCCGTTCTCCTGCGCGCGCACCACC
Organism: Catenulispora pinistramenti; assembly: GCF_018274385.1. Lineage (GTDB taxonomy): Bacteria > Actinomycetota > Actinomycetes > Streptomycetales > Catenulisporaceae > Catenulispora > Catenulispora pinistramenti. Next base: position 5,053 of record NZ_JAAFYZ010000379.1, on the reverse strand, counting down.
GAGTAGACGGACAGCGTCATCAGCAGGACCAGCAGCGCGTCCGGGTTGTTGAACTTGAACATCAGCACCGCGACCGGGGTGACCATCAGGGCGGCCGCCGCGAGCAGCCCGAAGGCCGCACCGGTGGCCGCGCCCCGGGTCCGGGTCAGCACCCGCTTGACCGCCGTGTAGACCACGCCGCACGTCGCGACGCCCATCAGCGCCTGCGGGACCAGCATGGACCAGGAGCTGAAGCCGAAGATCCGGCCGGAGATCTCCATGATCCACAGTGAGGCCGGCGGCTTGTCCACGGTGATCGAGTTGCCGGCGTCCAGCGACCCGAACAGCATCGCCTTCCAGCTCTTGGTGCCGGCCTGGACCGCCGCGGCGTAGAAGGAGTTGGCCCAGCCGGAGGCTGACAGGTCCCACAGGTACAGGACCGCCGCGGCCACCAGCAGACCGAGCAGGCCGGGCCGGGCCCAGCGCGGGTCGGACTCCGGGCCGCGCCAGAAGCGCGTGAAGCGTCCGGTGCCGCCGGCCGCCGTCGAGTCCGACGGCGGTCCGATCTCATAAACGACGTCTGACGTCGGGGACAGGGTGCTCATGACAGCTCTCCAGAGGTCTGAGCCGCCGGGACTTGGATCTCGTGATCGGCGGAAGGGGAGGGGTGGTGCCTGGGGTGGAAGACCCAGGCGCGGAGCAACACGAACCGGGCCAGCGTCGACAGCCCGTTGGCGACGATCAGCGCGGCCAGTTCCGTGGTGCGCGAGGGATGGTGCACGGCGGCGTGCACCCCGGCCAGCGTCCCGGTGGACAACACCAGGCCGATACCGAAGGCGACCAGGCCGCCGATCTGGTCGCGCAGCGCGTTCCGGCTGCCGGTGACGCCGAACGTGAAGCGCCGGTTGGCGGCCGTGTTCGCGACCGCGGTGACGGCCAGCGCGACGGCGTTCGCCGCGAAGGCCCCCATCGGCGCGCGCAGCAGCACGTAAAGGAGCAGATACGCCAGCGTGGACAGCACCCCGATGGTCGCGAAGACCGGGATCTGCCACTTCAGTCCGGGCGGCGGGTCGGCGGCCAGCACCCGGGCCCGGACCGGTGCGCCGGAGGAGGACCGCAGCGAGGCCTTCGCGACCCGCCACATCCCGCGCAGGTCGGCCTTGGCGGTCTTCACGATGTCCACCCGGGAGTCCGGGTCGTCGATCCAGTCCACCGGCACTTCGTGGATCCGCAGCCCCGAGCGCTCGGCGAGCAGCAGCAGTTCGGTGTCGAAGAACCACTCCTCGTCCTGCACCCGCGGCAGCAGCGCCTGCACCACCTCGGTCTTGGCCGCCTTGAACCCGCACTGCGCGTCGGAGAAGCGGGCCGCCATCGTGGTGCGCAGCAGGAAGTTGTAGGTGCGCGAGATGAACTCCCGCTTGGGACCGCGCGCCACCGCGCTGCCGCGGGCCAGCCGCGAGCCGATGGCCAGGTCCGAGTGGCCGCTGAGCAGTGGGGCCACCAGCGGCAGGAAGGCGTTCAGGTCGGTGGACAGGTCGACGTCCATGTAGGACACGACGTCGGCGTCGGAGGTGGACCACACGGCACGCAGCGCGCGGCCGCGCCCCTTCAGGTCCAGATGCACGGCGCGCACCCCGCTCAACTCCCGCGACAGCCGCGCCGCGACCGCCCAGGTGCCGTCGGTCGAGGCGTTGTCGGCCACGGTGATCCGGAAGGGGTAGGGCAGGTTCTCGGCGAGATAGCGGTGCAGTCTGCGCACGCTGGCCTCCAGGACGTGCTGCTCGTTGTAGACGGGCACCACGACCTCGACCAGCCGTCTGCGCGGCCCACCCGCCGCCCCGGTGCCGGCGTCCGGCGGTTCGCGGTCGGTGAGAGCGGTTGCGTTCATGACCCTGACGCTCTCGGGGCGGCGTGGGAGGGGAATGAGGCTTCGATGAAACGGACATGAGAATGGTCGCGGGGCTGGTGGAACATATGAGCGTCTGTTGACAAAGCTGAGATCTTGAGGCGGACGCGGGACGACCAGATCCCGGCGGCGCGGCCGGGATCTGGTCGTGGTGGTCACGGGATCAGACTCAATCGACAGCGGTCTGTGATCACAAGGGGTAGATGCGATCCGCGCACGCTCTCAGGCCTCAGCGGTGCCGGGCAGGAGCAGCCGGGCGACCGTCCCCGGGCCGTCGTGCGGCCGCTCGAACATGATCGCGCCGCCGGACTCGCGGGCGGCCCGCGCCGCGATCGCCAGCCCCAGCCCGCTGCCCGGCATCGCCCGGGCCGTGGGGGAGCGCCAGAAGCGCTCGAAGACGTGCGGCAGTTCCTCCGGCGCGATGCCGGGGCCGCGGTCGCGGACGGTCAGCGCGCCGTTGGCCAGCCGCACCTCCACGTTCGACCCCGGCGGCGCGAACTTCACCGCGTTGTCCAGCAGGTTCACCACGGCGCGCTCCAGCGCGGCGCCGTCGCCGTGGGTGGTCCACGGCCGCAGATCCTCGCTGATCGTCACCGGGGTCTCGCGGGCCACCCCGCGCGGCCGGACGCGCTCGACGGCGCGCGCCGTCACCTCGTGCAGCGCCACCGGTGCGGTGACCGGCGAGGACTGCTCGGGCCGGGACAGCTCCAGCAGGTCGGCTATCAGCATCGTCAGTTCCCGCATCTGGGTGCGCGCGCCGGTGAGCAGTTCGGTGCGCTTGCCCTCGGGCAGCGGCCGGCCGGACTCCTCGGAGCGGATCAGCAGGTCTATGGTCGTGCGCAGCGAGGTCAGCGGGGTGCGCAACTCGTGGCCGGCGTCGTCGACCAGGCGTTTCTGCTCGTCCCGGGACGATTGCAGGGCCGCGGTCATGGCGTTGAAGGACTCTGAGAGCCGGGCGATCTCGTCGTGGCCGGCCACCGGCATCCGGACCGACAGGTCCTCGGTGCGGGCCACATGCTCCACGGCCTCGGTCAGCACGTCCACCGGACGCAGCGCGGCGCGCGCGACCAGCAGGCCGGCGGTGACCGCGCCGCCGATCCCGATCAGCGACACCACGAACAGCAGCCAGGCCAGGCTGCTCAGCGAGTCGTCGATGGGCTGGTAGGGCTGGGATTTCAGGAACACTCCGGAGCCGGTGGGGGCCGGCACGACCTCGATCCGCACCTTCTCGCCGGTCTCCTTGGTGACCCCGTCGCGCCATATCCCCGCGGTGTCCGGTGCCTGACCGGCTATCTGCAGGTCGCTCGGCTGGCCCGTCACCTGGGTGGATCCGGGCAGGGCACAGGTGCTGGCGCCGTCGTAGTAGGTGATGCTGACCAGCGCCGGCGAGTGGTACTCGTTATTGGGGTTCGACGGCGGGTTCGGCGGGTTCGCCGGGTGCTGGGGGCCGCAGGGCGAAGCGGCCCCGGCCCGGTCGCCGCGCAGGTCGCGCCAGTACTGGCCGCCTACCGGCCCGCCGGTGCCGGCGATCGACTTGTCCATCTGCTCGTGGAGCCGGTCCCGCACGGCGACGTACGAGACGAGCGCCACCGCGCCTATCGCGATCGCGACGGCCAGCGCGCTCATGATCGCCAACCGGGACCGCAGCGGCATCCGCCGTCTCATCGCCGCCCGCCGGAGGCGGTGCGCAGCGCGTAGCCGACGCCGCGCACGGTCTGGATCAGCCGCGGCAGGCCGTCGAACTCGGTCTTCTTGCGCACGTACATGACGTACACGTCCAGGGAGTTCGAGGCGGGTTCGAAGTCGAAGCCCCACACCGCGCGCAGGATCTGCTCGCGGGTCAGCGCCTGCCGCGGGTGCGACAGGAACATCTCCAGCAGCAGGTACTCCGTCCGGGTGAGTTCGATGAGCTGGCCGGCCCGGGTGACCTCGCGGGTCAGGGTGTCCATACGCACGTCTTCGTACTCCAGGACGTGCTCGTCGTGGGCGGCCGCGGCACCGCCGGGCTCGGTGCCCTCGGTGCTCAGCGCACCGCGCCGGAGCAGGGCCCGGACCCGGGCCAGCAACTCGTCCAGTTCGAAGGGCTTGGCCAGGTAGTCGTCGGCGCCGGCGTCCAGGCCGGCCACCCGGTCCCCGGTCAGGTCGCGCGCGGTGAGCATCAGCACCGGCAGGGTCGGGTCGGCCGAGCGCAGCCGGCGGCAGGCGGTGAGCCCGTCCATGCCGGGCATCAGCACGTCGAGCACGACCAGGTCCGGCCGGGTCCGCTCGACCTCGGTCAGCGCGGCGCGGCCGTCGGCGGCGGTGCGGACGGCGTAACCCTCGAACTCCAGGCTCGACGCGAGCACCGCGCGGATGCCGGGCTCGTCGTCGACGATCAGGATCTCCGAGGTGGCCGCAGCGCCCGCGGACGTGGCGGGACCTGCGAGAAAAGGCGTGGGAGAGCTCACGGCGACCACTATCCGTGGGGCTGATGAGGAACGTCTGAGAATCCGTCAGGAGAAATCTTAGAGCTTGCCGTGGAGTTGACATGTGAGTGAGTAGTCACATAGTTTGTGACTGGTCAATCACAATGGAGGCGGCCATGACGAACCCCGAACCCAGCCCGTTCCGCTCCACCGCGGAGGCGCGCCGGGCGTTCATCACCACGCAGGCGGTGAAGGTCTTCGCCCGCGGCGGGTACCACGCCACCCCGGTCGCCGACGTGGCCGAGGCGGCGGGCATCTCGCCGGCGTACGTGTTCCGGCTCTTCGACGGGAAGCTCGGCCTGTTCCTGGCCGCGCTGGAGCACTGCCACGAGCGGATCCTGACCACGGTGGGCGCGGTCGCCGACGCCAGGCCCGGCGAGGACCCCGAGGCCGTGCTCGCGGCGATGGGCGACGCCTACGCGCAGCTGATCTCCGACCGCGACCTGCTGATGCTGCAAGTACACGCGCTCAGCGCCGTCGACGTCCCGGAGATCGCCGCCACCACCCGGCGCGGACTGGAGCGGATGATCACCCTCCTCCAGGAGCGCGCCGGGGCCTCGGATCAGGCCGCGCAGCAGTTCGTGGCCTACGGCCAGCTCTGCCACCTCATCGTCGCCACCGGTCTGACCGACGCGGCCGGCGACGGCACCCCGGCCCCGCGCTGGGCGAGAGTCCTGACCGACGGGATGGCCCACCCGGAGCC
>NZ_JAAFYZ010000378.1 GCF_018274385.1 Catenulispora pinistramenti | reverse complement strand
CACCAAGCCGCCCCCGACCCTTCCCGTGGCCGCGACCCACCTGTCACAACCCCCGCGCCCGGGCGTCAAAACCCCCTTGTTCCTCCTCGTCATGATGATGCCGGCAGCCGGCGCCGCCGCGGTCCTCGCGGCGCGCCGGAAATAGACCCGCGGGAGCGGCGAATGTCCAATTTGGTCAGTGGTCTGATCGTCGTGGCCGTCGCCGGCCTGATCGGCGCGATCGGCCTGGTGGTACGGGTCCGTGTGTTCCCTGCGAAGGAGGATGAAGAGCGCGAGGACGTCGCGGGTTACGTGACCATGATGGTCGGCGTCATGTTCGCGCTGATCCTGGCGCTGGCGCTGGTCTCGGTGTGGGAGGACAGGGACAGTGCCGAGGGGCACGTCGCGACCGAGGCGAGCAGCCTGCACGAGACCTACCTGCTCGGCGCCGCGATGCTGCCCGCCGACCAGGCGAAGATCCAGGCGGCGGCGACCGCCTACGCGGACTACGTCGAGCACACCGAATGGCCGGCGATGCGTTCCGGCAAGGAGATCGGCGACACCGGCTGGCAGCTGCTGACCAACCTGCGCACCGCGTTCCTGAACGCCGACGTGACGACCCAGGCCCGGCAGGCTGTGCTCTCGGACGCCACGACGCAGATCAGCAATCTGGCCGACGCGCGCCGCGGCCGCCTGGACGACACGGACAAGCGCATGCCGTCCATCCTGTGGGTCGGCCTCGTCCTCGGCGGCGTGCTGACCGTGGGCCTGACTTTCATCTACGGCATCGAACAACGCTTCACCCACGTCGGCATGGTGATGGGCCTGGCCGCGCTGATCGGCTTCGTCCTGATCCTGATCTACGACCTGGACAACCCCTTCAACCAGGGCATCGGCATCGATTCGGCGCCGTTCGACCGGTACTTCCCCTGATCGAGGCGGATCAAGGACCTGATCTGACCTGATGCGAGGGCTCGATGGCGGTCGGCGGCGCCCGACGATGATCGGTGATGTTCTGTGATGGGACGGTCGCGCCCTGATTCTGGGTCAACCGTCTCAGTCATTCGTTCGGAAGCCCTTCCGCAACGTGTTACTCGGTAGTAGCGTGCGCCGCGCCACACATCCGGTGAGAGGAGACCGAGCATGCACATCCGTGCCCGAACGATGGCCGCGGCGCTGACGGCGCTGGCGGTGAGTGGGGCCCTCGCGGTACCCGCGGTGACGGCTTCGGCGACCTCCGCGGGAGCCCGTGCCAAACCGGCCACCATCGCCGCGTCCGGTGTCGCCGACGACTGCCTGGGTCAGTGCAATGACATCCTGCCGCCCGGGGAGAACGGCAGCGCCACCACCGCGCAGATCCTGTGGTTCAAGACCACCGGGAACCGGCCGGCCAACACCGATGACCAGCTCGGAAAGTACGCGAGTCTGGTCGACGGCTACACCGGTCTGACCAATAGCACGTTGGGCAACTTCTTCAACGACTCCTCGTTCGGCGTTCCGGCCAACCAGGTCACCAGCACCCTCAATCCCGGCGGCCGCAGTGACGTCACCATCACCCGGGACACCGAGGACATCCCGCACATCTACGGGACCACGCGGGCCGGTACCGAATACGGGGCCGGATACGCCGCCGGGCAGGACCGGCTGTGGATGATGGACGTCTTCCGCCACGTCGGCCGCGGCGAGCTCAGCGGGTTCGCCGGTGGCGCGGCCGGTAACCGGCAGCTGGAGCAGCAGTTCTACCTCAACGGTGCCTACACCGAACCCGATCTGCAGGCGCAGATCGACCGCGTGAAGAACAGCGGACCGCGCGGCGCGCAGGCCTACCAGGACATGACCAACTACCTGGCCGGGCTGAACCAGTACATCGCCGACGTGAAGGCCGGCGACGACTTCCCCGGCGAGTACGACCTCACCGGCAACGCCAACATCCTGACCGGCGACGGCATCCAGAACTTCCAGCCCACCGACCTGGTGGCGATCGGCTCCGTGATCGGCGCGCTGTTCGGCGCGGGCGGCGGCAACCAGGTCGCCTCCGCGCTGGTGAAGGAGGCGGCCGAGGCCAAGTACGGGACCGCTCAGGGTGACGCGGTCTGGAACTCCTTCCGGGAGGAGAACGACCCCGAGGCGGACCTGACGCTGCACGACGGCCAGTCGTTCCCGTTCAACGGCACCCCGGCGAACGCCTCCGGGGTGGCGATGCCCGACCCGGGCTCGGTCAGCCCGCAGCAGGTCGTCTTCGACCCGACCGGCTCGGCCGCGTCCAGCACCACGGCGTCCGTCCCGACGATCGCCACCGGCTCGGCCGCCGTCAAGTCGGCCACTTCCGCGGCCAACCTGAAGGCCGATCCGGCCCTGGCCAAGCAGGCGAACTCGATGGCCAACGGCGTGCTACCGGCCGGTCTGTTCCAGACCAAGCGCGGCATGTCCAACGCCTTGGTCGTCTCCGGTCAATACACTGACACCGGTAATCCGGTGGCCGTGTTCGGCCCGCAGACCGGTTACTTCGCTCCGCAGCTGTTGATGTTGGAGGAGATTCAGGGTCCTGGTATCAGTGCCCGGGGTGCAGCCTTCGCCGGCCTGAACTTCTATGTCGAGCTGGGCCGCGGCGCCGACTACTCCTGGAGTGCCACCTCGGCCGGCCAGGACATGATCGACACGTTCGCTGTGACGTTGTGCAACACCGATGGCACGCCGGCGACCAAGGACTCCGACGCCTATCTGTACAACGGTGTGTGCACGCCGATGCAGCAGATCGAGCGGGACGACTCCTGGAGCCCGACCCTCGCCGACAGCACACCGGCCGGTTCCTACAAACTCATCGCGTTCCGCACGAACTTCGGCATCGTGCAGGCGCGTGCCACGATCGGCGGTAAACCGGTCGCGTACACCCAGTTGCGCTCGACGTACCAACACGAGGTCGACACGATCGTCGGCTTCCAGATGTTCAACGACCCCAGCGTCGTGACCGGCCCGGCCGGGTTCCAGCAGGCGGCCTCGAACATCACCTACACGTTCAACTGGTTCTACGTCGACTCCCAGCACACGGCCTACTACAACTCGGGTCTGAACCCGACGCGCCCGGCCCAGGACGACCCGAACCTGCCGATCACCGCCGATGCCGCGCACCAGTGGCTGAACTGGGATCCGAGTACGAACACGGTCGCCAACACGCCGTTTGCGGCGCATCCGAACTCCATCGACCAGGACTACTACGTGTCCTGGAACAACAAGATCGCGCAGGACTACACCGTCTCCGGCTTCGGTGACGGTTCGATCTACCGCAGCAACCTGCTCGACGAGCGCGTCAAGGGTCTGATCAACTCCGGCACCAAGGTGACCCGGGCCAACCTGACCCAGGCGATGGAGGATGCGGCGCTGACCGACCTGCGCGGGGAGAAGCTGCTGCCGGAGTTGTTGCAGGTGATCGGCACGCCGACGGATCCGACGCAGGCCGCCGCTGTGGCCGAGCTGAAGACCTGGCTGGCCGACGGCGCCCAGCGCAAGGAAACCACGGCCGGCAGCAAGACCTACGCCGACTCCGACGCCATCCGCATCATGGACGCCTGGTGGCCGCTGCTGGTCCAAGCCGAATTCCAACCCGGTATGGGCAGCGACCTCTACTCGGCGATGACCGGCGTCCTGTCGGTTGACGACTCGCCCTACGGCGGCTCCGAAGCCGGCGTGGCCCACAAGGGCTCGTCGTTCCAGTCCGGCTGGTATTCCTACGTCGACAAGGACCTGCGCAGCGTCCTCGGCGAATCGGTTCAGGGCCCGTTGGCGCAGAGCTACTGCGGCGGCGGCAACCTGACCGCGTGCCGCACCGCTCTGCTGTCGGCGCTGTCTTCCGCGATCGCCACCCCGGCGGCCACCGTCTACCCGGCGGACTCGGTCTGCTCGGCCGGCGACCAGTGGTGCGCCGACTCCATCCAGCAGCACCCGCTGGGCGGCATCACCGACGACCAGAGCAACTGGCAGAACCGCCCGACCTTCCAGCAGGTCGTGCAGTACCCGGCACACCGCGGCGCGAACGTCTCCGACCTGGCGACGAAGAGCACTGCGACGGCCTCCAGCAGCCAATCGGGATATCCGGCGCAGAACGCGGTGACCGGCAACGGCGCCAACCGCTGGGCCAGCAACTGGGATGACAACGAGTGGCTGCAGGTGGACCTCGGTTCGGTCCAGCAGGTCGGCCGCGTGATGCTGAACTGGGAAGCCGCCTACGGCAAGGCCTACAACATCGAGGTCTCCGACGACGGCACCAACTGGCGCACCGTCTACACCACGACCACCGGCCACGGCGGCCAGGAAGTCGATAGCTTCCCGACGACCAACGCCCGCTACGTGCGGATGCAAGGAGTCCAACGCGCCACCGGCTGGGGCTACTCTCTGTACCAATTCCAGGTCTACGCCCTGTAGACATCCTGGAGGTACCAGCTAAGCAAACTGACACCCCCACAACCTCGCCCGGACCGCACCCTCGCGGTCCGGGCGAGGCCGGTCGGGGCCGGTCAGGGTCGAGGGTAAGTAAGAGAACGGAGCACCGAATGCCGCGCATAGCCGTCGACGAACGCCGGGGACTGCTCGTCGAGGCGGCGATCCGGGTCATGGTCCGGGACGGCGTGGCCAAGGCCACCACCCGCTCGATCGTGGCCGAGGCGGGCATGGCCCTGGCGGCGTTCCACTACAGCTTCCGCTCCAAGCAGGAACTGCTGGAGAACGTCATCGAGACCATCACCGCGCACACCCTCGACCTGGCCGTCGAAGTCCTCGGCGGGGAGGGGAACGCGCAGGAGAAGGTGCGCTCGGCGCTGGACACGTACTGGCGCCACGTGGTCGCCAACCCGGGGGAGCACCGCGTCACGTACGAGCTGACGCAGTACGCGCTGCGGCACCCGGGACTCGCGACCATCGCGAAGCGGCAGTACGAGGCCTACATCGCCGCGGCCTCGACGCTGATCGAGTCGCTGGACGTCACCTGGAAGGCGCCGACACCGGTCGTGGCGCGGTATCTGATCTCGGTGATGGACGGGATGACGCTGCTGTGGTTGAACGAGGGGGACGACGCCTCCTCGCGGGCCGCGCTGGATCTGGCCGGGGATCATCTGGTCAGCTTGATTGAGGGGGACGCGGGGGCTTGAGTTGGGGGTGTCGTCGCTGTTCTGTCCTGTTTTAATGTGGCGTGGCGTGGCGTGGCGTGGCGTGGCGTGGTGTGGTCGGAGCGGGGCTGCGCTTCCGTTTAATCAGAACCCTCCGGATTTGATCCAGGCTCTGATGTGCCCCCGGGTTTGGCTTGGGCTTATGGGGCGGGGGGTTCGCGGAGGGGAGGATTCTTGACCTGAGCTGCGGTCAGCTTGTGGGTTATAAGAGCCTGTTGCTCAACCGAACGTTGTGTGTGGCGTGGACTCGTCTGAGTGATTTGGTGTCAATGTACGCATAAAGGCAGGGCCTCCTGTGTAGCTCGTGGGTGTTGAGTCCGATGAGCACCAGG
>NZ_JAAFYZ010000377.1 GCF_018274385.1 Catenulispora pinistramenti | reverse complement strand
CTCTCCGGCCGGTCCCGGCGGCCCGCGGCGCGCCCGGTGGCGCCGGTGGTCCGCGCCGCGCACGGACCGCGGGACGGCCGCGCTGATCGCGGTCGTCGTCGCGGTGCTGGCGCAGATCCCGCTGCTGACCAACCGGTTCTTCTACCTCTGGGACGACAGCGCCGCCGAGTTCCTGCCGGTCTGGCACCGGATCGGCGCCGATCTGCTGGCCGGGCACTGGAACCCGCTGGTGCCGGGCATGTGGAACGGCGGCAACTTCGCCGCCGAGGCGCTGTTCGGGATCTGGAACCCGGTCGAGCTGCTGGACGCGCTGTTCACCGCGGCCTGCGGCGACCTGCTGATCGCGGCGATCGTGATCAAGACCCAGTTCCTGGTGCTGCTGACCCTGGGCATCTACGCGGTCTGCCGCGAGTACCGCGCGAACCGGGCCGCGGCCGCCGTGGTCGCGGTGGCGCTGCCGTTCTCCGGCTTCACGCTCTACTTCGACACCGCCTCCTGGATCTCCGGCCTCATGGGCTTCGCCTGGACCGCGCACTTCTGGTGGTCGGCGCGGCGGTATCTGCGGGGCCGGCTGAACCCGGTGGTGCCGATCATCTTCGGGCTGTTGATCGTCACCACCGGCAACCCCTACGGCCTGCTGGGCATGCTGGTGGTGGCCGCCGCGCTGGCCACCGAGTCGCTGATGGCCCGGGACCGGCGCGCGGTGCTGCGGCTGGCCGGGATCAGCGCGGTCGCGGCCTCGGCCGCCGCCCTGGTGTTCCTGCCGCTGGTGCTCAGCGCCTCGGTCACCACCCGCTCGCCGGGCTCGGGGATCATGAACACCGGCTTCCTGGTGCCCGGGGTCGGCGACCTGCTGAACCTGAGCGCGCCGGCCTACCTGCCGCATTCGGTGTCCTGGCACATGGCCTTCTGGACCGTGCCGGCCACGTATCTGGCCTGGTTCATCGCCCCGCTGGCGCCCTGGCTGGACTGGCGGCGGGTGCTGCAGCGGCCGCGGGCCCTGGTCGGCGTCGGCCTGATCGCGGTCGTCTACCTGGCGATGGCCGTCGGCCCGTCGCAGATCTGGCTGTTCCGCTGGCCGCTGCGCGTCATCGAGTACGCCTACCTCGGGCTCTGCGTGGTGCTCGCGCTGGCCCTCACCGAGGCGCCGCGCACCGACCAGCCCCGGCGCCGCGCCGCGATCACCGCGGCGATCATCGTGGTCGGCGGCTACCTGTCCTGGTCGGCGCAGCCCGGCCGGCTGCACACCGTCATCGCCGCGACCCTGCTGGTCGGCGCGCTGTCCGCGCTGATGGTGCGCCGGGTGCGGGCCGGCCGCCCGCTGTCCCGGCTGCTGGTCGGCGGGACGGTGCTGGTGCTGGGCTTCCAGGCCTACGCCTTCCCGGCCAACCAGAACGTCACCGACTGGCACCCGCAGCACGACGTGGCCTCGATGAAGCAGCACTTCGGGACGCTGTATCAAGGCAACACCCTGATGGTCGGGGACCCGCTGACCGAGGCCGACCGGCTGGGCCGGCGCCGGGTCTGGCACGACCTGCCCGGCGGCAGCCTGCTCCAGGTGGCCGGGGTGACGAGCCTGAACAACTACACCGGTGTCTCCTACCGGGCGTATATGAAGCACCTGTGCATGTCGTACTACGGCGGCACCTGCCAGACCCTGTACTACAACCTGTTCCGCCGCGACACCGACTCCCCCGCCCGACTCGCCGACCTGCTGCGGCTGCAGACCGTGGTGCTCCAGACCCAGGGACACGTCCGGGACGTGCTGAACCCGCCGAAGGTCCCCGGCAAGAAGAGCGCCAAGCCGCTGACCGTCCCGGCCGGCTGGAACGTGAAGGCGCTCGACGACCACACGCTGGTGCTCAACCGCCGCAAGCCGCTGCCCTGGCCGGACGGCCGGGTCTCGTACACCGCGCCGAGCGTGCACGTCACGGCCGACACGGTCGCGAAGGACGGCGTCGGCGAGACCGTGCGCTACACCGGCTCCGGCGAGATGCGGATCGCGGCGCTGCTGTGGCCGGGCTGGCAGGCCACCGTCGACGGGCACCAGGTACAGCTCAAGGGCACCGACGTCGGGATCATGAAGGTGGTCCTGCCGGCGGCCCGTCCGGGCGGCAGCACCCTGCGACTGGGCTTCCGGCCCCCGGGCTACCGGATCGGCCAGGCGATGGCCCTGCTGGGACTGTGCGGGGCGGCGCTGATCATCGCGTTCTGGTACCGCGGCCGGCGGCGGCCCCCGCTCAGCGGGACAGCCGCTGACACTTCGGACAGTAGAAGCTCGACCGGTTCATGAAGGACTCGCGCTTGATCGCCGTCCCGCAGCGTTCGCAGGGCTCTCCTTCGCGGCCGTAGGCGTGCAGCGACCGGGCGAAGTAGCCGCTCTCGCCGTTGACGTCCACATAAAGGCTGTCGAAGGACGTGCCGCCGACGGCGAGGGCGGCGCCCATCACCTCGCGCGCCGCCGCCAGCACCCGGTCGGTGTCCGGGCGGCGCATCTTCGAGGTCGGCCGGTCGTAGTGCAGGCGCGCGATCCACAACGCCTCGTCGGCGTAGATGTTGCCGATACCGCTGACCCGGGTCTGGTCCAGCAGCGCGCGCTTCAAGCCGGTGTCCCGGCGGCGCAGCTCGCTGTGGAAGAAGTCGACGTCGAACTCCGGGTCCAGCGCGTCGCGGGCGATGTGCGCGACCGAGGCCGGGACGACGACGCCGTGCCGGTCCGTCTCCAGCTTCTCCAAAGCCATGCCGCCGAAGGTGCGCTGGTCCACGAAGCGGAGTTCGGGGCCGTCGTCGGTGAAGGTGAAGCGGATGCGCAGATGCTTCTCGTCGGGGGTGCCGGACGGCTTCACCAGGAGCTGCCCGCTCATCCCGAGATGGCCGGTGACGGCCTCGCCGGTGGCTTGCGCCCCCTCGCCGAGCGGCAGCCACAGGAACTTGCCGCGGCGCTCGGCGCTGAGCAGGGTGTGCCCGGCGACGGAGGCGGCGAAGTCCTCGGCACCGGCGGCGTTGCGGCGGGTCGCCCGCGGGTGCAGGACCTCGGCGGCGGCGACGGTGCGGCCGACCACCCAGCGCTCCAGACCACGGCGGACGACTTCTACTTCAGGCAGTTCCGGCACGCAGGAGAGCGTATCGAAGCCCACCCACGGAAAGCGGCCCGGACCATGCCGGCCGAAAAGCAAATCGCCGGCCGCGAAGCGCGACCGGCGACAAGCAGAACACTATGAGCAGAACACGCCAGGCGTCAGGAGACGTCCGCCTCCGAGTCCGGCTCGATGTCATAGGGACCGTGCGTCAGCTTGCGGTCTCCCGCGGGTCCCGGCAGTACGCCTTTGGCAGCCAGCGCTTCCTTGTGGGTCTCGCGGATGGTCCGCCAGGCCTCCTCGGCCGCCTGCTGCTCGGCTTCCTTCTTCGACCGGCCCGAGCCGTGCCCGTAGACCGTGCCGCCGACGCAGGCGTCGGCCTCGAAGAACTTGTCGTGGTCCGGACCGGTCTCGGTGACCCGGTAGTCCGGGACGCCGATGCCTGCGACCGCGGTCAGCTCCTGCAGCGAGGTCTTCCAGTCCAGCCCGGCGCCGAGCGTGGCCGAGGTCGCGATCAGCGGGCCGAACAGCCGGCGCACCAAATCGAAGGCCACCTCGATGCCGTGGTCCAGATAGACCGAGCCGATCAGCGCCTCCAGCGTGTCGGCCAGGATCGAGGCCTTGTCCCGGCCGCCGGTGGTCTCCTCCCCGCGGCCCAGCTTCACGAAGTCGCCGAGGCCCAGGCCCCGGGCCACCTCGGCCAGCGCCTTGGAGTTGACCACGGCCGAACGCAGCTTGGCGAGCTGCCCCTCGGGCAGCTCGCTGTGCGTGGTGTAGAGCGTGTCCGTGACCACCAGGCCCAGGACCGAGTCGCCGAGGAATTCCAGGCGCTCGTTGGTGGGCAGGCCGCCGTTCTCGTACGCGTACGAGCGATGGGTCAGTGCCCGGTCGATGAGCCGGGCGTCCACGGGCAGCCCAAGACGGGCGATGAGTACTTCCGGCGGGGCGGAAGCTCCTGTCCCGCCCTTGCCGGACTTGTTCGAAGACGCCACAGCTATCGGATCCGCCGTCGCCGGCTCAGACCTCGACGACCTGGCGGCGGTCGTAGGTGCCGCAGTTCGCACACAGGTGGTGCGGAACCTTGGTCTGGCCGCAGTTCTCGCACGCGACCAGGGTCAGCGGGGCGGCCTTCCACTGGGCACGGCGGGAACGGGTACGGCTGCGGGACTTCTTGCGCTTCGGGACGGCCACGGGCCTACTCCTGGTCTCGGGCGGGCGGGGCGACCGGCGCCGTACCGCTGTTGCTTGCTACTTGGTCCTTCAGGTTCGCCAAGGCCGCCCACCGGGGGTCGGCGGTCTCGTGCGAGTGGTCCGGGTCGTCATTCAGGTTCGCTCCACATTCGGGGCACAAACCCTGGCAGTCTTCCCGGCACAGCGGTGCCGACGGTAGTGCGAGCACCACCGCGTCGTGCACGACCGGCTCGAGGTCGAGCAGATCGTTGACGAGGAACACCGCGTCCTCGTCCCCTCCCGCGTCTTCACCCGGGAAGAAGTACAGGTCCTGGAAGTCGGCCTCGACCTCGAGGTCGAGCGGCTCCAGGCAGCGGACGCACTCCCCGGCCACGGCGGCACACGCGGTGCCGGTCGCCAGGACGCCCTCGACGACGGCTTCCAGGCGCGCGTCGAGTTCCACGTCCGAGCCCGCCGGCACGTTGGCCACGCCGTCCTTGTCCCCCATGAGCTCCGGCGCCGGAACGGTCTCGTGCAAGGTGCGCATCGAACCGGGGCGCCTGGCGAAGTCGTGGGTGTCCACAACGTACGGCGAACGGGGGTCGGGCTGCGCCGGAGTCTTCGGCGTCGTGCCAGGCATGATCCCTCTATCGTCGTCTGTGGTGGACCTTTAAGGCGAAGGGCGCGCGTCAGCCGATCGGCCTGCAGGCAGACGTCCACGATAGCCGAGGTCCGGTGCCTCGGCCAAACCCAAGCCTGGTGATCTTGGGGAACGCCCCCCCGCGGCGGCTCCCGCCGAGGCCCCTCGGCGGCTCCGCTCAGTGTCCGCTCAGTAGCTGACGACGACCTCGCCGTCGGTGCCCGGCTGCGGGTCCGCGTTGTCCCCGCCGCCGTCCCCGCCGACCCCGGTCCCGTCGGCGTTCCCGGTCCCGCCGGTACCGCCGACCGCGCTGGTGGTGCTGCCCGCCGCGGAGCCGCCGGTAGCGTCCCCGCCCTGGGCCACCGGGGGGTTGAGCGACTGGCCCTGGGACACGCAGTCACCGGCGCGACCGCCGAGTCCGGGCAGGCCGCCGGAGCCGCCGTCCTCGACGCCGACCGAGCCGGCGCCGCCGCCCCAGCCGCCGGAGGCGACGACGTAGTCGGTGAGGTCCGCGGTGGCGAAAGTGCTCGCGCCCCCGCCGCCGGCCCCGCCGCCGCCGGTGGACAGGAACGGGTTGACCGCCGCCG
>NZ_JAAFYZ010000376.1 GCF_018274385.1 Catenulispora pinistramenti | reverse complement strand
GTGTGGGGCGGGATGGTGGGCCCGGCGGCGAGTACCTGTCGCCCGTTGGGGTAGTGGCGCCTGACGCACGCCACGAGGAGGGCCACGGCTGGATGGACCGTTCACCGGTGCGGGGTGTCGCCCGGTTGGCGGCGATACTCGATTCGCTGCCCGAGGCGTTGCTGCTCGTCGACGGCGGCGGGCGGGTGGTCAACGCCAACGCCGTGGCTGTGGGTTGGTTCGAGGCGCCGGGCGCGCCGCTGGTCGGCCGGCCCGTCACCGATCTGCTGTCCGGCTTCGGGACCGCGTTGGCGCGGGTCGCCTCCCCCGATCCGACCGCCGGGGTGTGGACCGATCCGGGTGAGTCCGGGGTCGGTGCCGTGTCCGGCGAGGAGGCCGGGGTGCCCACTCGCATGGTCGCCAAGCTGGCCGACGGGAGCGGCTTCCCGGCCGAGGTCGTGCGCTCCTTCCTACCTCCGGGGCACGGCGGGTTGGAGGTGGTGGTGGTCCGCGACGTGTCGCGGGTCGCCGACGCCGAGGCCGAGCTGCGCCGCCAGCAGAAGCAGACCGAGCTGATCCTGCGCGCCGCCAGCGAGGGCATCGTCGGCGTGGACACCGCCGGCCGCGTGGTGCTGGTGAACCCGGCCGCCGCGCGGGTCCTGAAATACCGGGCCTCCGAGCTCGGCGGCCTGGAGTTCGACGCGCTGATCGGCGGATCCGCGCCCGGTGAGCCCTCGCCGGTGGCCGACACCCTGCGCACCGGACGCAAGCACCGCCTGGGCAGTGAGGCCGGGCTGCACCTGATCGCCAAGGGCGGCGGGACGGTGCCGGTGGAGCTGTCGACGGCTCCGGTAATGGAGGACGACGCCCTGGTCGGGGCGGTCGTGACCTTCGTCGACCTGTCCCGCTTCCGGCTCCCCGCGCTGACCACCCCGGCCGGCGGGGCCAACGGCGCGGCCGGTGGCGGCCATCCCGGCGTCGGCGCCTTCAGCGGGGCCAACGGCCTGGGCGGAATGCTCGGCGGGATGGGCGGCGCCGGGCTGAGCGCCGAGTCCGTCAGCGCGCTGCGACGCCCGCTGGACGCCGCCCGCACCGAGCTCGCCCGGCTGGCCAACGACGGCGACGGCCTGAGCCCGTCCGTCCGGCACCGGCTGGCCCACGTCACCGCCGAACTCGCCGAGGCCACGCGCCTGGTCGAGGAGCTGCTGGACGCCGCGGCCGGCCCCACCGGCCTGCGCAAGCGCCCCGCCGAGCTGGGCCGGATAGTGCACGCGGCCACCGACGCCGCGACCGACCTGGCCGGCGCGGCGGGCATCGACCTGGCCGTGCACACCGGCCCGGCCGAGGTCGTGATAGACGCCGACCGGATGACGCAGGCCGTCCGCCACCTGCTGGTGGACACGGTCCAGGCCTCTCCCCCGGGCTCCACGGTCGTGGTCGCCGCCGCCCGCCGCGGCCCCATCGCCCGCATCGAGGTGCGCGGCGCCGAGGTCGCGGGCGTGCCGGAGCACCTGAGCTTCGCCCGCACCGTGGTGGAACGGCACGGCGGCCAGCTCACGGTGCACCGCGTGGACGGCAAGGGCGTCACCTACGTGATCGAGCTGCCGGTCGGCCCCGAGGGCGAGACCGAGCTGGCCTCCGGCGCGCCCTCGGCCTCGCGCAACCTGGTCGAGGAGACGCGGATCATCCCGATCGTGCGGGACATCGAGCCCGCGCAGTCGGCATCCGGCTCCCTCGCCGGTTCGGGCTCGGCCTCCGGCAGTCGGCGACGCGTCGACTCGGCCGCGGCCACCACGACCACCATCCCGCGCCAGATCGCACCGGCGGAGGACCGCGGCTTCGCGGACGCGTCGCTTCCGGTGCCGGTCCGCACGTCGGCTGGCGGGAACAACGCCGGGGGCTCCGCGGCCAACGGCTCCGGGGGGATGGCACCACCGGGGCAGGTCGGACAGCCCGGGCAGCCCGGCCAAGCCGGTCAGCCCGGTCAGCCCGAGTCGGCGCCCCGAGGACGTCGGCGGGCGGCGCAGCAGGCGGCCGACGACGGCTATCTGATCCAGCACGTCGAGCCCGCGGCGGATGCCGCGCTGCGCACGTCGGGCGCGCACCAGGACGACGGCCCGCTGTCCACGTCGGGAAACTTCACACCGGAGGCTCAGCAGGCTGCTTCGCTCTACGGCGAGCCGCAGCAGCTGTTCCGCGAGCTCGACGGCGGCGACTCCCGCTTCGGCGCGCCGCGAGCGGTCGGGACGGGGTCGCTGTACGGCCCGGATCCGGCACAGCCGTTGTTCCGTGACGAGGTGCCGGGTAACGATGCCGGCGGACTCGGCAACGGCGGCATCGCAGGTAACGCACGTAACGCGGGTAGCGCGGGTATCGCCACCAACTCCGGCGGCTCCGGCATGTACGCCATCGGCGGACGTCACGGCCACCACGCCGACGCCGGCCAGCTCGATCAGCGTGGCCAGCTCGACCAGCGTAACCAGCGCGAGGACGCGTTCGCCTCGGACGGCGGTGTCTTCGGCGACGCCGCGAGCGGGCAGTCCGCGGGGATGGCGTTCGCCGGCAACAGCAGCGGCGACGTCTACCCGGTACCGAAGCCCCCGTCGCCGTTCGGTGACTTGTCGGACGGAGTGTTCGGGGCGGACGCGCAGGATGCTGATCCGATCAACGCGCTGAATCCGCTGAATCCGAATCCGCTGAACCCGAATCCGCTGAACCCGAATCCGCTGAACCCGATGGCCGCCGGACCGGGAGCCGGAGGTGGCGCATTTCCGCCAACCGGTCAGCAGCCGCCCTCGCCGTTCCTGACCGACGGCCAGCCGTCGTCGCCGTTCGGTGGCGAGGCGCAAAGTTCTGAGATCGCCGTCTCCGCGCCCCAGCCGCCCGCCCCCTTCATGACCGAGGCGCAGAGCGCGTCGCCGTTCGGGACGCTCCCCCCGTCGCCGTTCGGCACGTTGAAGCCGGCCTCGAACGAGGCGCAGGCGTGGCCGAACCCGGACGAGCCGGATCCGCAGGGTACTGAGGCCTGGCCGGCGCCGACCGCCGCCGAGCCCGCGGCCCCGCCGACGCTGCTGGTGTGGCCGACACCGGAGGCCGGGGCCGAGCAGGTGCTGGCCGCGCAGGGCTACGCGCCGACCGCGTTGAAGGCGCCCGCGCAGTTGAGCGAGACCGGGGCCGCACGGCCGGTGGCCCTGTTGGCCGACCCGGTCGGGGTGCCGGTGACGCGGGCCGCGTTGCACACGCTGCGCGCCGCCGCGGCCGACTCGGGCATCCCGCTGTTCGTGACCGCCGGGTTGGGTGCCGTTCCGGCCGCCGCGATGACGGCGACCGCGCGGCGCGGCGCGGATCCGTCCGCGCTGCTCAGGGCCCTGACTCCGGAGCAGGTTCCGGCGCCTCGGGTGCTGCTGCTGGAGGAGAACCCGGATCTGGCCGCAGCGTTCGCGATCTCGTTGGAGCGCGACGGGATGCGGGTGGTCCAGGCCTCGAGTGAGAACGACGCCATGGCCGCGATGGTCGCCGAGCATCCGCAGCTGATCGTCATGGACATAACGCTGGTGCGGCGGCGGCGTTCCGGGATCATCGACTGGCTGCGGACCTACGAGCGGCTGCACCTCGCGCCGACGGTGCTGTTCACGGTGCCGGCGACGATGACCGCCGACACGAACATGCTGCGAGCGCTGCGCTCCGGCGAGGCCGTGGTGCATCTGGTGGACCGGGAGGTCGGGCCGGAGGCGGCGAACCGGCTCGGGGATTTGATGGGCAAGATCGCAGACTGACGCCGGACGCGCGGTCGTCGGCCGCGCGACTGCGCGGCCGACGTCGGTTACGGTGATCCGCGATGCGGGGTCCCCGATACGGTGACCCCCGGTGCCGGTCAGCGCAGTTCGGCTGTGGTGATCAGGCGGATCGCGGCATCGGCCCACGCGTCGAAGGCCGCACGTCCCGGGTCCGGGCCCAGGGTGCGACTCAGACCACGAAGATCGGTGGCGCAGCGTCCGAGTCCGGCGGTGTCGAGGCGTTCGGCCGTCGAACCCAGGCGCGCCTCGAACGAGGGCGGCAGGTGCCGCGCGCCTCGGTGCGCCATCTCCGCGAGCAGTTCGAACGCGGCCTCGATCGCGGCGGTGAGGCGATCGGGGGCCGGCGCGCCGCCGTCGTCGAGGGCCTTGGAGCCGTCTCCGGAGGCGAGGTCCGGCACCACGACGCGGCCCTCGGCCACCACCGCGATCGGGGTCAGCACCAGGCCGCCGCGCCCGCGTCGCACGGTGGCCGAGACGAAGGTCGGATCGCGCTGGAGCGCGTCGGCGAGGGCGTCCAGCGCGCCGGGGGTGACGGCGCGGTACTCGGAGACGACCAGCGCGGTGCCGCCGGCCGTACCGCGCACCACGGCGGTCAGCCGCTGGCTGCCGGGCTCGTAGCCGAGGTATTCGACGTCTGCGATCTCCACGACCCGCACGTCTTCGGCATCGACCCGCGGTCGCACCAGGCGCGGCGGCAGGCGGTCGAACTCGGCGGCCAGCGCGTCCAGGTCGCGGGCCAGCAACGTCGAGGGCAGGTGGCCCCAGGCGCCACCGGACTGGCTGACCGTCGTGCGCGCGACCCGGTTCACGGCCAGCCGCAACCGCCGGTCCGCCCGCCGATGCGCGGTCTCGGTCACGACGTTCCCCCCGGCCAGCACCCCCACGGTGCTCCCGGCCAACCGGCGCGCGACCAGATCGGCACCCGTCGCCGCCCCCGGGAACCGCCCGTCCAGCGTGAGAACGATCCCGGCACCCGGATCCGCGAGGAAGACCAGGGCCCTGCGATCCTCCCCGAGCGCCTGCACCCGGCACCCGAGCGCGGTCAGCCGCAGCCGCCGCAGCGCCACCTCCGCCGCCTCCTCGGTACCCAGCACCCGCGACCGAGGCTGCCCCACCGCGGCCCCGGCAACCCGCGCCCGCGCGACGAGCTCCGCCAACAGATCCGCGACCAGCACCTGCTGATGCCGCGCGGCCCGATCCGCATGCGCCGCCAACTGGTCGGCCAGATCCTCAGTGGCCAGGAGCGGCCACCGCAGGCTCGCGGAGTCGAGGTCGCGCCGGACGCGCGCCAGGCGCGGGGTGAAGCCGGCGGCGAGGTTGGAGACGCCGGTGAGGAAGATGTCGGCGGCCAGGTCGAGGGCGGCGGCGAGGGCGGGTGCGCCGACCGGACCAACAGGGCCACGATCAGCCGCCGAACCCGCAACAGTTGCGGTGGGCTCGGCAGAACAATCAGCCAAGCCAGCCGGAGTTGACTGCTCGACGCCCCTGGCGCCGCCCGCAGCACTAGAGCCGGCAGCTGAATTCGCGGCCGCCACGGCAGGCGCCTCGCTCACCGAACCAGCGGCACCGGCCAGGCCCGCAGCGCTATCGGCACCGCCCGCAGCGACCTCGCCCACGCTGGGACTCGCCTCAGCCAAGCCGACCAGCGCTGATTGCTCGGTTGCGACACCATCATCAGGGCCCGCATCCGCCCCCGTCGCCGCGAGCTCGTCGCCGGCCCCACCC
>NZ_JAAFYZ010000375.1 GCF_018274385.1 Catenulispora pinistramenti | reverse complement strand
GGCGGGCGGGGTGCGGCTACTGCCCGCCGGTGCTCGCCGAGCCGGCCGGCACCGAGATGGTCCCGGTGAAGACGTCGAAGTACATCGCGGCCGACACCCCCAGCCCGACGATGCCGAGCGCCAGGGCGCCCCAGGTCAGGGCGCGGACCCAGGTCGGGGCCGGGCGCTTGGCGAAGAACTCGCCGACGAACAGGGTCGCGGCGGCGACCAGCATGGCCGCCACGGCGAACCAGATGCCGACCAGCGCGGTCTTGTGCCAGGGCTCGGTGTAGCGCTGCTTGATGATCGCGTCGGCGGCCGAGTTGGCGGTGTTGATCTGGCCGATCAGGGTCTGCCGCTGGGCCAGGACGTCGCCCAGCCAGCTGCCGCCCATCGAGGTCAGGGCCAGGCCGGCGGCCACGATCGCGGCCGCGCCGGTGGCGATGCCGGAGCCGGTGCGCTCCGGCTCCGGGGCCAGGTCGGCGTCGAGATAGTCGTCCTCGTCCTCGACGAGTTCCGGGACGATCTCGTCGGGCGCGATGTCGTCCGCCACGGAGGCGGAGGCGGTCTTGTCGGCTGCCGGAACGGCGGCGGTCTCGGTCTCGGCCTCGAGGACCGCGTCGTCGGTGGCGTCGACGCTGTCGGTGCTTGGCGTAGTCATGGGAGTGGAGCTTAGGCATACCAGCCTGAGAGTGCGATTAACGGACGGCCGCTATTGAGCATCTGACAGTGTTCGAAGGGCGGACGCGGCCGTCCGCATGGCGGCTGAGCAGGGGGTTGTGGCTCAGTCACACGATCGGGCCACGATGGCATTCCGTATCCGAGGCCTCGGCCCTCCCGCCTCGAAATCCCTACCGCAGCTGTTGTGCGGGCGTGAACAGCATCCGCTGCCCCAGCTCCGCGGCGGCCAACGCGGCCATCACCGCGGCGGCCAGCAGCATGTACATCACCACGATCTGATACCGGATCGCCACCTCCGGTGACACCCCGGCCAGGATCAGCCCGGTCATCGCCCCGGGCAGACTGATCAGGCCGACCACCTTCGTGGAGTCCAGCGTCGGGATCAAGGCGGTCCGCAGCAACTCCCGGCGATGCGGCGCGAACGCCGCGGCCGCGCTGAGCCCCAGCGACAACCGGGCCTCGATGGCCGCCCGCTGCCCCCGCGCCTCGGCCATCATCCGCGACAGGGTGACCCCGGTCGCCGCCATCGACCCGCTCACCACCATCCCGCCGACCGGCACCACCACCCGCGGCGTGGTCTGGATGACGCCGAACGCCATCAGCACGCCCATGGTCACCGCGGCGGCGATCGCCACAGCCGCGGTGGCGACGTAACGCGAGTGCCGCAGCCCCTTGCCCCGCCGCCCCGCCACCTGCCCGGCGATGACCACCATGACCGCCAGCCACGCGAACCCGCCGGGCAGGCCCGCGTGCTTGAACAGGAACAGCAGGACCGCGCCGACCAGGAACAGCTGGATCCCGGCCCGCACCCCGGCGATCACGATCTCGCGCGCCAGGCCCAGGCGCTGGCGCCAGGCGATGAGCACCGCCAGGCCGACGAGGCTGACGGACAGGGCTACGCCGGTCCATTCCGGTACCGCGGGGCTGCTCATGCCGCGAGTTTAGGTGCCGCGGGGCTGCGGGCGATCGGCGCGGCCGGATCAGCATCGGCTCGCGGAGTAGACGAGTGTCGGCGGTCTGTCGGCCGGATTCCGTGCGATTCGGCCGCCGACAGCGCACACCTGTCCCCACTCACCTGTCCCCGCTCACCCGCCGCCGTTCACATAGCGCACCTCGGCGACCGGCCCGTTCTCCACCAGCTGCCCCTTGCGCAGCACCAGCGCGTCGTCGGCCATCCGCTGCACCTGCGCCGCGCTGTGGCTGACCAGGATCGCTGTCAGCCCGCCACCCATCAGTCCGCACAGCGTGTCCTCCACCGCGGCCGCGGCCTCTGGGTCCAGGGCCGAGGTCGGCTCGTCCAGCAGTAGTACCTCCGGCCCGACCGCGAGTGTGCGGGCCAGGCAGACCCGCTGGCCTTCGCCCCCTGACAGGCCTTCGGTCGGCCGCTCGTGGAACTCTTCCGGCAGCCCGACCCGCTTGAGCAAGCCGAGCGCCTCCCCGTCGGTCAGCTGGGGCGCGCCGACCCGCAACTCCTCCCGCACCGACGCGGTCACCAGCACCGGACGCTGGCCGACCAGCCCCACCCGGCGGCGGAGCGCCAGCACGTCCAGCGTCTCCAGCGGCGCCCCGTCCAGCAGCACGGTGCCGGTGCTCGGGTCGTCAAGCCGGTTGAACAGCCGCAGCAGCGTCGTCTTGCCCGCGCCGCTGGGGCCGACCAGGGCGGTGCAGCGGCCGGGGGCGATGGTGGCCGTCACCCGGTCGATGATCAGGTGCCCGTCGCGGCGGACACACACCTCGCGCAGGTCGAAGCGGCTCACGCAGCGAACCTCCCGCTCGTCATTCGGTGCGTCGTGCGGAATCCGAGGCGCGCGTAGATCCGCCGCGCGGGCTCGTTCGGGTGCCAGTGGCCCAGGGCGCAGAAACCGTCGGCGTTCGCCATCGATCGGCGGGTCAGCCAGGCCGACACCGCCGCGCCGAGGCCCTGGCCGCGGGTGTCGGGCCGGGTCCCTATCGACGCCAGGTACCCGTTGCCGCCGTCGCGTCGGCAGTATGCCCCGCACGCCAGCAGCGCGCCCTCGGCGTCCCGCACCACGCCCCACGTCTGGATCGCGTCCCAGCCCGGCTTGGCCGAGTGCGAGGGGTTCGCGAGCTTCAGGAAGTCGCCGATCTCGGCGTCGGCCGCGGGGGACGGCAGCAGCTCGGTGACCCGCGCCTCGGCGGGCAGCGTCGGCAGCTCGACGCCCCAGGCCGGGTCGAAGGCCATGAAGTCCCACGTCTCCGGCTCCGAGAAGTCGAGCGCCCGCAGGTCCGTGCCGCGCGGCACGGAGAAGCCGTACGGCCGCCGCGGCAGCGACTCCAGCGCGTGCCGCAGCAGCGCGCCGGCCGTCTCCGGCGTCCCGATCACGGTCAGCCAGTCGACCAGGCCGGGGCCGTCCTGCGAGCCGCCGAAGGCGAAGCCGCCGTCGGCAGCCGCCCAGGCCACGCCCTGCTGCTCCAGCGACTCCTCCGGGGCGGCGTCCGAGCGCAGCAGGTAGTCGCCCCCGGCGGCCGCGAACAACTCCTCGGCCGACTCCAGGCGCCGTATCACCGGTTCCGTCATGTCGGTGTCTCCCGTCATGGCGATCATTGTGACTTATGGCTCTGTCAGCCCGGGGCGCTAAGGTCGTGACGTGGAGCAGCTGGACTTGTTCGAGGAGGCGGGCACCGAGAAGGCCAGGACGGCGGCCCCGCTCGCGGTCCGCATGCGGCCTCGGACCCTGGACGAGATCGTCGGGCAGAAACACCTGCTCAGAGCCGGTTCCCCGCTGTGGCGGCTGGTCAAGGCCGCCGACGGCGTCACCGTGCCGTCCTCGATCCTGCTCTGGGGCCCGCCCGGCACCGGCAAGACCACCCTGGCCTACGTGCTGGCCAACGCCACCGACCGCACCTTCGCCGAGCTGTCCGCGATCAACGCGGGCGTCAAGGAGGTCCGGGCCGTGGTGGACCGCGCGAAGCGGGAGCTGGGCATGTACGGCCGCGAGACCCTGCTGTTCCTGGACGAGATCCACCGCTTCTCCAAGGCCCAGCAGGACTCTCTGCTGCCCGCGGTCGAGAACCGCTGGGTCACGCTGGTGGCCGCGACCACCGAGAACCCGCACTTCTCCATCATCAGCCCGCTGCTGTCCCGCTCGCTGCTGCTGACCCTGCAGCCGCTCACCGAGGACGACATCCGCGAGGTGATCCACCGTGCGGTCCAGGACGAGCGCGGCCTGGGCGGGAAGGTCACGCTGCCCGAGGACGCCGAGGCCCACCTGCTGCGCATCGCCGGCGGCGACGCCCGCCGGGCCCTGACCGCGCTGGAAGCCGGGGCGGCCGGGGCGCTCGCGGCGGCCGAGGGCGCGGCTCCGGCCGAGCTCGCCCTGGACATCCTGGAGCAGGCGGTCGACCGGGCCGCGGTCCGCTATGACCGGGACGGCGACCAGCACTACGACGTCACCAGCGCCTTCATCAAGTCGGTGCGCGGCAGCGACGCGGACGCCGCGCTGCACTACCTGGCCCGCATGGTGGACGCCGGGGAGGACCCGCGCTTCATCGCCCGCCGCCTGGTGATCTCGGCCAGCGAGGACATCGGCATGGCCGATCCCAGCTCGCTGCAGGTCGCGGTGGCCGCGATGCAGGCCGTGTCGTTCATCGGCTGGCCCGAGGCGCAGATCACGCTGGCGCACGCGGTGATCCACCTGGCGCTGGCCCCGAAGTCCAATTCCGCGGTGAAGGCCATCGGAGCGGCCCTGGACGACGTGCACAAGGGTCTGGCCGGCCCGGTGCCGCCGCATCTGCGTGACGCTCATTACTCCGGGGCCCAGTCCCTGGGCCACGGCCAGGGCTACATCTACGCCCACGACGTCCCCGGCGGCGTGGCCGCGCAGCAGTACGCGCCGGACGCCGTGAAGGACCGGCGTTACTACGAGCCCACCCGGCACGGCGCCGAGGCCCGCTACTCCGACGTCTACGAGCGGGTCAGGGCCTTGCTGGACGGCTCCGCGCCCGACGCGGGCTCCGAAGCCTCCTGACACGCCGGACGGCCCAACGCCGCCGAGCCCCGTGCTTCACACCCCCCGCCGCGCGATAAGGTGCTGTCCTCAAACTCAAACACTGTGTATCGCTCAAACAGAGCGTGTCGTCAATACCAATAACAACTCAGGGAGTCCCTGGTGTCCGCTGGCGCGATTGTCGGACTGATCTTCGCGATCTTCTTCGCGATCGGAGTGCTCTTCTTCGCCTTCGTCCTGGTTCGGGTGGCCGAAGTGCTGAAGGAGACGACCAAGCTGGTCGCCGGCATCACCCAGGAGACCGTCCCGCTCCTGAACGAGATCACCGACACCGTCAAGAACGGCAACGCCCAGCTGGTCAAGGTCGACGCCATCACCGACAACGTCGAGACGATGTCGAAGAACGTCTCCGGGCTGGTCTCCACCGCCACCTCGGCGATCGGCGGCCCGCTGGTGAAGGTGGCCTCGTTCAGTTATGGGGTGCGCGCGGCCATCACCTCGCGTAAGAATGAGGACGTGGCCAAAAGGGTCAAGGCGGAGCTGAAGGCGGACCGCAAGGCCCGTCGCGCGGACAAGAAGAAGGGATGACGTTCTGATGTTCACTGGAACTGTGCGCCGGCTCTTCTGGGTGTCCATGGGCGCGACCGCGGGAGTGCTGGTCTTCCGCAAGGTCACCGCGACCGCGAAGGAGCTGACCCCCGCGGGGCTCGCGGACCGGGCCGCCGTCTCCGGCGGTGGTCTGCTGGACTCGGTCAAGGAGTTCTTCGAGGACGTGCGCGAGCGGGCGCACGACCGCGAGGAGGAACTGAACGTCGCGCTGGGCATCGACGTGCCCGCGAGCGACGACCCGAAGAAGGGTGACGGTTCCTCCAAGGAGGCGCGAGCTATCTAGGGCCGGTCGTCGCCGCCCCTACCCCGGCCGACCTGTCTCTTATACACA
>NZ_JAAFYZ010000374.1 GCF_018274385.1 Catenulispora pinistramenti | reverse complement strand
GTGCTCGGGGGCGCGCTGGTCGAGCTCGGCGGGTGGCGGCTGGTGTTCCTGGTGAATCCGCCGATCGCCGTGCTCACGCTGCTGGCGGCGCGCCTGCTGCCGAACCCGTCGCCGGCGCGGGCCGGGCGGGCGCTGGACCGGTCCGGGCTGGTGCTGGCCACCGCGGGTCTGGGGCTGCTCACGTTCGGACTGGTCGAGGCCGGGAGCCGCGGCTGGACCTCGGCCGTGGCGCTGGTGCCGATGTTCGCCGCGGTGGCCGCCTTCGGGACGCTGGCCGCGGTCGAACGCCGGGTGGCCGCGCCGGTCCTGCCGCCGAGCCTGGTCGCGCTGCCGCGGGTCAGGGCGTCCTTCGTGGCCGCCGCGGAATCCTGCTTCGCCTTCTTCGGCGGGATGTACCTGCTGGACATCTGGCTGCAGCACGCCGACCACCTCTCGCCGTTCGCGGCCGGGCTGGCGGCGCTGCCGCTGACCTTCCCGGTCTGCGTCATGCCGTTCTTCACCGGCCGGCTGGTCGCCCGGTGCGGCGCGCGTCCGGTCCTGCTGACCGGGATGGCGGCGTCCGTGGTCGCCGGGGTGCTGTTGGCCGTCACCGCCGGCCACCACGTGCCGCTGCCGCTGCTGATCGCCGCCGAGTTGGCGCTGGCGGCGACCGGGACGCTGGCCATCCCCGGCGCGGCGGCCGAGATGGCCGTCGCCGCGCCGGCCGACCTGGCCGCGACCGGGCAGGGCGCGCTGAACGGGGTGCGGCAGGGCGGCTCGGCGCTCGGCGTGGCGGTGCTCGGGACGCTCGGATCGTTGGCCAGCGCGGGCTTCGTGCTGATCGGGACCGGGCTGGTCGCGTTCCTGTTCATCGGAACGCAGCGGCGTTCCGCTGAGCCCACGCGCTGAACGGCAGCGCCGGCCGGCCCAGCACCCGCTCGACGTCAGGGCTCACCGTCTGCTCCTCGGGCGTCGGCTCGCCGAGGATCGACAGCGTGCCCTCGACCACTTCCGGCGGCATGAACTGGGACATCTGGGCCCGAGCCTCCTCCCGGGTCATCTCCACGAAGGTCACCGGCGCCCCGATCGCCTCCCCGATGGCCGCCGCCCGCTGCCGGGGCGTGGTCGGCGCCGGGCCGGTGAGCACGTAGGTCGCGCCGTCGTGGCCGTCCTCGGTGAGCGCCGCCGCGGCCACGGCGGCGACGTCCTCCGGATCCACGAACGGCAGCCCGACCTCGGCGAACGGCGCCGGGGCCAGCCGCTGCGCGCGGATCGGTCCGGTCCAGGCGAAGGCGTTGGAGTCCAGGCCGCCGGAGCGCAGGATCGTGTATGCGAGTCCTGAGGCGACGACCGCTCGTTCGAAGCGTGCGGCGTGGGCGTACGCGCCGCCGGGGCGGGTGCCGACGCCCTGCGAGGAGACCAGCACGACCTTCGTGACCCCGGCGGCCTTCGCCCGGGCCAGGACCCCGGCCGGGTCGTCGCCCGCCACCAGCAGGAACAGGGACTTCGCGCCGGTGAGTGCCGCGTCCAGGGAGGTCGGCACACCGAGGTCGGCTGCGATGGCGCGCACGCCGGCTGGGATGTCGGCCGGGATGTCGGAGTTCTGGATGTGTCGGGCCACAGCGGTCACCGAGTGCCCGTCGGTGGCCAGCGTCCGTAGCAGGGCGCGGCCCACGTTCCCGGTGGCTCCGGTCACAACGATCATGATTCTCCCCAGTTCAGAGTGTGAGTTAGTTGGCTAACTGAAAAGAACGCTAGCGGATTCACGAGGCGGTTGTCTATCCTCAGTTAGGTGACTGACTCACAGGCTGGGGCCAAGGCGAAGCCCCGAGGCGGCGGCAAGCGCGAACGGTTGGCGTCAGCGGCCGCGGAGGTGTTCCACCACCAGGGCGTGGAGCGCACCACGCTCAGCGACATCGCGCAGGCGGCGGACGTCCCGCTGGGCAACGTCTACTACTACTTCAAGACCAAGGACCAGCTGGTCGAGGCCGCCCTCGGCGCGCACCGGGACCGGCTGTCCGGCATCACCGGGCGCCTCGACCGGCTCCCCGATCCGGCGACCCGGCTCAAAGCCCTGATCGCCGGCTGGGTCGAGCAGCGCGAGGTCGCGGCCCGCTACGGCTGCCCGTTCGGCACCCTGGCCGCCGAACTCGACAAGCGCGAGGACGGCCTGGACCAGGCGGCGGCCGGGGTGCTGCGGGGGCTGATCGACTGGGCCGAGGGGCAGTTCCGGCAGCTGGGCCGGGACGACGCGTCCGACCTCGCGGTCGAACTCGTCGCGGCGTACCAGGGGATGTCGGTGCTGGCCAACGCGTTGCGCGAGCCGGAGGTGATGACCCGGCAGGGGCGGCGTCTCGAAGAATGGATCGACACCCTCGCCCGATCGGGTCCGGCCGGGGCATGATCGGATGTTCCCCATCCGCAGTGCGCATCGGAAGGCGAGATCCGTGTACTTCAAGGACGGCCAGCACATTCTGCTCATCGGCGACAGCATCACCGACTGCGGGCGTCGCGAGGACGACGCCCCCTACGGCCGGGGGTACGTCAGCCTGCTGCGGGCGTTCACCACGGCCCGGCACCCGGGCACCCGGCTGACCTGGACCAACCGAGGCATCAGCGGCAACACCACGCGCCACATGGCCGGGCGCTGGGAGGCCGACGCGCTGGCCCCGCGGCCGGACTGGCTGTCGGTGATGATCGGGATCAACGACGTCTGGCGGGCCTTCGACGGCCACCCGGAGAACGCCGTCCCGCTCGACGAGTACACCGACACTCTGCGCACGCTGCTGCGCCGGGCTGTGGAGGAGACCGGCTGCCGGCTGATCCTGGCCGACCCGTACATCATCGAGCCGGACCGCGACGAGCCGCAGCGTGCGGCCAGCGACAAGTTCGTGACCGTGGTCGCCGGGCTGGCCGAGGAGTTCGACGCGGTGCACATCCCGACCCAGCAGGTGTTCGACAGCGCACTGGTGAGCACCGCGTCTCAGGACTGGGCGGACGACCGGGTCCACCCGAACCTGGCGGGGCACGCGCTGATCGCGGAGGCGTTCATGAAGGCGCTGGAGATCTGACGACGCGCGACCAAATCACCGGTTATCGGGGGTCATGGGGTTGAAATGGTCTCCGTGATGAACTCGAGCTCGAGCCCTGTGTCACGCCGTCGGCTGCTGACCTCCGCCGGCGCGGTGACGTTGGCGGGGGTGGCGGGGATGCGGCCGGCGTCGGCAGCGGCAGCGGAGGCGGAGGCGGCCAAGGGGGCTTTCGTCCCGATGGCGCGTCGTGCTCAGGACCTGCCAGGCCAGGTGCCAGGCCAGGTGCCGGATCAGGCCCCGGTCCCGGTCGCGACGGGCTTGGACTACGCCTGGACCCCGCATCCCTCCACCGGCGCGATGACGTCGGCCGGCTACAAGTTCGTGGTCCGCTACCTCAGCTACAGCCCGGAGAAGAACCTCACGGCGGCCGAGGCCCAGGCGCTGACCATGGCCGGGATCGCAGTGGTCTGCAACTGGGAGACCGCTGTCGACGGCCCGCGCCAGGGCTTCGGCCAGGGCGCCGCGGACGCCACCGAGGCGCAGCGGCAGGCGGCGGCGTGCGGGATGCCGGCGGATCGGCCGATCTACTTCAGCGTGGACTGGGATGTGCAGGCCGCGGACATGGACGCGGTCAACGCCTACTTCGACGGCGTCGCCTCGGTGATCGGTGTCGCCCGCACCGGCTGCTACAGCAGCTACGACGCCCTGGGCTGGCTGCTGGCCTCGGGGCGTATCCGCTGGGCCTGGCAGTCGTGCTCGACCGCGTATTCGGGCGGGCGTAACAGCTTGCCCTGTCCCGGTATCCAGCTGTGGCAGAACCGGACGCCGTTCACGTTCGACGGTGCGGAGGTCGACGGGGACCAGGCGCTGACCGCCGACTTCGGGCAGTGGGGCGCCGGTTCGGTGCTGTATCAGGCCGGGAGCGGGGGGCGGATGGCCGGCGGGGTGCGTTCTGATGGCCGGGTCGAGCTGTTCGCGGTGACGCCGGCCGGTGGGATCCGGAACAGGTCCGAGTCGGCGCCGAACGGCGCGTGGAGCGACTGGAGCGACTTCAGCCCGGCCCGGGGCTTCGGGTTCGCGGCGCTGGCCAGTTCGGTGGCGACCGGGCGGCATGCCGACGGGCGGCTTGAGGTGTTCGCGGTGATGAGTGACGGCTCCGTGCAGAACCGCTTCGAGACCTCGGTCGGCGGCGCGTGGTCGGGGTGGAACGCGTTCGCGCCGTCCGGGACCGCCAGGGCGCTGACGGTCGGGGTGCATTCCGACGGCCGGGTGGAGCTGTTCGCGGTGACGCCGTCGGGCGGCGTCGCCAACCGGCTCGAGACGGCGCCGAGCGGAGCGTGGCCCAGTTGGTCCAGCTGGAACGAGTTCGGTCCGCAGGGCGGTGGCGTCACGGACAGCCTGAGTGCGGCCCGGCACGTCGACGGTCGGCTGGAGGTGTTCGCCGTGATGAGCGACGGGTCGATGCGGAACAGGGGCGAG
This sequence comes from Catenulispora pinistramenti, assembly GCF_018274385.1. Classification (GTDB taxonomy): domain Bacteria; phylum Actinomycetota; class Actinomycetes; order Streptomycetales; family Catenulisporaceae; genus Catenulispora; species Catenulispora pinistramenti. The sequence goes on along the minus strand of NZ_JAAFYZ010000374.1, from coordinate 1,194 downwards.
ACGACGGCGAACGGTTCGTGGACTGATTGGAGCGTCTACGGCCCGACCGGCGGGGCGAACGGGTACGGGGCTCCGGGGACCGTCGCCGCTGCCGTGCACCAGGACGGTCGGGTGGAGGTCTTCGCGGTGACGGCGTCGGGTGGGATCCGGAACCGGTTCGAGACTGTTGCGGGCGGGGGCTGGTCGGAGTGGGGTGAGGGGTTCGGGCCCGCGGGGGCGGCGGTGATCGCTACCTCTGTGACTCGGCACGTCGACGGTCGGGTGGAGGTGTTCGCGGTGCTGGGTGACGGGTCGGTGTGGAGCCGGTTCGAGGTGGTGGCGAACGGTGCTTGGTCGGGGTGGACCGAGTTCGCTGCGGCGGGGACTGTGAAGGCTTGATTTGGGTCATGGGAGTGGTCTGGTCGGGGTGTCACATTCGTACGAGGTCCCACACCAGCGCGGCGAGGATCGCGAGCCCGTAGCCGGACGCGGCCAGCTTCACGACCCGGGTCCGCTTCTCCTCCGGCCACGAGGTCTGCGTCAGCAGCCAGGCGATGCCGGGGAGCACCAGGACGCCGTGCAGGCTGATGCCGTGCACCAGCTTCAGGAAGCCGAGGTCCAGGTAGGCCTGCTGCTGGTGCCCGCTGCGGGCCTCGCTCGTACCGCGGGCGATCATCGCCGCCCCGGCCAGCAGGCCGATCATCAGGGTGGCGAACCCGGCGCGCAGAGCCAGGCGCATCGAGGGGGCCGCGTCGGGGTCGCCGCGGAACGCCGCGAAGGCGAGCCGGCCCAGCACCAGGACCAGGACGCCGCCGCCGACGGCCAGGGTCATCGACACGCCGGTGTTGAAGGAGCCCCGCAGGTCGATGTGCGAGGGGACGTGGCGCCAGGCCTGGAGCGTGATGCCGCCGACCTCGACGAAGCAGTCGGCGGCGAAGACGCCCAGGGCCAGGACGCGGGTGCGCTCGGTGAGTTTGAGGGAGGAGGCGACCCAGGCCACCGCGATGAGGGTGAGGCCGAAGGACAGGCCGAAGGTGGTCGGCTTGCGCCAGGAGACCGGGCCCTCCCAGGGGCCGCCGCGGATGAAGAACACGGCGAAGTGGAACGCGCCTGAGGCTATGAGGACCAGGCCGAGGATGTAGCAGGTGCGCTCGATCCGGCGGCCTTGGGTCCAGATGCCGCGCAGGGCTGGCCACCAGAGAAGCGGGGCTGGGG
>NZ_JAAFYZ010000373.1 GCF_018274385.1 Catenulispora pinistramenti | reverse complement strand
CGTAGTCACCACCTCCAGGCGGCAAGACCCGGGCGCAGCAAGAGTTGAGAACCTGAAAGGAGCGCGTCGCGCCGTTCTGCATGTACGGTCCGCTTAGGCGGTACACACGTTTGCGTGCGTCCTCACCGTTCGTCCCTTCGCGTGCTACGACCGCCCCGCCCTGTACGCACCCTGCGGCCAAGCGTGATGTTGATCCGGGCCCACTTCTCATCCGACCACGGCGGAAGACGCCGAGCCCATTCCGCAGCCCACGCCCGCAACGCCTCCACCTCCTCTTCCCCTCCCGGCACCACGTGGCGACGCTGATTCGGTTCATCGGTCACACGGCACCACGCCCGTCGGCGGTGCCTCGCGCTACCTCGCGGTTGTGCTCGATTGCCTCACGGACGCCAGCGGCCTGCTCTGCGATGGTGACGCTTGGCCATCCCTGCCAGGCGTAGCGCCACAGGCTGTCCCGCAAGGTCTCTTGGCCATCGGAGCTAGGCGGTTGCGTGCTTCGGAAGTCTGCGCGTGCCTGCCGTAGGGCTGCGAAGGTGCTGGAGTAGCGGCGGGTTTTGGTCAGTGGCTGCCCGCCGAATCCGAGCATGTGTGTCCAGCGATGCAGACCCAGCGCCTCATAGGGCGCCAGCGCACCGACTGTGCGACACGAATACATCAGTGCCCGTACATGCTCGGTGCGTGCCAGCGCGGCTATCTGTGATCGGTGTGTGATGGGTCTATCGGCGCCGTGAGCGTCCTCTGTCCCCTTGGTGACGTATTTTGCGAGGTAGCCGGCTGCGCGCTCTGCTGGCAGTCCGGTATCGAGCACGATGGGTCGGGCGTCGAGTTGTCGCCCGAAGTGCAGTACGGGGGCGCCGATCTCGACGGTTTCCGCCAGGCGGAGCCGTGCCGCTGAGGCTGCCTGACCTATGGCATCAGCGAGCAGTTCGGCCGTGGCCCACGCAGGTGGTTCCTGTGATCTGTCTTCGGGTCCGTCCAGGCGGAAGGCTGCGTGGAAGTGGACGAGCCCGCGCGCCTGGTACTCGGCGACGCGTACGTATTCGATGCGCAGGGTGCGCCGGATGTACGGCCTGGGGATCCCGCCGGCGCGGGCGAGTCGCCAGTACAGGAAGTCGACCATCCGCGCCCACAGCGCAGACGCTCCCGCGTTCCACAGCACATGCCCGGGATAGTCGTAGCAGGCTACGCAGAGCGGCTGTCCGATCAGCAGGTCCCCGGGCTCATGCTGTTGTTGGCAGGTCATCGCCACTCCGTGGGCGCACCGAGGCTTGCCGCGCCGAGCCCGGCACACGTCCCTAGGCCGGTCGGGATTGGGGCGCCGATGCACCGGGCCGAACGAGGGCGCGGTGAGCGTGGCGAACACCAGCGGATGCCCGGCCACTGTGTCCGGGACTCCCTTGCCGCCGGACAGGCCCGCGCGCACCAGCTGGAATGCGTCCCCGGCATACAGCCGTGAGCAGGATGCGCATCGGGTGGCCCGCCGGTTCATGCAGCGCAGCGGTATCGCGCCGAACGGGGTTCCCGCTGACGACCACGACGAGACGATTTCCCCGGTCGCGACTGCGACCAGCAGCGTCCGGCCGGACAGCCAAACCGGGTTTTCGCAGGCGCCTACGTCGTAGATCTGTTGCTCGATTGCGGGATAGTCCGGCCGCGACAGCAGCTCGAACCAGGCCCGATCCTCGATCGGGACCAACGTCAGCCGATCAGGATTCGGCACGGCCGGGGCGTTGGTGGATGTTGCGGCATCAGACCCTGTGGTCTGGGACACGTCTGCCTCTCCTTGCAGACCGGGCGGCGCCGACCGATGAGACCGGCAGGCGCCGCGACGATGCGGACGGAACGCGCGGGGACCGTTGGAGGCATCAGGGAGAAGGTAAGAGGCTTGAGGTATCGCGGCGGAGGCGCCCAGGCCGATGGACAGTCGGCAGGGCCGAGGGCCGCAGGTGCGTGTTCTGGCTAGTCGTGTCGCGAGTTGGTTGTGATGCGCGCGTGAGGATAGGGGCGGGGGCGCCGGACCTGAGTCGAGTTCGGTCCGGCGCCCCCAGGTGGCGCTGTTCTCTAGTGGTGGGAGTCCAGGAGCAGGCTTGTCAGCAGCAGCATGACCATGCCGATTCCCAGCCAGTAGGCGATGTGTCGGCGGTAGGCCACGACGCCGATAGCGGCCAGCAGCCACAGCAGCGTGATCGTGTCCGAGTCACGGCTCATCACGGACCACTGGTCCATGGCGCCGCAGGGGTACCCGGTGCGATCGGCACGCCGTTCTTTACCGCGTGCGCGTAGAAGATGGAGTGCAGCGCTGCACTGATCGCCGTCCCGAACATCGAGGAGGCCAGGGTGAATCCGAACAGGCCGACGATGATCGATTCGAGGATCTTGACTGTTCGTGCCCGGAGCATGAGGAAGGTCGCGATCCCGAACAGCAACGCAGCTGACGTATTCACGATCATGACGTCTTACCCCCGGGGCGGTCGAAGTCGCTCAGACCAGGCAGCCACACCCGTTGGTGCGCGTAGTCGGTGGTGATCCGCTGCGCCTGCTCCGCGCCGATGTTCGCCGAGCGCGCCCGCATCCACCCACCCTCATTGGTGGTGGTGATGGCCACGCCGCGCTCTAGCGGTCCGATGCTCTGCGCGGCGATCACCGCGTCAGGGAACTTGTCCCCGAGCGTCATCTTGACCGTCTCCGGATCGGTGACCCGGTGGCAGATCCGTCCGCCGAGCTGCGCACGCAGCATCGTCACACCCGGTCCCAGGTCCGACCCGACACGTTGACCTGCTACCAGCAGATGCACCCCGAGGGTTGCGCCCAGCTGGGCCAGGCGAACCAGGTTCGTGGAGCAGGCCAGCGCGTCGGCCTTGCCCTTGGGGTCGGTGGCTAGGTACAGCTCTGCCAGCTCATCGACCAACACCACGATCGGTACCGGTCGGATCTGCTCTGGCAGGTCCCAGATGGACCGGACTTGGGCGACGCGACACTGCACTGTGCGCTCCAGCACCACATCAACCAGGTGACCCAGCAGCCGTACCGCCGCCGGCCGATCCGTGGCCAGCGCCGAGAGCCGCGCAGTGTAGTTGCCCAGTTCCATGCCGCCTTTCAGGTCGATACCGACCAGCGCGACCGGACGCGGCGCCAGCTCGACCACCGCCGCGTTCATGAGTGTCGATTTCCCCGACTGTGTGGCACCTGTGATCAGCCAGTGCGGCAGTAGCCGAAGATCCAGCACCCACGGGCTTCCGTCCTCCAGGAGCCCGACGAAGACCCGCAGGAGTTTCGCGGCGTCCGCCGCGCCTGGCGTCTCCTCCAACTCGGCGGACACCGACACCCCGAACCACGGCCGCCCGTGGTGCTTACGCCGCGCCAGTGCTCCCGGGGCTGTGATGTTGGCCAGCGGATCCCGAGCCGAGATCGTGAACTCGACCTCGCCGCGAGCCGGAGACGACACCCGCACCGAATGCACCCGCCACGCGTGCGACATCGCCTCGGCCGCGTCAACGAACTCATCAGGGGTCTGACCCGGCAGCATCCGCGCCCGCATCGTCACCGAGAACGGCCGGGGCCAACCCACGTGCAGCCGGGGGACCACCGGATCAAGTTCCTTACCCTTGACCAGAATCCCGCCGATCATGGCGTGTGCCCGCTTACGCGTCACCGCCAGGTCACACTCCCAGGCCAGCTGACGCCAGGTGAACCGGATCCGCACCCACAGAATCGGGAACGATACGGCGTACCACCACGCCCTCGGATAGCGCTCGCGCACCATCGGCGCGGCGACCAGCAGCACAGCGACCACCAGGAGCGCCACCACCGACAGGGCAGACTTCGACGACATCGCCTCAGCCCTCCCCGTCTATCGCCTCAGCCCGAAGACCCGCGAAGTCCGAAAGCGCTGTTCCCACAGTGCAGATCTGGAACAGGTAGCCGCTGCACTCAGCGCGCTTCCCCGCCTTTTCGGCGCCCTCGGCCAGCTCTGCCAGCTTCGCCAAGGACTCGACACCTTCCCTGATTCGGCGTATCGCCTCACCCGGGCAGCTCACGCCGACTCACCGGCCTTGGCCGACCGAGGCCCGCCGGCCGGGGGTGTCGCGGGCGGGGTCGACGCGGAACGCGCCGCAGTGGCCGGCGCCGCGTTGCCCGCCACTGCGCTGGTGGCCCTGGTGGCGGACTCGGCCCGGAAGGCCAGGCCAGAGCGGCCGTTCTGCTCCCAGTAGGTCACGATCAGCCCGTCCAACGCGATCACGTCGCCCTCGGACACCTCCGGCGCGCTCAACCCGCGCACCTTGACCTCTATCGCGCTGGCGCGCCGCTGGCCCTCCCGACGTACCGCCACCGACAGCAGGTAGTCCCGCTCCCCAGTCTTGGGGTTGATCTTGATCTCGCCGGTGTCGAAATCGACCACCGGTTCGGGATCGGCGATCAGGCGAGGCCTGATCCAGTCACCGACATCCACTCTGACGTTCTGCACGTTCACGCTCCCGCGTCCAGGGCCGCAAGGCCCGCTTCTGAGTCGGTCACGACCGTCCGGGCCGCGCCCGGATCCGCAACCACGCAGGTCACCGGCCGAATGGACCCCGGCCGGCGCCCCGCGCAGGTACCGAACTCCTTGACGAGAGCGCACATCGGTTCTCAAGACATAGGACGTCACTCGTCATGATGAGTTCAGTCCAGAGGCTACCCCCTCTTTGATAGACATCGGTCATCACTTATCATGACGAGCGTAGGCCGATGGGGTGTCAATGTGCAGGTGACAGGGTTCTGATACACCGAACCCGCCCCACGCGGATGCTACGCAGACCCGAGAACCGTTACCGAAACGTGACCGACCGAGCGCGGTCGGACCAGCGCACTGATGCGCCTCATAGAACTGTGGGTGGCCGGACATGGCACGGATCGTCAGAAACGACAAGCTGTACCAGCAGGTCACGGACGGCATCCGCGACGACATCAACCAAGACGTCTATCAGCCCGGGGACGCTTTGCCATCCGAGGCCCGGATGATCGAAGAGTACGGCGTTTCGCGGACCACCCTGCGCCAAGCCCTGGTGATCCTCCGCACCGAAGGCCTGATCGAGATCCGACACGGCAAAGGCGCCTTCGTCCGCCGCCGCAACGCCGCCGCCACCGTCCTGCACCGCCCCCGCACCGAACCCCTGCAAACGATCAGCGAAGCACGGATCCGCCGCCAGGACGCCGACGCCACAACCGCAGCACTCATCGGCGTTCCCGAAGGCAGCGCGCTGTACATCTGCGAAGCCACCGCCACAGACCCGACGACAGGTCGCAGAGTCCTTACACGGACCGTGCTTCCGTTCACCGCAGCCGAGGGCACCGAGCTAGAAGCCGACCCGTTCCCCGAACGTCCGGCCCAGCTCGCCAGGCTCTCCGCACGTCACGGCAAACTCACCGCCACGGAATACGTGCAAGCGCGCATGCCCACCCCCAACGAGACCACAGCCCTAGCGCTACCGGACATCACACCACTTCTGGAAACCACGCTGGTGACCGTCGCCAAAGGCAAGACCGTGCTTGCTGAAACCGAGACCACCAGCGCCGAAGGCAACCGACTCGCCTACCCAGCCAAGTAGCCGCCGGTGGCCGACTGTGAGACACCTGCGCGCAGCACACTGACCACGCACTCTCCACGCGTGATCCACGCCGTGTCGGCGGCCGGCGGATCCGTACCCCAC
>NZ_JAAFYZ010000372.1 GCF_018274385.1 Catenulispora pinistramenti | reverse complement strand
CGCGCGCCCCACGCCGACCCCGCACCCCGCTACCGCATGCTGGAGACCCTGCGCGAATACGGCATCGAACGCCTCACCGAGGCCGGCGCCATCGCCGAGGTCCGCCGCGCCCACGCCCGCTACTTCCGCGACCTCGCCGAACAAGCCGAGCCCCACCTGCGCCGCCGCGAACAACTCACCTGGCTCGCCCGCCTGGACGCCGACCGCGACAACATCCTGGCCGCCCTGCGCTTCGCCGCCGACAGCGGCGACGCCGACACCGCGATCCGCCTCGCCGCCGCCCTGGCCTGGTACTGGTCCATCATCGGCCAGACCACCGAAGGCCGCGCCTGGCTCGCCCTGGCCCTGTCCGTCGACGGCGACTCACCGGCCGAAGCCCACGCCGTGGTCACCATCCTGCACGCTCTCACCGGCCTGTTCAGCGCCCAGGACTGGACCGCGCTCAGCGACATCACCGACGCCCTGGCCGGCGTCGTCGACGACCCCGGCCTGCCGTACGACAACCCGCTGCTGGCCATCGCCGCCTGCACCATCCCGATCATCACCGACGACCTGTCCGCGGTCGTCGCCGCCGTCGCCGTCCACGAGAACCACCCCGACCCCTGGGTCCGCGGCATGCTGCACCTGATGCGCGGCATGGCCGCCGAGAACAGCGGCGACCTCCTCACCCAACGCCGCGACCTCGAAGAAGCCCGCCGCCGCTTCGCCGAGATCGGCGAACGCTGGGGCCTGTCCGCCTCCCTGTCGGTGCTCGCCGGCATGGCCATGGCCGACGGCGAGGCCGCCGGGGCCATGCAACTGCAGGACGAGGCGCTGACCCTGCTCCACGAGATCAACGCCGCCGACGACGCGGCACAGGTCCAGATGATGCGCGCCACCGTCCTGGCCCGCATCGGCAACCAGGACGAAGCCAAGGCCCTGGTGAACTCCATCCTGGAATCGGCCCGCCAGAACCGCTCCCACTCGGCGATGCTGCTGGCGTACATCGGCCTGGCCGACATCGCCCGCTACGAAGGGGACACCGACACGGCGTGGGAGAACCTGCGGGAGTCCCACGAGATCACACGCGGACAGTGGCAAGGGCCGCCGCAGCTGCTGGCGCTACGGGAAGTGACGCAGGCGCTGCTGTACTCGGCCGCCTCCCACCAGGACGCGGACGCCAATGACGCCTATGGCGCCGGTGACGCCTGTGGCATTGATGACACCGATGTCGCACGGGCCAAGGCGAGGCAAGCGCTCCACGAGGCGTACGTCTTCGGAACCGCAGCCCACGACATGCCGGTCCTGTCCCGCATCGCCATCGGCATCGCCACCTACGCCGACGCGACCGGCGACCCGCACGGCGCGGCCCGACTCCTCGGCACAGCCGACGCCCTGCGCGGCGGTACCGACCTCGGCGACCCGGACCGTGCGGGCGCCAGGCAGAGCGTACGCGCGCAGCTCGGAGGCGAGGCGTACGACGCGGCGTTCGCCCTCGGGCGCGCGATGGCACGACAGGAGGGACTGGTCGCCATGGCCGACTACCTCGGCATCGAGCCCAGGGCTCCGCGAGGCTTCGACGAAGTCGGCGAAGAGGGCGAAGAGTGAGCGATGGCAGCGAATTGAAACCGTGAACCCGGACTCTGGCGCGGCTTCACTTCGCTGCCATCGCCGGGGCCCATGCCCGCTGGGGTCGGCAGTCGTCACCGAGACCACCGCGAGGTAGCGACCGGGTTTCCGCAGCGACCGGAGTCAGCGTGCTTGCTTTCATCCACCGGCCACTCCCCTGTCGGCAGCACACCAGCGATTCCAGTCCGCGCAAACTGGCTGGTTCTATTAGTTGAGTGCCGCCGAAGGCGGCTCCCTAGAGCTCTTGTGAGGGCTATCGGGACTATCTATGTTGAAGAAGTTTGGGGCCCGTTATCTGAGGCATAGTCGCGGAGAGACCGCATACCCCGAGCCCTATTCCGCCTGCCTCGCCGCCACGAAGCCACCCCAGCATCCGCTCAGCGACGCGGACCGCCCGCCCGGCATCACCGAACATGACCGGCACGATCGGGTGCTCCCCCGGTAGAATCCGGAATCCCTCCTGCGCCAGCGGGAACGCTGGCGGAGCAGGTCGATGATGCCCGCGTGCCCGCTGACGTAGCCGCCCGAGGCGCCGCCGAGCGCCTTGCCGAGCGTGCCGGTCAGGACGTCGACCCGGTCCTGCACGCCGAGCAGTTCCGGGGTACCCGCGCCGGACGGGCCGAGGAACCCCACGGCGTGCGAGTCGTCGACCATGACCAGCGCGTCGTACCGGTCCGCGAGGTCACAGATCGCCGGCAGCGGGGCCAGGTGGCCGTCCATGGAGAACACGCCGTCGGTCACGATCAGCCGCCGGCGAGCGGTGGCAGGAACGAAGCGAGCTGCGTCTCGAGGTCGGCCATGCCGCGATTGCGGTACCGGAGCCGCCGGGCCCTGGACAGGCGGATGCCGTCGATGATCGAGGCGTGGTTGAGCTCGTCGGAGACCACCGCGTCCCGCTCATCGAGCACCGTCGCGAACACCCGCCGTTGGCGTCGAAGCACGACGAATACAGGACCGTCGACTCGGTCCCCAGGTACTCCGACAGCCGCGCCTCCAGATCGGTGTGCAGGCGCTGCGTGCCGCAGACCCCCGAGCAGCTGTCGGACCACGATGTGATCCGCCGGACGAACATCCCCCGAAGCACCGAACTCACATTGACCGACCAACACGGGACCCACCACCTGGCGACCTTCACACTGCTGCACGACGGCCGCCTCCGCTTCGTCCTGGCCGACTACACGTGCGCACCCTCGCCGCTGAACATGCTGATCGTCCCCGAACGCGCCGACGTCAGCCGCGTCAGGCTGCTGCGGGACTTCCTTGCGGAGAGGATCGCCACCATCTCGGGCCCTTGAAGGACGGTAGCCCTGGACGTTTCCCACTCTGTCCACGCGGGCCGCTTGGAGTGCAGTTCGAGCTCAATCCCCATGATCGCCTCCTTGTTGGCGGTTTTGGGCTTCGTAGCTATGCCTGTGGAGGTTTGGGGCCAGTTATCTGACGTCCAACAACCGACGACGCTCCTCCACATCATCGAGAATCGCCGCGGTGGCCGTGGCGCCGAAGCGGGTGGCGCCCAGGCGGTTGAGTTCCAGGAGGGCGTCCAGGGTTCGGACACCGCCGGCCGCCTTGATCTGTACCGCGGGTGAGACGGTGCGCCGCATCAGGGCGATGTCCTGCGCCGTCGCCCCGCCGTCGGCGAAGCCTGTGCTGGTCTTCACGAAGGCCGCGCCGGCCGACTCGGCCGCGCGGTAGCCCGCGACCTTCTGTTCCTGCGTCAGGTAGGAGTTCTCGAAGATCACCTTTACCGGGCGGCCGGCTGCCGCTTCGACCACTGCCGCGATCTCGTCCTGCGTGAAGGCGGTGTCGCCGGCGCGGAGGCGGCCGATGTCGATGACCATGTCGATTTCGTCGGCGCCGAGTGCGATCAGCTCGGTGGTCTCGAAGACCTTCGTCGGCGTGGTGCCGCTGCCGTGCGGGAAGGCCACTACCGTGCCGACGGCGACCGGAGTGCCGCGCAGGGCCGTGGCCGCCGCCTTTACGTCGGTCGGCCGGACGCAGACCGAAGCCGTGCTGTAGGCGAGCGCCGTGGCCAAGCCGGCCAGGATGTCCGCGGGGGTGAGCTCGGGACGCAGCAGCGAGTGGTCGATCATCTTCGCCGCCTCGTCGCGGGTCGGCAGCGGGCCGTCCCAGCGTGGGACGTCGATCGAAGGTATGGCCATGGTGTTCTCCTTCATCGGGACGGCGCGTCAGCACGCAGGTCAGGCGCCTCCGCGAGACAACTGTCTAGACAGCCTATACACTTATCGCCATGGCCGCATCACAGCCCCTCTACGAGCGCATCGAGAAGCAGCTCCGCCGCCGCCTCACCACGGCGGACGACGGCGACCCGTTCCCCTCCGAGCCGCAGCTCGCGGAGGAGTTCGGGGTTTCGCGGATGACGGTGCGGGCCGCGTTGGCCGGGCTGGAGCGCGACGGGATGTTGGAGCGGGTACCGGGGCGCGGCAGTTTCGTGCGGAAGGGCGCGGCGGCGCGGCCGGTCGGCATCCTGCTGAGCTTCCACGACCAGGCGCGCGCCGAGGGCAAGACCCCGCGTTCCCGGGTCCTGGAAGCCACTGTGCGCGACGCCACGCCGCCCGAGATCGCAGCCCTCTACCAGGTCAGCGACCCGGCGACCGCAGCCTCAGCCTCGACCTCCACAGCAGCCTCAGCCTCAGCCTCGACCTCCACATCGGAGTCGGCCCCCGCGCCGCCTCAAGTCGTCGCCATCACCCGCGTCCGCCTGTTCGACGACACCCCGATCGCCCTGGAGCGCGCGACCTTCCCCGCGACTCCCACCCTCAGTACCCTGCTGACCGCCGATCTGGAAACCGGCTCACTCCACCACGCACTCCGCCGGCTGGGCCTGAACCCGACCCTGGGCTCCTCGATCCTCACCGCCCGCACCGCCGGGGGCGACGCCCGCGAACTCGGCGTCGCCCCGACCACCCCGATGCTCGTCGAGACCCGCTCCATCGTCGACCAGCACGGCGACCCGCTGGAGTACACAGTCAGCTCCTACGTCGCGGACCGCTACGCGCTCAAAGTCGACTTCGCCGTCCAGGTGAGTTGACGTCCCGCGATAATGGCCGGCGTGCAAGAGGTCGAAGTGATCCAGAAGGTCGAAATGATCCAAGAGGTCGAAGTGATCGTCGCCCATACCGAGCGCACGACCCTGCGGGTCGGCGACGTGTTCCTGAAGGTCGACGGGAACCAGGCGCGCGCCGCTAGGGAGGTCGAGGCGATGGCTCTGGTGCCGGTTCCGACCCCGGAGGTCCTGTGGCGGAAGCCGCCGGTGCTGGCGCTGGCCGCGGTGTCCGGGACGGTGTTGGGGCGCTTGGGCGAGCCGTCGGTGGCGTCGGCCGCGGCCTGGGGTGCGGCCGGGGCCGCCATCCGCACGCTGCACGAGGCGCCGCTGCCGCCATGGCCCGGTCCCGGCCTCGACAAGCTTTCGGCGGAGCTGGAGACCGAGTGCGACTGGCTCCTCGCGAACGAGGTGCTCCCCGCCGACGTGGTCACGCGCGGGCGCCAGGTCGCCGAGGCCGCGCTGCGGCCGTGGAAGCCGGCGTTCGTGCACGGCGATCTGCAGATCACCCACGTGTTCGTCGACGGCGACCGGGTCACCGGGATCATCGACTGGTCCGAGGCGGCGCGCGGGGACGCGCTGTACGATCTCGCCACGCTGACACTCGGGCAGCCCGAGCGGGTCGGGGACCTGCTGGCCGGTTACGGCGGTGACGTCGACCTCGACGTGATCCGGGGCTGGTGGGCGCACCGCAGCCTGGTGGTGATCCGCTGGCTGACCGAGCACGGCTTCGACCCGTTCCTGCCCGGTTGCGAAGTCGATGTGCTCAGGTCTCTGATTTGACGCCGGATCAGACCAGCCGGATCAGGCCAGCCGCATCGGACGTCAGCCGGAGTATCAGCTCGCGTGCGCCTTCGCCGTGTGCGACGGGCCGCTGAGGGCCGCCGCGAGTCCCAGTCCGATGTAGTAGATCAGGTACCCGGCACCGGCGTAGCGCACCGGGCGCGGTGGCGGATCACCGGCGCCAGGCGGGCGATTATCCGCGCGGCCGGGGGCGGCGGCGAGTGGTTTTCGGACGCAGGGCAGGGCCTGTCTC
>NZ_JAAFYZ010000371.1 GCF_018274385.1 Catenulispora pinistramenti | reverse complement strand
CCGCCCCTCCTCGACACCACCGCCCCCAGACCGTTCCACCAGCCGCCGCCCGGCGAGCTGGTCATGGTCGGCGAGCCGACCGTGGGTCGCATCGCCGTGGCCGCCCGCCAGCGCCTGGCGCTCCTCCTGGACGCCAGCGGCCGCATTGGAACCACCCTGGACATGGAGCTGACCGGCGGTGAGCTTGCCGAGATCGCCCTGCCGGACTTCGCGCAGCATGTGGCGGTGGACCTCGCGAGCTGGGTCCTGGACGGTGAAGAATGCCCGCCGCCCGGCAATACCGAGGTGAAGCTCCGCCGCGTCGCCGTTCGCACCGTGCGCCGCGGGAAGGTGCATCGTCCGCCGGGCGCGCACGTCGCCTACAATGCGGCGACCGCGCAGGCCCGCAGCATGGTCCAGCGCAGTCCGGTTCTGGACGCCGCGCTCACGGCGGCGACGGCCGGGAAGCGCTGGGTCGCCGAGGATCCCGACAGTTCGGTGATCGCCGCGCCGATCATGGTTCAGGGCACGGTGCTCGGCGTGGCGTCGTTCTACCGCCTCGGCACCGCTGATCCGTTCGACGAGGACGACATCCAGCTGGCCGGCGACCTCGCCTCGCGTGCCGCCGTCTGCCTGGACAACGCGCGCCGCTTCGAGCGTGAGCGCACGATGGCGCTGACGCTGCAACGCAGCCTCCTGCCACGCACCTTCCCGACGCAGTGCGCGGTCGAGGTGGCCCACCGCTACCAGCCGGCGCAAGAGGGCGTCGGCGGCGACTGGTACGACGTCATCCCGTTGTCCGGCGGCCGGGTGGCGTTGGTCGTCGGCGACGTCGTCGGGCACGGCATTCATGCCGCGGCGACGATGGGCCGGCTGCGCACCGCCGTGCGGAACTTCTGTGCCTTGGACCTCCCGCCGGAGGACCTGCTCAGCCAGCTGGACGCGCTGGTGGAGTCGATGGACGCCGACGAGGCCGAGGACCAGCGTGGTGTCGGCATCATCGGCGCGACGTGCTTGTACGTGGTCTACGACCCGGTGACCGGTTTGTGCTCGGTCGCGGCGGCCGGCCACCCCTCGCCGGCGGTGGTGGCCCGCGATGGTTCGGTGGAGTACTTGGACCTGCCGACCGGACCGCCGCTGGGTCTCGGCGGCTCGGCGTACGAGGCGGTCGAGTTCCTGATCGACGAAGGCAGCACCCTGGTTCTCTACACCGACGGCCTGGTGGAGAGCAGGGAGCAGGACATCGACATCGGACTGGAGCGCTTGAGTGGGGCGCTCGCCGGCCCCGGGCGCGATCCGGAGGAGCTGTGCGCGTCGGCGATCGGCGGCCTGTTGCCCGAGCGGCCGCTGGACGACGTCGCGCTGCTGGCCGCCCGGGCCCGCCGTACGACGCCGGACCGGGTCGCCACCTGGGACGTGCCGATGACGCCGGAGTCGGTGGCGTTCCTGCGCGCCGAGGTGTCCCGGCTGCTGCGCGCCTGGCGACTGGCCGACCTGATCTTCACCACCGAGCTGATCGTCAGCGAGTTGGTGACCAACGCGATCCGGCACGCCACCGGCCCGGTCGAGCTGCGGCTGCTGCGTGACCGGGCCCTGATCTGCGAGGTGGCGGACGGCAGCAGCGTGTCGCCGCGGCTGCGCCGGGCGCAGACCTTCGACGAGGGCGGCCGCGGGCTGTTCCTGGTCGCGCAGCTGTCGCAGCGGTGGGGAACGCGGTACACCGCGCGCGGGAAGGTGATCTGGTCCGAGCAGCCGCTGCCGGCGAACGGTGACTACTAGGAGCGTTCAGGTGCCTTAGGGGCCTTAGGGCCTTGGGCGCCTGAAGGAGCCTTGTAAGGAACGGTAAGGAGCCCCGCCAAAGCCACGAAGCCCCTGAAGCCACGAAGCCACGAAATGCGCCGCGCCCCGCCGCCCGGCAGAATCAGAACAGGCCCGGCCGCCGATCGGTGGGCCTGGAAAGGGCGGCGTCCGATGGCGATAGTCTCGCGGGGCTTCCAGGGCCGACGGAGACCGTCGGACCACCGGTTGCCGCCGGGGCAGTACGAGACCCCCGACTTCCCCGTCCTGTCGGCGGGGCCGACGCCGCGGGTGGACCGGGACACCTGGCGGTTCAGCGTGGTCACCGAGACCGCCGAGCGGCACTCCTGGACCTGGTCGGAGCTGATGGCGCTGCCGGCCGAGGACCGGGTGGCGGACCTGCACTGCGTGACCAAGTGGTCGAAGTTCGACACCCCGTGGCGGGGCGTCTCGCTGGACCTGCTGCTGCGGGACATCGACACCGAGGCCGAGTTCGCCCTCGTCCACTCCTACGGCGGCTACACCACGAACCTCCCGCTCAAGGACCTCCTCGACGGCCAGGCCTGGATCGCCTACCGCTACGACGGCCGCGATCTGGCGCCGGAGCACGGCGGTCCGGCGCGCCTGCTGGTCCCGCACCTCTACTTGTGGAAGTCGGCCAAGTGGGTGCGCGGCCTTCAGCTGTTGGTGCAGGACGAGCCGGGCTTCTGGGAGACCGCCGGCTACCACGACTATGGGGACCCATGGCGCGAGCAGCGGTATCAGGGCGACTAGGCGAGCGCCTGCGCTGGCGGGTCGCGACGCTGGTCGGGCAGCGTGTGGAGACGCCGGCCGCGCGCACGCTGGTGCTGGACGTACCGGGCTGGCCCGGACATCTGGCCGGGCAGCACGTGGACCTGCGGCTGACCGCCGCGGACGGCTACAGCACGCAGCGCAGCTACTCGATCGCGTCGGCTCCGGACGGCGCGCTGCTGGAGCTGACCGTGCAGCGGGTGTCCGACGGCGAGGTCTCGCCGTACCTGGCGGACGACCTGCTCGACGGCGATCTGCTGGAGCTGCGGGGGCCGGTCGGCGGGTGGTTCGTGTGGCGGCCGGAGCAGAGCGAGCCGATCCTGTTGGTGGCCGGCGGATCGGGGATCGTGCCGCTGATGGCGATGATCCGGGCGCGGCGGCAGCTCGGCGTCACGACGCCCTTCCGGTTGCTGTACTCGGTGCGCACGCCGGAGGACCGGATGTACGCCGACGAACTCCAGGCTCCGGATCCGGGCCTGGAGGTGACGTTCCTCTATACGCGCCAAGTTCCTGAGGACTGGCCTCGTTTTCCGTCGCGCATCACCGAGAGGGACATGGCCGCCGTCGCCTGGCCGCCGTCGATGCTCGCGACAAACTACATCTGCGGCCCGACCGCATTCGTCGAGTACGCGGCGGATCTGTTGGTCGAGCTCGGCCAGCCACCAGACCGGATCCGCACCGAACGCTTCGGCCCGACAGGAGACTGACGATGCCTGAGCCAGCGCACCGCTTTCAGCGCACACCGCACCCGGCCGACCCCTTCGCCGACGAGCCCGCCGTCACTGAGGCCCGATACGGCGATGCCGTCGACGGCGGTTGCGAGGACGATTATGAGGACGGCAACGCCCTCGCCGGACCGCTGTCCGAACTCTTCGCCGTGGACGTCGTCTCCGCGCAAGGGCAGTGCACTGGGTGCGGCACGACGGGACCGATCGCGCAGCTTCGGGTCTACGGACCGGGGCCGGGTTTGGTAGCGCGCTGCCCGGTGTGCGGGCAAGTCGTGTTGCGCGTGGTGCGCGGGACGGAATCGGCTTGGCTGGACTTGCGGGGAACGGTGAGTCTGCAGTTCCGGTTGGGTGCGGACCGGTAGCCTCGAATAAGTCTTCTGTGATGTGAACCAGCCCTCGTGGTAACCCCACGAGGGCTTTTCGTCATGCCCCGGAGATCAAGCGTGGCAACCGTGTCAAGCCCTTGCCCGCCCCTTGCCCACCTCCCGGATTCTACTAGGGTTCCCAATCACTCGGTTCTGAGAATCGCCAGTTCACGCGCTATATGTCCTCCCACCCGGCGAATACCGGCCGGAATCGGGTGACCTGGCCCTATTGAGTGTCCTGATACCGCTCGCTACGGTGACGCAGCACACACCAGTTTGCTTGCACCACACCCCCACCGAAGGAGCAAGTATGCGCAGGTTCCTGATACGCGCCGCCGCGCTCGCCACCGCGGCTTCCGCTATCGCCCCCGTCGCGCCGGTCACCGCGGCGGCCGCCTCGGGTCTGTCGTTCCGTCCTCTGTCCTACAACACCAACGGATACAACTGGGGCGGCGAAGCCGCCACCGGCAGCGGGTTCTCCTCGGTCGCGGCGACCTGGACCGAGCCGTCCGCCAAGTGCAACTCCACCAACGACCTGTACGCGCCGTGGGTCGGCATCGACGGCTACGGCTCCAGCACCGTCGAGCAGACCGGCGTGGCGACCGACTGCTCCAGCGGCAGCCCGGTCGACCAGGCCTGGTACGAGATGTACCCGGCGAGCCCGGTGTACCTGAGCTCCTCGTCCTACCCGGTGAAGGCCGGCGACGTCATCCACGCCTCGGTCACCTACTCGGCCACCAACAAGTACAAGCTGACTCTGAACGACTCCACCCGTAACTGGACTTACAGCACGACCAAGTCCCTGTCCGCCTCGCGGACCAGCGCCGAGGTCATCATCGAGTCGCCGACCGGCGCGTACCCGAACTTCGGCACGGTCAACTTCAGCTCGGCGACCATCAACGGCAAGTCGCTGAGCTCGTCCAGCCCGACGGCGCTGGACCCGAGCTCGAACGGGATCACCGAGGCGCACACCAGCGCCATCTCCGGTGGGACCAGCTTCTCGGACAAGTACCTGCACGAGTAAACGCTCGCCGAGCACCTAGAAGGCCCGACCCTCCCCCACACGCAGACCGGCCGCAGCGTGGCGACACGCAGCGGCCGGTCTGTCGTCGTTCCCGCCGGGCGGCGTCGGCACCGGGCAACCACTGTGTGCGACGTGGCTCGCCCGCTGGACGTTCGCCGAGGTGGCCCGGTATGGCCGATATGATCGGCAGGCACCTTCCGCAGATCACTGGAGCCCCTCTTGAGCGTCGCCGACGCCGCCGCTGCCGCGTCGGTCGTGCTGCTGTTCGTGGTGCTCGTGTTCGCCGTCGTGCGGCCGCGCGGCTGGCCGGAGGCCGCGGCGGCGGTACCGGCGGCCGGCATCGTGATCGCGATCGGTGCGGTGTCGCCGCACTCCGCCTGGTCCGAGGTCACCGCCCTGGCCCCGACGGTCGGCTTCCTCGCCGCGGTGCTGGTACTGGCGCAACTGTGCGCCGATGACGGCCTGTTCGCGGCGGCCGGCGCGGCGATGGCCCGGGTCGCGGGGAAGGCGGACGCCTCGCGCGGACGCCGGCTGCTGGCGGCGGTGTTCGCGGTGGCGGCGCTGACCACCGCGGTGCTGAGCCTGGACGCGACGGTCGTACTGCTGACGCCGGTGGTGCTGGCGACGACGGTGCGCGCGCGGGTGCGGGACCGGCCGCATGTATACGCGTGCGCGCACCTGTCGAACTCGGCATCGCTGCTGCTGCCGGTGTCGAACCTGACGAACCTGCTGGCCTTCAGCGCCTCGGGGCTGACGTTCGGGCGGTTCGCGGGGTTGATGGCGGTGCCTTGGGTGGCGGCGGTGGGGACGGAGTACGTGGTGTTCCGGCGCTTCTTCGCCGGGGACTTGGACGCCGAAGTGGCTGAGCCGGGCGGGTCGAGTGACGCGGGCGGGTCGAGTGATGCCAGCCGGTCAAGCGAGTCGCAGGAGCCGAGCGAGTCGGGCTCGCCGGACGGCCCCATCAGCGTCCCCACCTTCACCGTGATCGTCGTGGCGGCGACGTTGGCCGGGTTCGCGCTGACCTCGTTGGCGGGGGTGAATCCGGCGTGGGCGGCGTTCGGTGGGGTGGTGGTGTTGGG
>NZ_JAAFYZ010000370.1 GCF_018274385.1 Catenulispora pinistramenti | reverse complement strand
GCTCCGCCCCCAGCGCCGTGCACTCGTGCCAAGCCGCCTTCCCCTCCCGCCGCGTCGCCACCAGCCCGGCCTCGCGCAGCGCCGTCGCGTGCTGCGACGCCGACGCCGCGCTGATCCCGAGGTCGTGCGCCAGGCTCCCGGTCGTCCGCTGCTCGGCGAGCGCCGCCAGTACGTGCGCGCGGGTGCGGCCCAGCAGCGTGCCCAGCGGGTCGGCGTCCTGGGGTTCCGGCAGGAGCGGCAGCGGGGTGAGCGCCGGGTAGACCAGCAGCTTCGTGTCGTCGCGGTACGTTCCGATCAGAGGCGATCCGCTCCACACCGCCGACGGGTACAGCGTCAGCCCCTGGCCGGCGAGGCGATAGTCTGCCTGCTTCTCGGGGGCGAGGTGCCAGGTCAGGCCTTCGAAGTGGGAGCCCGGTAGCAGGGATTCCAGGCCCGCACCGAGGCCGAGGCGGCCCCAGCGGCTGGTGCGCCAGGTGACCTCGGCGTGGAAGCCGGCGCGCAGGCGGCGCCAGGGCTCCGTCAGGAGGCTGCTGTAGGCGGCGTGCAGGCCCGTCAGCAGCTCGTCCCACGCGTCCCGCTCCCGCTCCGCGATGCGCCGGTTCCACGTCGTCGCTGGCCGGCCGAGCTCGACGACGCGCGCCACCTCCCGCCGTACCTGGCCGCGCGGCGAGGCCGCGACGCGCTCGAAGCCCTCCGCGGCGTCCGTGACCGCCGGGTCCAGGAACAGCGGTCCGCGGCCGCAGGGCGGGACCAGGTCCAGCAGCGGACGCGCGCGGGCTGGCAGCGTGCGGGCCGCCTCGCGGCGCCAGCGGGTGAACACCGGGTCGGCGGCCGGGCGGTGCAGGGTGGCCAGCGCAAGGCCCAGTTCCAGCAGTGGCACCGGTTCCGTGGCGAAACGGACGTGCAGCAGGTCGTCGGGGGTGAAGTGGATCCGCATCGTGTCCTCACGTTTCAGCGTGGGCTGAAGCGATCGCCTCCGGGCCGGAGGCCTTCCAGAGTGAAGACGTGTCCCGCGCCTTTTCAGGACGCGGATCCGAACGACACGAAGGGATAACCATCATGCGCAAGCGCATCCTCGGGGCCGTGGTCTCAGCCGGTCTGTCGGTGGCGGCCTTTCCGGCGGTCGCCTCGGCGGTCGGTCCGGCGGTCGGCCCGGTCGGCCCGGTCGCCTCGGCGGTCAGCCTGGTCGCCCCGTCCGGCACCGCCGGTGGCTGGACGACGGTGACCTACACCTCGCGTGACTACGCGGCGGGCACCGTCTGCACCTACGAGCTCAAGGAGGACTTCCCGACGCAAGGCGTGCAGGAGCGAATCGTCTCCGCGTACCCCGACGGCAGCCCGCGGCAGACCGACTTCCGCGGCCCGCTGATCGCCCGCTACACCAACGTCGCGACCGGCGCGCAGATCGACGAGGACCTCAGCGGCAAAGGCACGCTCTTCGACTTCCCCGACAAGTCGAGTCTGTGGGTCATCCCCGACAACTTCGGCCTGACCGTCCGCGCCGGCGACCCGTATCACGCGCAGGGCGAATACGTGCTCAGTCAGGGCTCAGTGGTCTCGGTCTCGCCGACCGGTCAGATAGCGATCCGGTACCAGAACAAGGTCACCGACGTCTGCGCGGCGCTGTCGTGATCGCCTCGGAGGAGTATCACCCTGCCAGGTAGGCGGCGGCCCGCTCCCGCAACGTCTCGTGCACGCCGTAAGCCGACGTGCCGGACGGCAGGAAAGCCTTACGCATCTTGGCGACCGAGGTGTAGTTCGTGTCGCACACGTTCGCCAGCGGCGACTCCACCCCCTGCGTCACCAACTGGTACGCGTCCAGCTCGCTCAGGCCGTAGTCCCGGGCGACCCACTGCACCAGGTCGACCTGCGCGATGCGGAACGCGTCCTCGAGGGGACGGGCCGAACCGGCGGTCATGATGTGCGTGTCGGACTCCAAGCGCGGCCAGGGGGTGGGGACGCCCTTGACGAGTTCGATGGTGATGACCGTGTTCATCGCCGTCTCCACCGCCACCCCGCAGGTCTCGCCCTCGCCCTGGCGGGCGTGGCCGTCGCCGAGGCTGAACAGCGCGCCCGCGACGTTCACGCCGAGGTAGCAGGTGACGCCGGCGCGCATCTCGGGGGTGTCCATGTTGCCGCCGTGCGCGTCGGGCACCAGGGCCGAGCGGACTTCGAGGTTGGCCGGGGCCACGCCGACGGTGCCGTGCATCGGGTCCATCGGCAGCTCGACCTCGGTGTCGCTGTCGTGGGCCCGGAACAGACAGGTGCGGCGCTCGCGGTCCAGCTGCCAGATCCAGACCCGCTCCGGCAGCGGCGGCTGCAGGGTGGCCGTGGTGTGGGTGGAGGTCAGGGCGCCGAACAGCGGGACGGTGGTCGAGGCGGCCCAGTCGCGGGCCGGCTCGATGGAGACGAAGTGCACGGCCAGCGTGTCGCCGGGTTCGGCGCCCTCGACGTAGAAGGGGCCGGTCTGCGGGTTCAGGAAGGGGAACTCGCAGACCTCGGTCACCAGGTCCTTCTCGGAGCGGACCCGGCCGGCGAAGCAGTCCTCGGTGAACAGCTCCAGGGTGTCGCCGGACTTCACGCGGGCCAGTGGCGGGGCGCCGCCGAAGGTCCAGACGTAGTCGTCGGCGGAGGGGTTGAAGGTGAGGACCGGGAGCGAGTTCGCCATGATATGCACTCTGTCAGACGGACCCGCTCGGCGGGAACAACCGTCGGCTCAGGACGCCGAGCCGAGCTCTTCGATCAGCGCCTCCTCCTCGGAGTCGATGAGGGTCTGCTTCTCGGCCGCCATCAGCAGCTTGTGTCCGGAGGCCAGGATTCCGATGCCGATCACCACCACCACGGCCGCGACGTAGAACGCGACGTGGATGTTGAAGCGCTCGGCGAGCCGGCCGGCGAAGTAGGGGGCCAGGCCGCCGCCGATGAAGCGGACGAAGCCGTAGGACGCCGAGGCGATCGGCCGGTCGACCGGCGCGACGGTCATCACCGCCTGCGTGGTGATCGTGTTGTTGACGCCGATGAAGACGCCGGCGACGATCACCGCGGTGATCAGGATCGCCTTGTGGTCCGTGGCCAGCCCGACGATCAGGATGTTGACGGCGAACAACGCGAGGTTCGCGTAGAGGGTCCGGGCGATGCCGAACCGGGCTTGCAGCCGCGGGGCGGCGAACACCGCGAAGACCGCGACCAGCACGCCCCAGGCGGTGAAGACGTAGCCGAGCTGGTGCGTGCCGAGCTTCATCGGGAACGGGGCGTAGCCCAGGAGGGTGAAGAAGCCCCAGTTGTAGCACAGCGCGGTCAGCGCCAGGGTCAGCAGTCCGCGGTGGCGCAGGGCCCTGATGGGCTCGGTGATCGACACCTTGCGGGCCGGCGGCGGCGTCGGCGCCACCAGGATCAAGGTGGCGACCAGGGCGATCAGCATCAGGACCGCGACGCCGAAGAACGGGCCGCGCCAGCTGATCCCGCCGAGTTCGCCGCCGACCAGCGGGCCCAGGGCGATGCCGACGCCGAGCGCGGTCTCGTACAAGATGATCGCGCCGGAGAAGCCGCCGCTGGCCGAGCCCACGATGACGGCCAGGGAGGTGGCGATGAACAGCGCGTTGCCGATGCCCCAGCCGGCCCGCAGGCCGACGATCTGGCCGACGGTGCCGGAGGTGCCGGCCAGCGCGGCGAAGACCACGATGATCGCCAGGCCCGCGACCAGGGTCCGCTTGGCGCCGATCCGGCTGGAGACGAAGCCGGTGATCAGCATCGCCACCGCGGTGACCACCAGGTAGCTGGTGAACAGCATGGTGACCTGGCTCGGGGTGGCCTTCAGCTGGGAGGCCAGGGCCGGCAGGATCGGGTCGACCAGGCCGATGCCCATGAACGAGATGACGCAGGCGAAGGCCACGGCCCACACGGCCTTCGGCTGGTGCAGGAGGCTCGGGGGTTTCGGGTGGCCGGTCCGGTGGCCGCTCGGGTCGCCGCTGGGGTTGCCGGTCGGACGGTCGCCGGCCCGGCCCGGGGGGTTCGCGATGGGCGCCGCGGAGGCGTCGGAGCGCAGGGTGGATGACAAGGTTCTTCCTTCCACGCGGTCGGACTACGTACCCGCTCGCGCGCGAAGGCGTCCCCTGAGTCCGGTGAGATCAGCCCGACCCGGCCCCGAAAGGCGTCAGTAGCGTGCGGCGAGGCTGTTGACCAGCTTCTGCGCCACCGGAAGGGCTTCCTCGGCGGCGTGTTGCAGCGTCGCCCGCTCTTCGTCGGTGAGCGTCTGGAGCACCGTTTCCAGGTGTCCCAGGCGGGTCTCCCACCGGGTGCGCAGTGTCTCGTCCCCGGCGGCGGTGAGCTGCACGAGCACCACGCGGCCGTCGGTGGGCTCGGCGACCCGGGCCACCAGGCCGGCGTCCTCCAGGCGGCGCAACAGCTGCGTCATCGACGGCTGGGTCACGCCTTGGGCGGCGGCCAGTGCGGTGATGCGCTGCGGCCCGCGCCTTTGCAGGGAGCCGAGGGTGGCGGCGGCGGTGAGGCTGAGCCCGTCCGGGGCCGGCACGTGCCGCATCATCAGCACCGTGACGGTCTCGAAGAGTTCGGCCACCGCGGCCGGGTTCTGGTCCACGCCCATAATTGTATCGTCCATCTATATAGTCTGCCTATGTAAAACGGTGTGAGCCGGATCACGGTCGGCCAGGAGGCGGCGGCCCGTCGCCGTCCCCCGGACGACCCGGCTCAGTCCCAGGGAGTGCCCTTGTCCAACAATGTGCGGCCGTACTCGGCCATCTTGGTCGCGTACTCCTCGGTCCACCCGGTCAGCAGGGCCAAGTCGGCGACCGGCATCCGGTCGAAGCGCCGCGGATCGGTCAGCCTGGCCGCCGCCACCGCCTGGTAGCTCTCGGCGTTCCGGGCCGAGGCCCGGAACGCGTCGGCCAACTCGGTGCTGCGCGCCAGCAGCCGCAAGGGGTCCTCGATGGCGTCCAGGCCGAAGAACGACTCGGTGTCGATCGGCAGCGCCGCCGGCGGTTCGCCGATCAGGTGCAGGGGCCGCTTCTTGGGTTCGGGCTTGGAGGGCATGCGTTGATCGTAAGGCGCCGTGCCGGGGTGGTGAACCGCTGGTTCGGCGGGATGGAGACCGACTGCTGGCGCTCTGCCAGTGCCGCGCCAGTGCTCTGCCAGTGCTTCGCTAGGGCACTGCCCGCTAGTGCCCTGCCAGTGCTCCGCTAGGCCTCTGCTAGTGCTGCTGCTTCTGGAAGTCCGCGGCGCGCTTCGCGGCGGCCTGCGACGCCGACAGCGTGAGGTCGTCGTTGGTGTGCCCGTCGACGCGGGTCTGGGCGATCAGCACGACCAGGTCGTCCTGCTGGATCAGGACGACGTTCATCTCCATCGAGGCGATGCCGAACTTGGCGGAAGTGTGCCAGGCGTGGGAGGCGGTGCCGACCGGTGCCAGGTTCAGCGGGGTGGCCTGCAGGGTGACCGACAGGCCCTCCTCGGCGACCTTCACCGAACCGCAGGAGGTCAGGGCGCTGGACGCCTTGTCGACCAGGCTGGCCGCGGTCTCGCCCCGCGGCTGGATGACCGCCTCGTTGACGTAGTCGTCCAGGGCGCCCTTGGTCCACTCGGCCTGCGCCTGGTCGGCGATGTTCGACTGCTGAAGCACTTCCAGGCCCGGGCAGCCCTTGATCAGCGAGGGCAGGTTGCGTGCCGTGAGGGGTTCGGTGCGGAAGCCGGCGGGCAGGTCCGAGAGCTGGATCAGGGCCGGGGCCAGGCGGCTGCTGGAGGTGGAGGGGGCGCCGGA
>NZ_JAAFYZ010000037.1 GCF_018274385.1 Catenulispora pinistramenti | reverse complement strand
GAATATAGCGGAGCGCCCAGACGGCCGGGGAGGGCCAATCCGGGTGCTTTGGCACGCGGAGGACATGTTCTGACGTCCACGGATCGGTGCCGCGCGGCCCCTCCCGACAAACTCATCCGTTCCGGTGAACAGTGTCGCGAGTTGCGGTGATCTGCCTGATTCGCGACTACCGTGCTGTCACCGTGATCACCGCCCAGACCCCCGCCCCGACCCCCGAACGCCCGGCCCTGGCCGGCGCGATCGACGCCCAGGCACGCCGGATGGACCAGTTGTCCGCCGCGATCGTCCGGGCCACCTCCCAGGTGACCTGGTCCGGCCGGGCCGCGGAGCGGTTCCGGGCGCGAGCCGCGGAGCGCTCGCGGGAGTGCCTGCAGCTGGCGGTGGCGCTGCGGGCCTCGGCCGAGCGGGTGCACGCGGCGGCTACGGCGGCGGTCGGGGCAGCCGTCGCGGCCCAGCCGCCAGCGCAGGCGAGACCGGACGCGGGGCCCGCGCACGGCAGCCAGACCGACGTCGGCGAGCCGGTCGCGCCGGGGTTGGCGCGGTGAGCACCGAGAAGGAAGCGGCGGGCGCCAGCTTCTACGCGCTCGGACCGGAATTCGAGTGGCTGGCCTCCGCCTGGGACGGCTTCGCCCGCGAACTGGCCGAGGTCAGCACGACGTTGCGGCACGTCGTCGAGGCCGCCACCGCGGATCCGCAGCTGGCCGCCGAGTCCTCGGGCCTGGCGGCGCTGGAGTCGGCGACCGACCGGCTGGTGCGGGAACTGGTCGACGACGCGGCGCGGATCCGGCGGACGCAGGCGACCTACGAGCAGGCGGACGCGACGGTCCATGCGGCCGTGCCGCCGATCCACTCCCCGGGTCAGGTCCCCATGGGCGGCCACGACCCCGGGCCTTCGACGCCGCTGTTCGGCGCTCCGGCCGGTGCCGATGGTGCCAATGGTTCCTACGAAGGTATTGTTCCGGGCCCGGCCAGCCCCGAGGCCCACGCCCCTGCCCCTGGCAGCTCGGGCCTCTGGCACCCCGCGACCGCCCAACCCCAGGACCTCTCCGAAACCGCCCTCGGCACCCTGAGCCGCCTGCGCCGCCAGATCATCGCCCGCGCCGAACACTGGGTCGCCCAACGCGTCCCCTACAACCAGCACGTCTGGCACGAGGGCTACCGCACCGACTGCGCGGGCTACGTCTCCATGTGCTGGGGCCTGCGCGACTCCCTGGTCACCTCGGTCATGCCCCAGGTGGCGCACCGCATCGCCAAAGAAGACCTGCGCCCCGGCGACGTCCTGCTGAACACCGACGTCGCCACCGGCCACGTCATCATCTTCGACCGCTGGGCCGACTACGCGCACAACTCCTACGTCGGCTACGAGCTGTGCCCGCAGGGGACGCTGCACCACGTGATCCCGTACCCGTACTACAGCGGGTTCGGCGTGTACGAGCCCTACCGCAACAACAATGCGGGTGACTGATCAGCACCGTGCGCCTACCGTGGACGCCTATGGCCTGGTTCGTACATCTGACCCCGGAGAAGAACGCGGCGCGCATCCGCCGCTCCGGGCTTTCCCCGGTCAGCCGCTCCCGCAGTGACGACCCGCGCCCCGGCGTCTACTGCACGCCCCTCCTAGGGGACTACACGCTGACCTACCAGTGGTCCCGCGAGATCAAGCGCTGGCAGTCGCCACGCCTGGTCGCCGTCCACTTCCGGATACCGGACGACACTGCAGTGACCGTGGGCTATTACGGCGCCGTCCCCCAAGAAGTGACCGCCGCACAGGCAGTAGCGCGCTTCCTGTCTCTCTCGCCCGAGGCGATGCGCGGCTATGAGGTCTTCCTCCGGCGCGGAGTCGATGCCCAGGAGATCCGCCGCATCAGGTCGCTGAACCGTCCTGTCGGCTGGCGCTACACGCCGACCGCGCATGGCCGCCGCCCCTGCCCGTGCCCGGCGTGCATGGCCCGAGGCGAGTATCGGATCTCCAGAATCCGGGACAAGTCCCAGGACTTCGACCGGAGCCACATCCGGCCTCGCCAGGAAGTCATGGAGAAGCTGCGCACCGCACAAGAAGGCGCGGCGATCGTCGAGCTCCTGGACGAGCTTCACGGCCGCCAGCAGAGCGACGTGTTCCGGGTCGCCCATCTGGCCGACCACCCGGACCCGGCCGTCCGCAAAGCACTCGCCTATGCCCTCTCCGGCTTCAACAGGAGGGCCGCTGCAGAGCTCTTGGAAAGGCTCCGCAGCGACCCTGTCGAAGAGGTACGCGAGGCCGCCGGGGCGGACGAGGACGACGCGGCCTAGAGGTCAGCCTCAATCATCTGCGCCGGACCACCGGCTTGGGCGACGAACGCCTCACGCCTTCAACGGCTTGCGCGCCTTGTAACTGCCCGTCGTGCCCGTCTCCCAGCGACGTCGTGACTGCCCACAGGGCCGGCCCGGAATCCCGGACCGGCCCTGTGCTGTTACTCCTGCTCTGAATCACTCCACGGGCGCAGCTAACCCCGTATGCTCAGCCCTCGCGCGAGACGGGGGACAGGTCACCGGCATGCGCCGTCTGCCCGGCCCCACCGGCCTTCGCCCCGGCCCCGGCCTTCGGCGCGCTCTTCACCCCGGTCTTCGGAGCACCGGACGCGTCGTCCTTCGCCCCCGAAGCGATCTCACCGGGCGCCGCGAAGGCGCCGCCCACCCGCACGTGGCCGGGCAGGCCGATCACCGTCGCGGCCTGCTGTCCGATCGCGTTCGGCAGTGCTGCCGGGCCGCCCATCAGGAACAGGTCGTACAGGCTCGCCGACTGGCCGCGCAGGTACGCCAGTACCGCCGGGCTGATGCCGGTGGGTGCGGTGAGCAGCAGCGGGCCGCCGCGGTGGCCGATCATCGCGCCGCCGGACAGTGCGTCCGGCCAGGTGCTGCCGGTCGCCAGAGCGGCGTCGAGGTCGCTGCTGAAGTAGGTCTGCGCGACCAGCAGGGCGGTGGAGTACCGGTCGGCGCCGGCCAGCTTGCGGCGGAAGATCTGGGCGGGCCAGGACGGCATCTTGTCCGCCTTGTACGCCGAGATCAGCGCCGCGTCTCCCGGCCCGCCGACGGTGACCAGTTCGGTACCGCCGGCCGAGGGGTTCGGGTTCAGGTTCTTCAGGTAGTCCAGGGTCTCCTTCGGCATCGTCGCGCCGTCGGTCAGCAGCACCGGCTGGCCGGTGGCGCCGGCGGCCAGCGCGTCCGGGAACACCGCCCCGGTCGCGATCATCACCGTGGTCGGGTGCGGGTTGATCTGCTTGGCGATGGCCACCGCCGTGCCGTAGCGGGTGTCGCCGGCCAGCCGGACCACGTGGTAGCGGGACAGCGCCGCGGCCACCGCCGGGGACAGCGCCTGCGGCCCGCCGAGCAGATAGACGGTCCCGCCGGGGGCCAGCACGCGGCCGATCTCGGTCTTGACCGCCGGATTGAGGCCGGCCGAGCCGGTGATCAGCAGCGGGGCGTTCGCGTGGACGGCCAGCGCCGAGCCGCCGAGCGCGTCGGCGAAGGTGTCGCTGCGGGCCAGCACGACGGCCCCGGCCTGCGCGCGCAGCCGGTCGGCGGCGCCGTGGCCGGCGAAGTTCAGCTGCGAGGCCGCGATGGCGGTGCCGATCCGGTCGGCTCCGGCCTGCCGGACCACGTTCGAGTCGACGACCGGCGGGGTGAAGTCGGGGTCGTCGGCGTCGGGGATGCTGCCGACCGGGGCGCCGCCGGCCGAGGGGATCTCCAGGATCTCGTGGAAGGCCTCGTTGGCGTAGGCCAGGTACTTCCCGTCGCCGGACCAGGCCGGCTTGCTCGCGCCGTTCGGGTCGTGCGAGACCTGGGTGATCCCGCTGCCGTCGGCGTTCGCGGTGAAGACCTGCGGGACCCCGCTGCCGTCCGGCCGCACGAAGGCGATCTTCGTGCCGTCGTTGGAGGAGGCGGGCTGCGACGCGTTCGGGATGAGCTGGGCCGCGCCGGAGGAGCCGAGGTGGTAGACCGACTGCGCGCCGCCACTGTCGCACTCGTAGATCAGCGATCCGTCGGCGCCGAAGCTCGGGAAGTGCTCCTGCTGACAGGCCGCGCCGGTCGGCAGGCGGTAGGCGTCCCCGGCCGTGGTCCCGTCGGTGTTCTCCGAGACCAGGTTCGCCACGGCGCCGCCGTCGCCCTGGACGAAGACCACGACGGACCCGTCCCAGGTCTCCACCGGCTGGGTGTCCTTGGTGGCGACGCCGGGCGGCTCGGTCAGCGGCGCGGCGCCGCTGCCGTCCGGGTGCACCGTGGACAGGCCCGGATCGGAGCTGTAGAGCAGGCGCGTGCCGAGCGGGTTCCAGGTGGTGGCGCCCTCGGCGGCCGAGGAGACCGTCGCCAGCCGCGGGCCGTCCACCGCCCCGGTCGGCGCGGAGATGATCGACGTGCCGCGCCGGAAGGTCAGCGGCGCGACGGTGCCCTGTCCGGCCGGCAGCGGCTGGCCGGTCGGTGCGCCGGGCGGGAGCGGGCCGGTCTCGTTGTAGCGGAACAGGCCGCGGGTCACCGGGCCGCCGTGGCAGGACTGGGTGAACTCCACCTCCATCGACGCGATCTGGCTGTTGACGCCGTTGGTCCAGGTCAGATCGTCGATCTTGACGGTGCCCTTGTCGTCTTCGGCCCCGATGACGCTCGAGGGCCGGCCGCAGGGTCCGGTGTTGAACTGGCTGAAGAAGAACCAGGGCTGGGTGCCGCCGCCGTAGACGATCCCCTCGGTGTTCGTGTACGTCTGCCCGACGGCCCACTGCTGCCCGGTGGGCATGTTGAACGCGAACCCGAACGAGGTCGGGTCGTTGAGGTCGCCGTTGTGGATCGACTGGAAGCTGAGATTGGACACCGGCGGGACCCATGCCGCGTTGTCATTGTTGGCATAGGACTGCAGGGCGTACGCCGAGCCCGTCTCCACACCGGTGAATCCGTTGGTGACCATGTCACCCGGCTGACCTTCGACGATCAGCTCCGTCGCGGGCTCCGGCGTCGTCGCCGGAGACGACGCGGTCGGCGCGGCCGTGGACGCCGTGGACGTGGCGGCCTGAGCCGATACCGCTGTGTAAGGAACCGCCCCCAAAACAGCCAAGGCCCCCACAGCCATGACCGACAATCTCTGCGCGCGCATAGGCGCACCCTCCCCAGGGTGAGAATGACGAGATGAGAGATCGAACGGTATAGCTAAGGGACCCCTGCTGAGCAGGGGTCCCTTAGCGTATTTTGCTACGTCAGACGTCTACCGTCAGGCAGCTGTCATCAGGTACCGATCATCAGGCGTCGACCACCGAGTGCCCGAACAGCTTCCGGAACGGCCCCTCGTGCGCCGTCCGCAGCTCCGTCAGCGGCACCGTGAATTGCCCCTGCACCTCCAGCACCGCCTCACCCGAGAGCACTGTGCCGTCCACGACGCCGACCCGCGCCACGGGCAAACCGCGCGCCACGCACATGTCCGTGAACCGCAGTTCCTCGCTGCGCGGCACCGCGACCACCGCGCGCCCCGCCGACTCGGCGAACAGCGCGACGAACGGGTCCAGCGGGTTCCCGTCCGCGTCCGTCTCCGGCAGGACCAGGCGGGCGCCGTGGCCGCCGCGCAGGCAGCTCTCGACGACCGCCTGGGCCAGGCCGCCGTCGGACAGGTCGTGCGCGGCGGAGAGCATGCCGTCGCGGGAGCCGGCGATCAGGACCTCGCCGAGGACCTTCTCGCGGTGCAGGTCCAGGCGCGGGGGCAGGCCGCCGAGGTGGCCGTGGACCTCGTGCGCCCATTCCGAGCCGCCGAACTCGTCGCGGGTGTCGCCGAGCAGCAGCAGGATCTCGCCCTCGCGCTCGAAAGCGCTGCGGGTGCGGCGGTCGACGTCGTCGATCACGCCGAGGACGCCGACCACCGGGGTCGGGTGGATGTTCACCTCGCCGGTCTGGTTGTAGAACGACACGTTGCCGCCGGTGACCGGGGTCCCCAGCTCCAGGCAGGCGTCGGCCAGGCCGCGACAGGCCTCGGCGAACTGCCACATGACGTCCGGGTCCTCCGGCGAGCCGAAGTTCAGGCAGTCGGTGACGGCCAGCGGCCGGGCGCCGGTGGCGGCCACGTTGCGGTAGGCCTCGGCCAGCGCCAGCTGCGCGCCGGCGTAGGGGTCGAGCTTGGCGAACCGGCCGTTGCCGTCGGTGGACAGCGCGACGCCGAGCGAGGTGCCCGGCAGCGCCGCGTCCAGCCGCACCATGCCGGAGTCCTCGCCGTGGCCGAGGACCGTGTTGCCCTGGACCCGGTGGTCGTACTGCTCCAGGGCCCAGGTCTTGTCGGCCAGGTTCGGCGAGCCGACCAGGTTCACCAGGGTCTCGCGCAGCTCGTCGGCGCTCGCCGGCCGCCGCAGCCGGGCCGCGGTCGGCACGTCGGCCTGGAGCGCGTCCTGCCACTCCGGCCGCGCGAACGGCCGGTTGTACACCGGGCCCTCGTGGGCCAGGGTGCGCGGCGGCACGTCCACGATGACCTCGCCGTGCCACCACATGCGCAGCCGGCCGGTATCGGTGACCTCGCCGAGCGCGGTGGCGGTGACGTCCCACTTCTCGCAGACCGCCAGGAAGGCCTCGACCTTGGCCGGCTCGACCACGGCCATCATCCGCTCCTGCGACTCCGACATGAGGACTTCCTCAGGGGTCAGCGTCGAGTCGCGCAGCGGAGCCCGGTCCAGCCACACGTCCATCCCGCCGGTGCCGGCCGCGGCCAGCTCGGTGGTGGAGCAGGTGAGCCCGGCCGCGCCCAGGTCCTGGATGCCCACGACCAGGTCGGCCGCGAAGATCTCCAGGCAGCACTCGATGAGCACCTTCTCCATGAACGGGTCGCCGACCTGGACGCTGGGCCGCTTGGCCGGGCCGTCCTCGTCGAAGGTGGCACTGGCCAGCACCGAGGCGCCGCCGATGCCGTCGCCGCCGGTGCGGGCGCCGAACAGGATCACCTGGTTGCCGGGCCCCGGGGCCTTGGCCAGCTTGATCTCGTCGGCCCGCATGACGCCCACACACAGCGCGTTCACCAGCGGGTTGCCCAGGTAGCAGGGGTCGAAGACGATCTCGCCGCCGATGTTCGGCACGCCCAGGCAGTTGCCGTAGCCGCCGACCCCGGCCACCACGCCGGGCAGCACCCGCGCGGTGTCGGGGGCCTCGGCCGGACCGAACCGCAGCGGGTCCATGACCGCGATCGGCCGCGCGCCCATGGTGAGGATGTCGCGCACGATGCCGCCGACCCCGGTCGCCGCGCCCTGGTACGGCTCGACATAGGAGGGGTGATTGTGCGACTCCACCTTGAAGGTGACGGCCAGGCCCTCGCCGACGTCCACGACACCGGCGTTCTCGCCCGGGCCGACCAGCAGCGCGGCGGTCTTCGGGGCCTTCTCGCCGAACTGCTTCAGGTGTACCCGGGAGGACTTGTAGGAGCAGTGCTCGGACCACATGACCGAGTACATCGCCAGCTCCGAGGAGCTGGGGCGGCGGCCCAGGATCTCGCGGACGCGCAGGTACTCGTCCTCGGTCATGCCGAGTTCGCGGTACGGCTGCTTCGCTTCCGGCGTCGCGGCGGCCTTGGCGACGGTGTCGAACGCGACCGCGGTGTCCTCGAACACCGAGGTGGTGTCGAAAGGCTGGTCGGAGACGTGACCGGTACTCATGCGGAAACCAAGCTCTTGAGGATCGAGGTGAAGAACGGCAGGCCGTCGGTGCCCGGGACCCTGCGATTCTCGATGAACCCAGCGGGGCCGGTCAGCTCGTCGATGGCGTACTCGGGGTGCGGCATCAGGCCGACCACGTTCCCGGCGGCGTTCGTGATCCCGGCGATGTCCCGCGCGGCGCCGTTCGGGTTGGCCAGGTAGCGGGCCAGCACCCGGCCCTCGGCCTCCAGCGCGTCGAGCGTGCGCTCGTCGGCGACGAAGCGGCCGTCCACGTTCTTGATCGGGATGACCGCCTGCGCCCCGGCCTCGTAGTCCGAGGTCCACGCCGTGCGGTTGTTCTCGATCCGCAGGGCGACGTCGCGGTTGATGAAGTGCAGGTCGCCGTTGCGGATCATCGCGCCTTCCAGCAGGTGCGCCTCGCACAGCACCTGGAAGCCGTTGCAGATGCCCAGGACCGGCAGGCCGCCGCGGGCCGCGTCGATGATCGTGTCCATCACCGGAGAGAACCGGGCGATGGCCCCGGCGCGCAGGTAGTCGCCGTAGGAGAACCCGCCCGGGAGCACGACCGCGTCCACCTGGTGCAGGTCCCTGTCCTTGTGCCAGAGCGCCACCGGCTCGGCCCCGACCGCCGCGGCGGCGCGCAGCGCCTGCTGGTCGTCCAGGGTGCCGGGGAAGGTGACGACGCCGATGCGGGCGGGCATCAGGCGCTCTCGGCCCGGTTGTCGGTGTCGCCGGCGTCGGCCGGGAGCACCGTGACCTTGAAGTCCTCGATGACGGTGTTGGCGAGCAGCTTCTCGGCCATCTGCTCGGCGGTGGCCCGCAGGGTGGCCGGATCGGCGTCCGCGAGCTCCAGCTCGAAGCGCTTGCCCTGGCGGACGTTGGTGACGGAGTCGAAGCCCATTCGAGGAAGTGCGCGCTGCACCGCCTGGCCCTGGGGGTCGAGGATCTCGGGCTTGAGCATGACGTCGACGAGGACGCGGGCCACAGGTACTCCCATTGCTTCAGCGCCGGCACGTCCGCGCCGGGGCTACTGGATGGCGGTGATCCCGATTCTACCGGGGGCGATGCGTGCTTCCGGACGCCTGCTGACGAGCTCACCCGTGAGGGTGCCGCGCACCGTGCGGACCGCCGTCACGGCCCAGAACCCGACGAGCAGCGCGTAGAGCCCGCAGGCCAGCCACGCGTAAGCGGTCAGCCCGGTGTGGTGCCACAGTCCGGTGGCCCCGGTCACACAGGTTCCCACCGGGAAGGTGAGCGCCCACCAGGTCAGTGCGAACGGCAGGCCCCGCCTGGCCACCTCGGCCACGATCAGCAAGGCCAGGGCCAGCCAGATCATCGCGAAGCCGAGCACCGGAACGCCGTAGAGCACGGCGAACGGCTTCAGCGCCGCCGCCAGCTGCGGGCTCACGGCGCCCCGCCCCACGTCGGCCAGGTTGTTCACCGCTGTCACCGACTGCCCGAGCGGGCCGAGGACCAGGAACAGACCGGGGGCGGCGACGGCCGCGCCGACCTTGTGGTGCACCAGCTTGGAGAACACCACCGGCAGGATGATCATGGTCGCCAGCAGGCTGACGCCGAACATCGCGTAGCAGCCCAGCAGCATCGTCTCGCGGAGTTGCCCGGCCGCGACGTGCGGGATCAGCTGCGGTCCGGTGGCGGCCGAGACCATCGGCGCGACGATCGGCAGCAGCCAGGCCGGGGCGGCGCTGCCTTCGGCGATCTGGTGCCGGGTCATCATCAGATAGGGCACGACGACGGTCGTGGCCAGGCCGATCACGGTGCCGACCAGCCACAGCGTCCAGGCCAGCCCGAGCGCGGCCCCGGTGCCGATCCAGTCCCGGCCGACGATCATCGTCCCGGCCGAAACGGCGGTCAGCGCCATCGACAGGCAGCCGTAGAACGGGGCGACCGCCGGGTCGAGGAGGTCGCGGCGGGCTTGGTCGGCGTGCCAGCGCCAGTGCGCGGCGCGGGCGAGCAGAACCATCGCGAGCCAGAGCAGAGCAGCGGCCCAGACCACGGTGACCGCCGTGCGGGGCCAGCCCCGCTGGAAACCGGGCAGCCCGGCCCCGGCGTTGGCGATGATCGCCGTGCCCATGACCGAGGCATACCAGTTGGGGCCGATATGGCGGAAGATGTCCATGCCTCCAGCCTGCCCCGCACGGCCGGGCCGG
The DNA here is from genome assembly GCF_018274385.1 of Catenulispora pinistramenti. Taxonomy (GTDB): domain Bacteria; phylum Actinomycetota; class Actinomycetes; order Streptomycetales; family Catenulisporaceae; genus Catenulispora; species Catenulispora pinistramenti. Next base: position 51,355 of record NZ_JAAFYZ010000037.1, on the reverse strand, counting down.
ACTAGACCCCAATCAGGCATGAGGTCATAGAGGTCTTCTATGACCCGGCGCTCTGAGCTGCGATTCCTAGACGAATTCCTCGCCGGTGAGCCGTTCGTAGGCCTCGACGTACCGGGCCCGGGTGGCCTGCACGACCTGCTCCGGCAGGGCCGGCGGCGGGGTGTCGGACTCGCGGTCCCAGCCGGAGGCCGGGGAGACCAGCCAGTCCCGCACGTACTGCTTGTCGAACGAGGGCTGGGCCCGGCCCGGCTTCCACTCGTCGGCCGGCCAGAACCGCGAGGAGTCCGGGGTCAGCGCCTCGTCGGCGAGGACCAGGGTGCCGCCGCGCAGCCGGCCGAACTCGAACTTGGTGTCCGCCAGGATGATCCCGCGCTCCTCGGCGATCTCGCGGGCCCGCGAGTAGACGGCCAGCGTCAGGTCTTTCAGGTGCGCGGCCAGTTCCGGGTCGGCGATCCGCTCGGCCATCACGTCGAAGCTGACGTTCTCGTCGTGCGCCCCGAGCTCGCCCTTCATCGCCGGGGTGAAGATCGGCCGGTCCAGCCGCGAGCCGTCGACCAGCCCGGGCGGCAGCTTCACGCCGTTCGCGGTGCCGTTCTGCTCGTACTCGGCGAGCCCGGAACCGGTGAGGTAGCCGCGGGCCACGCACTCCACTTCCACCATGTTCAGCTTCCGGCACAGCATCGCCCGGCCGCGCAGCTCGTCCTTGTGGGACGCCAGCTCGGCCGGGAACTCCTCGACGTCCGCGGTCAGCACGTGGTTCGGCACCAGATCGGCCAGCTGCCGGAACCACCACATGGACAGCTGGGTCAGGATCCGCCCCTTGTCGGGGATCTCCGTCTCCAGCACGTAGTCGAAGGCGGAGATCTTGTCCGAGGCGACGAGCAGCAGATCGTCCCCGACCGCGTAGAGGTCGCGGATCTTGCCGCTGGCGATGTGGTTCAGGCCGGTGATCACGCGCTCAGCCTACCGGCGGTCCGGGCCGACCCCTCCGCGGCCCGGACCGCCTTACCCTCGCCTCGCCCGCGGCCCGGTCTCAGCCCGCCTTCGGCTCCCGCTCGTACAGCCGCCGCGACCAGGCGTAGGAGAGCACCGCGACGCCGAGGCACCAGGCCAGCGTGATGACCAGGTTGTCCCCGATCCCGGTGCCGGTCAGCAGCCCGCGCAGGGTCTCGTTGACCGGGGTGAAGGGCTCGTACTCGGAGAACCAGCGCATCCCGGTCGGCAGCGAGTCGGTCGGGACGAAGCCGCTGCTCAGGAAGGGCAGGAGCATGAGGAACATCGGCGAGTTGCTGGCCGTCTCCACGCTCTTGGCCGACAGTCCGAGGCCCACACAGAGCCAGGTGATGGCGAAGGTCAGCAACAGGACCACACCGATCGCGGCGAACCACTCGGCCACGTTGGCGTGCGGGCGGAAACCGACGGCGATCGCGGCCAGGGTGACCACGGTGACCCCGACCATCGTCTGGATCGCGGCGGCGACGACATGCCCGGTCAGCACCGACGACCGCGCGACGGCCATGGTCCGGAAGCGGGCGATGATGCCCTCGGACATGTCCTGGGCCACGGCGATCGCCGTGCCCTGAGCCGCCGCGGCCACCGCCATCACGATGATCGCCGGGGCGACGTAGGCGGCGTAGGCCTGGCGGCCGCCGTGCACCCCGACCGGGGTCCCGCTGCCGAGGCCGGAGCCGAGGGTCCCGCCGAAGACGTAGACGAACAACAGCAGGAAGACCAGCGGCATCAGCATGACCATCAGGGTCAGCGACGGATAGCGCTGCAGGTGCCGCAGGTTGCGGCGCAACATGATCCGGGCGTGGATCCAGGCGTATGAACGGGTGTCGACGCTGTCGGCCAGTGTCGTGGCGGTCATGACGCTCATGGTCAGGCTCCCTTCTGGCCGGTCAGGGCGAAGAACACGTCGTCGAGGTCGGGGGTGTGCACCGCCAGCGCCTCGACCTCGACCGAGGCGTCGTCCAGCTGCCGCAGCAGGGTCCGCAGCGTGCCGATCCGGCCGTCTCCGGCCAATTGCAGGGTGAGCGTGTCGTCGTCGCGGCCGATCGAGGCCAGGACGGACGCCGCGGCGTCGAGTTCGGTCCGGTCGGCGAAGGTCAGCTCGATGTGCCCGCCGGGGATGCGCTTCTTGAGCTCGGCCGGCGTCCCCTCGGCGACGATCCGCCCGCCGTCCAGCACGGCGACCCGGTGCGCCAGCTGGTCGGCCTCCTCCAGGTACTGGGTCGTCAGCAGGATGGTCCTACCCTCCGCGGCCAGCCCGCGGATGATGCCCCACATCACCCGGCGGCTGCGCGGGTCCAGGCCCGTGGTCGGCTCGTCGAGGAAGATCACCTTCGGGTCGCCGACCAGGGTCATCGCCAGGTCCAGCTTGCGCTTCATGCCGCCGGAGTAGGTGGCCGCCGTCTTGTCGGCCGCCTCGGTCAGCTCGAACCGGGCCAGCAGGTCCTCGACCCGGCGCCGGCCGACCGCCGGCGGCAGCAGGTGCAGGTCGGCCATCAGCATCAGGTTCTCGCGGCCGGTGAGGTAGCCGTCGACCGCGGAGAACTGGCCGGTGACGCCGATCGCGCGCCGCACCGCCTGCGGGTTCTTCGCCGGGTCGTGCCCGGTGATGCGGATGTCGCCGGCGTCCGGACGCAGGTAGGTGGTCAGCAGGTGGACCGCGGTGGTCTTGCCGGCCCCGTTCGGGCCGAGCAGGGCCAGGATGGTGCCGGCCGGCACGGTCAGGTCGATGCCGTCGAGCACGGCGTTGGCGCCGAAGGACTTGCGCAGGCCGCGGGCGGAGATCGCCGGGGCCGGGTTCGCGGGCGCCGGGTTCGCGGCGGCGGCCGAGCTGTTCTGCGGGGGGATCGTCACGGTCCTCACTCCTCATCCAGGCGCGGGGTCCGGCGGATGGTGACGTCGCCGAGCTTGGTGTCCGCGTGGACCTCGACCTTGTCCACCGGCTCCCCGGCCTCGGGCGCGTCGGCGGTGTCGAGCCCGTTGTAGACCCGGCCGACCCCGGCGTTCAGGTCCAGCCAGGCCGCGCTGCCGTCCCGCACGCCGACCTCGACCGAGCCGTTCTTGGAGGTGGCGGACACCTTGCCGCGCACCACCTCGCCGACCCGCACCTCGCCGTTGGAGGTGGAGGCGGTCAGGTCGGACAGGGCGCGGTCCACGTACACCGCGCCGTTCGAGGACTTCACCACCGCCGGGCCGGTCACGACGCCGACCCGCACCTTGCCGTTGTCGCTGGACACGTCGGCGGTGCCGTCCACCGCGCCGAGCTGGATCACACCGGACCCGCTGCTCACCTCGGCGGCCCCGCTGACCTCGTCCACCGAGGTCTCGCCGAGGCCGTTGCGCAGCTTCAGCGGGCCGGTCTGGGCCAGCCGCACGGTCCCCAGGCCGGTCTTGAGCTGGACCGTGCCGAGCACGCCGACCGACTGGATGTCGCCGATCTCGGCCTCGCCCCGCAGGTCGGAGTCGGTGGGCAGCTCCAGGACCAGGTCGATCGACTCCGGGCGCCGGGAGCTGAAGTTGACGAACCGGTTGCGCGGCTTGCGGCTGACGACGGTCAGCGTGCCGGTCGCCGCGTCGTACTCGACGGTGGTGTTCTCGGCGGCCTTGACGTCGGCGGCCTTGTTCGGGTCGCTCGGACGGACCTCGACCACGGTGTCGGCGCGGTCGGCGGCGGCGATGCGGACGTCGGCGACGTAGAGGTCCAGGACGACGGTGATCGGGGACGGGGTGTCGAAGGTCGACGGAGACATGGGGGAATCCTTTGGTCTGGTGGCTCTGCTGGCTTTGCTGGCTTTGCTGGCTTTGCGCTGATGGCTTTGCTCTTGCCAGGTTGCTCGGCTTGCTCGGGCGGCGCGGGTGGCGCGTACTTCGCCTCGTGAAGGTCAGCGGGCCCAGCCGCTGTAGCTCTCGCCGACGATCCCGCGGGATTTCTGCGAGGAGGAGGGGCGCCCGCCGCCGCGGCCCTCGTTGGCCAGCCCGGCGGCCGCGGCCCGCACGATCCAGCCGTTGACCGACAGCCCGGTGGCCGCCGCCGCGTCCTCGATCAGGCCCTTGAGGCTCGACGGCAGCCGCAGGTTGATCCGCACCATGGCGGCGTCGTCGCCCTCGGCGAGGGGCAGCCGTACATCGGCGGGGACCGCGGGGCCGGGCGCGGCCTCGGGCTCGGCCGCGGCCGGCGGCGTCACGACGAACCCGGCGTTCCCGCCGCGCAGCCGGACGTCCACCGACCCCGGCGCAAGCTCGGCGGAGATCTCCTCGGCAGCCGCGGACAACGCTTCGAGCAGCGTGAGACGCACCGCGGCGTCGAGCGGCGGAAGCAGGCGGTCGGCGAGGTCGCGGGCCGCCTCACCGCCGACCTCAGCCGCTGTCGTCAGCTCCCGGCGGAGGTATTCGACGTACTGGGTGAGTTCCATGGCTCAAATATGGCACCACTTTGGTGCCATTGGCAAGCCATCTTGGCTCATGCTGGCTCGCCCGCAGCTCAGGAGTGGTGCCATCGCTGGTGCCACGGGCGCCACGGAGGTGCCATCGGCGATGTTTCACGCGAAACATCCCTCACAAAATGACCGGCGCCGGGAACGCGAAAGCGGCTGCCAGACACCGTCTGACAGCCGCTTCCCGGCCTGGCACCATTCGCGCCGGACCCCGGCACCCTGGGGCGCTACCCCGAGATCAGCTCACTCACCTCAGCCGACTGGCAGCCAAGCGCCAGTCGCCTACCAGCCGACCACTCACTCGACCTCAGCTCAGCTTCGCCAGCTTCTCGAACATCCCGTCCAGTCGCTGCACGAACCGCTCCGGCCGCGTGGCCTCGTCCAGCCGGGCCTCGTCGATCTCCAGCCCGGCCTCCGCGGCCTCCTCGCGCAGCGTCTCGCGGAAGGGGCGGCCGGTCTCCCAGGTCTTCATCGACGCGCGCTGGGTCAGCGGGTAGGCCTGGGTGTCGCGCTCCAGACCCATCTCGACCAGTTCCAGCAGCACCGTGGAGCTGTAGACCAGGCCGCCGGTGGAGTCCAGGTTGGCCCGCATGCGGTCGGGGTCGACCACCAGCCCGCTCATCAGGCGGATGGTCAGGTTGAGCATGTAGTCCAGGGCGATCGAGGCGTCCGGCAGGGCGATGCGCTCGGTGGAGGAGTGCGAGATGTCGCGCTCGTGCCACAGCGGGATGCCCTCCATCACCGGCACGATCTGGCCGCGGGCGATGCGCGCCATGCCGGCCAGCCGCTCGGAGATGATCGGGTTCTTCTTGTGCGGCATGGCCGAGGAGCCCTTCTGCCCCTTGCCGAACGGCTCCCACAGCTCGCGGACCTCGGTGCGCTGGCCGTGCCGCACCTCCAGGGCGATGGCCTCCAGCACGGTCGCCATGATCGCGATCGCCGACACCCACTCGGAGACCCCGTCGCGCAGGATCACCTGGGTGGAGACGTCGGCGGCGGTCAGGCCCAGCTTCTCGGCCACGAAGGTCTCGATGCCCGGATCGATGTTCGAGTACGTGCCGACCGCGCCGGAGATCGCCATCACGCCGACCGCCTCGCGGGCCCGGCGCAGCCGGTCGCGGGAGCGGGCCACGCCGAAGGCGAAGTCGGCGACCCGGTGGCCCCACACGTCCGGCTCGCCGTGGATGCCGTGGGTGCGGCCGACGCGCAGCGTGGCGCGGTGCGCCAGCGCGTGGTCGCGCAGCACCGCGACCAGCTTGTCGGCCTTGTCCAGCAGCAGGTCCGTGGCCTCGGTGAGCTGCAACGCCAGCGCGGTGTCCAGCAGGTCCGAGGAGGTCATCCCGAAGTGCACGTAGGCGGCGGCCTCGCGCGGCTCGGTGTTGTCGGCCCAAGCGGACAGGAACGCGATCACGTCGTGCTGGGTGACGGCCTCGATCGCGGCCACCGCCTCCGGGGTCGGCGGCGCGGCGGCGCGCACCGGCTCCACGGCCGACTCCGGAATCGTGCCGGCCGCCGCGTGCGCCTCCACGACCAGCGTCTCGACCTTCGCCCACAGCTCGTACTTGTGGGCCTCGGACCAGACACGGCCCATCTCGGGCAGGGTGTAGCGCTCGATCATGGCGGCGGCCTTCCTGGGAGTCAGCGGGAGGTCTTGACACCCGATTCTCCCAGGCGGCTGCGCACCTTTGTAACCGTCGCAGGTCAGGGCCGGTGTGATCTGGGTCCTAGATGATTGATTCCTGGGGGTACCGGCGCGAAACGTCACGCAGCCTCTGGCTGCCAAGGGCACAGTAGCGGCGCCTGGCCGGGAATCAATCATCTAGTGACCGGCCAGATCCTCCCCGACGCTCAGCGAGTCGGTGCAGTCGCCGACCGGCGTGCGCCGCTCGTACCGGGCCTGCCCCGGCACCGCCGACGCGGCGTAGGCCCGCAGCTTCGCCAGGACCGCGGGATCCTTGACCACCGAGTCGCGGATCCAGTCGCTGCTGCCCCTCGGGTCGGCGGGGTCGGGGGCCGGCGGGTAGATCTGCGTGTAGTCCCGCAGCATGCGCGGATCGAATCCGGGCCCGGCCATGAGCTCCGGCGACCAGTCGCCGTGGGTCTGGATGAAGGTCGGCTGCATGGCGTCGAAGATGTAGTCGCGCAGCCCGGTCGGGTTCTTGTCGTGCAAGTAGTCCGCGACCTTCGCGTCGACCAGGCCCGCGGTGTCCCGCAGCCGCAGCCGGCTGGTCAGCGCGGTTCCGCCGAGGTCGGGCAGCAGCAGGCTCCCCTGCTCGACCCCGGCGATGTCCGCGAAGGAGTTGAACAGCTCGCCGTTCTCGTCGGCCACCACGCACAACGGAACCACCGGCCGGGCCGCGCTGTCCGACAGCATCGGCCCGGTGACGCCGTAGGCCAGGTACAGGCCACCGGCGAGCGCCCCGGCCAGCCCGGCCCGCCGCCGCAGCCCCGGCAGGACGACCAGCTGCGCGGCGCAGATCGCGATGGCCAGCGCGGCCAGCGGCCAGACCGGCGTGGAGAACCTCAGCTGTCCCATCCAGTCCTGGTTCAGCACGCAGTACGCCACCAGCGCCAGCGCCAACGGCACCAGCACCGCGGTCAGCGGCCGCCGCACCGCGGGCACCGCCACCAGCCCGGCGACCACGACCGCGATCGCCACCACCGAGAGCACCAGGCCGGGGTACTGCAGCACGTCCGAGACCCGGTTCAGATCGGAGACCGCCGGGCTCGCCTGGGCCTTGGCCACCGCGGTGTTGGGCAGCCAGCGGCCGAACTCGAAGCGGCGCCAGAGCACGTAGACGCCGTACAAGCCGAGGGCCGGTCCGAAGAAGTACGCACCGGGGCGGATCGTCTCCCGGATCCGCTGCCGGTCCACCAGCAGCAGGACGACCGCCGGGTAGACGGCGAAGTAGATCAGGCCGTCCGGCCGGGTGAGCGCGGCCAACGCGACCAGCACCCCGGCGAGCACCGCGGACCGGCGGGACAGCAGCCGGTCGGGGTCGGCCGCCACCGCGCGCAGGAGCAGTACTGCCAGGCTCGTGACCAGCAGCGCGTAAAACGAGTTCTCCAAACCGGAGAACGTCCAGATGACAAACGTCGGCACGAAGCCCAGCGCCGTCCCCGCGACGGCGGTGACCGCCGCGGCGATCCGGCGGCTCGGCAGGACGGCCACGGCCGCGGCGTAGAAGCAGATCAGGATGCCGATGACGCAGAGCAGCGCCAAGGCCTTCGGGAACAGGACATAGTCGGGCACCCCGAACCACGCGCCGTGGTCGAAGAGGCCGAGCAGTCTCCCGACCGTCAGCAGCGCGACCCACGTGGGGTCCGAGTAACCCTCTACCGGAGGCGCTCCCGCCTGCACCACCGGGCCGTGGCCCTCGGCGAGGCTCCGCGCGTAGGCGAAGCTGATCCCGGCATCGTCGACGATCCAGCGGCCCAGCCGCGCCCCCTGGATCCCGACCACGAGCGCCGACCAGGTGACCGCCGCGACGCCGGCCCCATGGCGTCTCAGCTTGGCGAAGCTCGTTCGGCCCCATCCCCGTAATGTCTTCACTACTAGGTGACGGCGATAACATGTTCGAGGTTGGCTACGAAACGGTAACGCTTGCCATTTCTGCGAATTGAGCAGCGATTAGCGGGTAATTCGCGCCAGCCAATCAGACAATCTGGAGACATCTCCGATATCCGCGAGCGCGGTGGCCATATCGTGAATAGGCACCGGATCACCGGCCATATCCCGCAGAACCGGTCCGTCCAGCCAGTCCAGGCCCCACGTCGCCAGCCGCGCCTCGACGAGTCGAACCGCCAGATAAGCCGCGAGGTTGTCGGTATCCGGCTCCGAGGAATGCGCGGGTTGGAGATCACCGGATTCCCCCACGCGCGGACCCGGGATCACCGCGGCCCGCCGGCTGTCGGCACCCCGCGCTTCGCCACCCTGTGTTTCGCCGCCGACCACTTCATCGCCGCGCGTATCAGTGCCCAGCTGTTCCCCACGCCGCGCGCCGGGCACCCCGGCCTCGGCGATCAGGGTGCGTATCCGCTTCGCCGCCGGATGCTCCTCCGGCATCGACGCCGCACGCCGCACCAGCTCCGGCTCGGTGACCGAGGTGACGTACCGCTCCCAGGTCACCGTCCGCTCGATCCGGCGCCCCTCGAACAGCTCCGCGGCCATCAGCGACGCGTCGGCGTCCACGTCACCGGGCTGCTCCAACAGGTCGCACGCGGGCCGCTCGCTCAGGCGGGTGGCCAGCGCGCCGGCCATCCGGTCCCGCCGGCCCAGCGAGGTCAGCGCACCGACCAGGGCGACGTTCAGCCCCACCGGGCAGTACCCCGACTCCCACGCCGGCTGCGCGAGCCGGGTCAGCACCCGGTCCCAGCCGGCGGCGGCCATGTTGATCTGTTCGTGGGCGTAGGCCCGGGCGGCCGGTTCGATCATCCGCGAGGCGGCCACGGCCTCCCAGGCCACGACCCGCTCCAGGACCTCGGCGCGGGCCTCGAAGTACCCTGCCATCCGGCGCCGCCACCCCGGGAACACGTGCGGCGACCGGCCGGGCCGGCCGTGCAGCGCGCCGATGCTCCGGGTGGCGAAGGCCCGGGCCCGCACGATCCGCTCGTCCCCGGCCGCCGCCATCCCGGCCACCAACGGCGCCAACAGTCCCCGGAGTTCGCTGACGCGCAGCCACCACAGGAACGGCGCGCCGATCACCAGCACCGGGCCGCCGGGCCGCGGATCCAGCCAGGCGTCGCAGTCCGGGGACAGCTCGATGCCGGCCGGGGTCGGCACCTGGAGTTGCAGCGCCAACTGCCGGACCAGCAGTTCCAGTTCGGGGGCGGAATCGCCGGTCAGCGGGACGGTCTTCGGGGGCAGAACCGTGGTCCGATACAGGCGGATCGCCGGCAGCGCCCACAGCGCGCACACCACCCCGGCCGCCACTACCGTCGCCGGTCCGACCCCGTCCCAGCCGCGCATTCGGGCCAGCCCGACCAGCGCCGCGAAGGCCCCGGCGGCGCTGAGTGCGTAGGCGCCTATCACCCACGCGCGGACACGCAGTAGCGCGCGAGCCGCCCTGTGAGCGCTCACCCGCGCTGTGGTCGCAGTCACCGTGCTGATGGATCCCCCAAGCGTCCAGGCCGCTTACGAGCCTGTTGCGAAGGCTAGCGCGAATCACCGACAGCGGTTAGCGACGTGGCTTGAATACACACTTTCGGATGGCGGGGTAAGGGATCCGTGCCTCAGCGTGACGTATCAGGCAGCTGTTTCAGCGGCCTTTTCTGCAATGTCGGTGCGGTGCTGCGCGCCGGCGAAACCGATGGCCGCCAAGCCCTGGTACGCCTTGGCCCGAGCGGCCGTCAGACCGTCCGCGACCGCCGTCACCGCCAGGACCCGGCCGCCGGCGGTGACCAGGTCGCCGTCCGCGTTCTGCTTGGTCCCGGCCTGGTTCACCGCGGTGCCCAACCGCTCGGCGGCCTCGACCCCGGTGATGACGTCACCGCCGCGCGGGGTCCCCGGGTAGCCGGCGGCGGCCAGCACGACGGTGACGGAGGCGCCGTCCCGCCACCGGGGCGCCGGGGCGTCGGCGAGGGTGCCGGTCGCGGCCGGGAGCAGCAGTTCGGACAGCGGCGATACGAGCATCGCCAACACGCTCTGGGTCTCGGGGTCGCCGAAGCGCGCGTTGAACTCCACGACGCGCAAGCCCTTGGCGGTCAGCGCCAGACCGGCGTAGACCAGCCCGGCGAACGGGGTGCCGCGCCGGCGCAGCTCGTCTACCAGCGGCTGGATGACCGTGGCGACGACCTCTTCGGTCAACCCCTCCGGCGCCCAGGACAGCGGGCAATAGGCGCCCATGCCGCCGGTGTTGGGGCCGGTGTCGCCGTCGCCGATCCGCTTGAAGTCCTGCGAGGGCATCATCGGGACGACCGTGGTGCCGTCGGTGACGCCGAACAGCGAGATCTCGGGGCCGTCGAGGTACTCCTCGATCACCACCCGGCCGCAGGCCCGCGCGTGCGCCAGCGCGGCGTCGCGGTCCTCGGTCACGACGACGCCCTTGCCGGCGGCGAGCGCGTCGTCCTTGACGACATAGGGGAAGCCCGAGAACTCCTCGAGCGCCTTGGTGTATTCGTCCTCGGTCTCGCAGACGTAGGACTTGGCGGTCGGAATGCCGGCGGCGGCCATGACCTCCTTGGAGAAGGCCTTCGACCCCTCCAGCAGCGCGGCGGCCTTGGACGGCCCGAAGACCGGGATCCCCGCCTCGCGCACCGGATCCGCGACCCCGGCCACCAGCGACGCCTCCGGCCCCACCACGACCAGGTCCACGCCGAGTTCCACGGCCAGGTCCCGCACCGCCGCCGGGTCCATCGCGTCCACCGGCCGCAGCTCGGCGACCTCGGCGATGCCGGGGTTGCCGGGCGCGCAGTAGAGCGCGGTGACGGCGGGGTCGGTGCTGAGTGCGCGGGCGAGGGCGTGCTCGCGGCCGCCGGTGCCGATGACGAGGACCTTCATGGTCGTTAGGGTACCGGCGGGGGAGATAGACAGTCTGGACTGTGCAGTTTAAACTGAAGGTATGGACGCGAAGGCTGAGACGAACTCGACGACCGGTGCCGGTGCCGGCACTGATACCGCTGGCGCAGCCGCTCCTGGTCCGACGGCGCAGGCGCCCGAACCGGCGCACGCCGCGCGCGAGCTGCGCGTGCTGGTCGGCCGGCTGCGCCGTCGGCTGCGCGAAGTGGACGACGTCCACGAACTCACCGCCTCGCAGCTGGCCGTCCTGGGCCGCCTGGACCGCGACGGCCCGGCCTCGACCAGCGACCTGGCGAAAGCCGAGCACGTCCGCCCGCAGTCCATGGCCGCGACCATCGCCGCCCTGGACGAGCGCGGCATGATCGCCCGCCGCCAGGACCCGGCCGACGGCCGCCGCCAGCTCCTCGAACTGACGCCGGCGGCGGACGACGCGGTGCGTGGATCGCGGCAGGCCCGCGACGAGTGGCTGGAGTGCGCGCTGCGGGAGCGGTTCTCGGCGGAGGAGTTGGCGACGGTGGTAGCCGCCCTGGGATTTTTGGAGCGCTTGAGCGAATGACACAGACCACTCCCCACTCCACAGATTCCGCTCTTCCCGCACCGCGCAGGTCCTCCGACTCGGCCACAGCTTCGGCCACCGCTTCGGCCGATGCTTCGGCCGATGCGGCTCCGGCCACCGCAGGTTCCGCTGCGACTCCGAGTGATCCAGCTCCGGCCGCCGGAGCCCCGGCCACCCCCGCCTTCAATCGCCGCCTGATCGTCCCGCTCCTGCTCGGCGCAACCCTCAACCCGATCAACTCCTCGATGATCGCCATCGCGCTGGTGCCGATCGGCGCGGCCTTCGGCGCCTCCCCCGCGTCGACCGCGTGGCTCGTCTCCTCGCTCTACCTCGCGACCGCTATAGGGCAGCCGGTGATCGGGCGGCTCGTGGACCGTTTCGGGGCCCGGCCGCTCTACCTCACCGGGGCCGCGCTGGTCGGCCTGGCCGGGGTGATCGGGACGGCGGCGCCGTCGCTGAGCGTGCTGATCGTGGCGCGCGTACTGCTCGGCTTCGGGACCAGCGCCCAGTTCCCCGCGGCGATGCACACAGTGCGCGGCGAGGCTCAGCGCACTGGTCTGAAGACGCCTAGCGGGATCCTTACAGCGCTCTCCATATCGGCGCAGAGCACGATGGTCATCGGACCGACGCTCGGTGGCGCGCTCGTCAGCGTCGGCGGTTGGCGCTTCGTGTTCGCCGTCAACATCCCTCTGGCGTTGATCTGTATAGCGCTCGGCACGCGGAGTCTGCCTAAGAGCAAGGCCGCGCAGAACGAGAGCCGGATCGATCTGGTGGGCATGGCACTGTTCGCCGCCATGTTGACCAGCCTGCTGCTGTTCCTCATGAACCTACGTATCGGCAACCTGTACCTGCTCGCTGTCGCCGCTGTATTCGCCGCAGTGTTCACCCGTGTAGAGCTCCGTACCGGGGAACCCTTTATAGACCTGCGCATCTTCGGCGGGAACACCCCGCTCCTGGTCACCTACCTACGCCAGACCCTCACGTACATCCTCACCTACAGCTTCATCTACGGATTCACGCAGTGGCTGGAGGAGGGACGCGGCCTCAGCGCTTCTGAAGCGGGACTGGTCGTCCTGCCGACGTCCCTCACAGCGATCGTCGTGGCGTGGTTCAGCGGGCGACGCAGCGGGATCCGCAGCAAGCTGCTCGTGGGCACCGCGTCGATCATCGCGGCGTCCGGGGGACTGCTGATCCTTAATAGGGGGAGCGCTGTATGGGTCCTCATAGCCGTGGGTCTACTAGCGGGCGCCACTCAGGGAATGAACGGGCTGGCCAACCAGAACGCCTTGTTCCGGCAGGCGGACGCGGCGCGCATGGGCACAGCGTCGGGACTTCTGAGAACCTTTCAGTACCTCGGCGCCATCCTGTCCTCCGCCGCCGTGGCGATCGTCTTCCGCACCGGGGCGTCCTCGAGCGGTCTGCACGAGCTGGCCGTCGTCATGATCGGCTGCGGTGTGCTGCTCCTCGCGGTGGTCCTCGCCGACCGCTCGCTGTCCCTGCGCACCGCGAACCGCGAACCGACCCGATAGGAACCCGCGATATGGCGCTGGGCACCCTCGGTCCGAAGGCAGATCTACTACAGGCGTTCTCCAGCGGATCCGGAACCGCTTCAGGGGCTCTCCAGGGGTTCTGACACTTCCTGGAGAAGGCCGTAGCAGAACCGGGCGCGGCGCCGCGCTATTGCGCCGTGTCCGTCGTCGTATCCGTACTCGCTCTGCCAACGCGTCGGGGCGTCCTCGGGGAGATGCCGGACCCGCGGATACATCCGCTCCAGGTCCCCGACCACGTATTGCCACGGCTCCAACGCCTGATCCGTCGGCGGCGCCGGGGGTTCCGTATCGGGAGCCCGTACCAGCCACTCCTGCCAGACCTGACCGCCGGGCCCGACCACGATCTCGAAGCGCAGCTCCGGCCACAGCGGCAGGATCCAGTGGTACAGCCGGCTGACCAGGTCCCCGGTCCGCAGATCCGTCTCCTCATCCGCCGGACCGAGTATCGCCCTAAAGCGTTCCGGACCGCGGGGTGAGGAGCGGGACCGCACATAGCGTTGCCACCACGCGTTCGTATCGCGCATCTCGGTGACGGTGAAACCCAGGCCCTGCCGAGCGTGCTCCACCAAGCCTGGCTGGTAGTCGGCCATCCGGCGGAGCAGGACCAGCTGGAATTCCGAACGCGAGATCACCTCGCGAGCTTAGAACGTGACGCCCACGCAGCGACCCGCCAGGACGAAATCCCGGGCGAGATAAGCGGCGCTCCGACAAGGCGCACCGCTCAGGGCCGCCCCTTCGGCAACTCCGGCGGCTGCCTCCGAGGCTGCCCGCCCGCGGCCTCACCGGGCTGCGACGCCCGCCGTGGCTGCGGCGGCTCAACCCGCCGCAGATCCCCCGGCCGCGGCGCCCGGCCGGAGTCGGTCGGCCCACCATCGCGCGGTTCCGGACTCCCCGGCCGCGGCACCCACTCGGTCCCGGGTGCCGGCACCCCACGCTGTGCCTTGCGCGAACGCTCAGCCTCGGCCCGCTCCCGCCGCGATGGCTTCCGCGGCTGCGACTGCGACTGCGACTGCTCAGCGGGCCGCTCGGCTCGCCGGGGAGCCTTCCGCGGCTCGGGCGTCTTCCCGGCCTGCTTCGCCCCGCGCCGCAACCACCCAGCGCCCGACTCCGATCGCGCCTGCTCGCCAGGCACCGGATCGGCAGGACGCCACAACCGCGCCGAGTCCGCACTATCGACCGGCTCGACACCCCGCGCCGGCTGCCCCGAGCGCTCCGACTGCCGCGGACCCGCCTGCCGCCGGTCCGCATCCCCGCCTCGCCCCGGCTTGTCGGCCCGCCGCAAACGATCGGGACTCGCTAGCGACCCCGAATCCGCACCCGGCCCCTCGCCCCGCGCCGGCTTCCCGACCCGCCGAAGCCGCCCGGAACTCGCCTCGGGGCCGGAATCAGCAGCCTGCCGCCGCTCAGCGTCCTGCTCACCCCGTACCGGCTCTCCGGCACGCCGAAGCCGCCCGGAACCCGACTCGGATCCCGAATCAGCAGCCTGCCGCCGCTCAGCGTCCTGCTCACCCCGCGCAGGCTCCCCGGCCCGCCGAAGCCGTTCGGGACCGGTCAGCGACCCCGAACTCCCATCGGGCCGCGCGCCTGCCCGCTCACCCCGCGCCGGCTCTCCCGCTCGCCGCAGCCGCTCAGGACTCGTCTCCCGCCCCGACCCCGCCGCCGACCGCCGCTCAGTATCCTGCCGCGCCCCGGCCTGCTCACCTCGCGCTGGCTTCCCGCCGCGCCGCAGCCACCCCGCTCCGGCCGATCCGCCCGAAACCGCCCCGCGCGCCGACTGCCCGCCGCGCGGATCGCCGCCCCCAGGCCGCGCATCCGCCACTGGCCGCGGCTCTCGTGACTCCCGCGCCTCCCGCGGCCCACCGTCGCCACGCGCCGACGGCCCCGCCGCCAGCTCCCGGCGCGAGGCGCTGCGCCCGGTGGGCAGCGCGTGGCCGACCGGCACCGGGCCGCGGGCCTGCGTCTGGCCCAGCGCCTTGTCGCGGCCGCGCAGGTATCCCGCGACGAACTTCTCCAGCCCCATCTCGGCCAGCGGCGTGCGTTGCTGCGGGTCGTACGCCGCCAGCCCGGTGTCGGCCTCCACCGCGTGCGCGAAGCGGAACGCCATCGTCGCGGCCATGCGCGCCACCGGGCCGTCGTACCAATACGGCAGCGCGATGACGCCGTCCTCGCCGAAGAACGTGAACCTGAGCCTGGTCACCGGGTGCAGCAGTTCGCGCTGGCCGCGGCCTCGGTACTCCTCGATCTGGCCGAGGATCTCCGCGGCGTGCAGCACGAGGTCGGGCCACGGCTCCAGGCGCGCGGCCACTATCCTCGGGTCCTCCTCGCGGGCCGCCGTGCGCGCGGCGGCCAGGGCCTGGGACCAGGTCTGGCCCAGGATGTGCGGGAGGAACACCACCTCGTGGCTCATGTGGCAACTTTAGTGGTGTCCACCCCTTGATCGATCTCAGGACGCGAACAACCGCGTATCAGCAGATGAGGCGGGTACCCGCCAAGACCGCGTCTCAGCTCGCCTCTCAGCTCGCGTACACGTCCACCACCGCCAGCGCCTCGTCCAGCGCCGCCAACCCCTTGCGCGCGTCCGCCTCGGAGATGTTGCACGGCGGCACCACGTGCAGCCGGTTGAAGTTGATGAACGGCCACACGCCGCGGGCCTTCATCGCCGCCGCGAGCTCGTTCATCGGCGCCGCGTCCGCGCCCGCCGCGTTGTACGGCACCAGCATCTCCCGCGTCTCCTTGGAGCGGACCAGGTCCAGCGCCCAGAACGCGCCGACCCCGCGCACCTCGCCGACGCTCGGGTGCCGCTCGGCCATCGCGCGCAGCTCCGGGCCGAAGACCTCCTCGCCGAGCCACGCCGCGTGCTCGATGGTCTTCTCCTCCCGCATCGCGTTGATGGTCGCGACGATGGAGGCACACGCCAGCGGGTGCCCGGAGTACGTCAGGCCGCCCGGGTACACGCGGTCCTTGAAGGTCTCGCGGATCTTCTCGGAGATGATGACGCCGCCGATCGGCACATAGCCGGAGTTGGAGCCCTTGGCGAAGGTGATCAGGTCCGGGGTGACGCCCCAGTGGTCAATCGCGAGCCAGGCGCCCGAGCGCGCGAAGCCGGCCATCACTTCGTCGGCGATGTAGAGGATGCCGTACTTGTCGCACAGCGCGCGCACACCAGCCAGGTAGCCCGGCGGCGGCATCAGGACGCCGGCGGTGCCGACGATGGTCTCCATGATGACCGCGGCGATGGTCGCCGGGCCCTCGTACTGGATGGTCTCCTCAAGGTGCTGGAGCGCGCGCTCACACTCCTCGGCCTCGGTCGTGGCGTGGAAGTGGGAGCGGTACAGGTGCGGGCCGAAGAAGTGCACGGCTCCGCCGGTGGATTGGCCCACAGCGTCGTTGGCCCAGCGGCGCGGGTCGCCGGTGAGGGAGATGGCCGTCGAGGTGGAGCCGTGGTAGCTGCGGTAGGTGGAGAGCACCTTGGAGCGGCCGGTGTGCAGGCGGGCCAGCCGGACCGCGTTCTCCACGGCCTCGGCGCCGCCGTTGGTGAAGAAGACGTAGTTCAGGTCGCCCGGGGCCAGCTCGGCGATCATCCGGGCGGCCTGCCCGCGGACGTCGTTGGCGAACGACGGCGCGATCGTGCACAGCTTGCCGGCCTGCTCCTGGATCGCCGCGACCACCTTGGGGTGCTGGTGGCCGATGTTGGTGTTCACCAGCTGGGAGGAGAAGTCCAGGTAGCGGTTGCCGTCGTAGTCCCAGAAGTAGGAACCCTCGGCGCCGGCGATCGGGAGCGGACTGATGGCCCCCTGCGCGGACCAGCTGTGGAACACGTGGGCGCGGTCGTCGGCGAAAACCTGGGCGCCGGCCGCCTTGAGGTCGTCAGTCATACCTCAGAACGTACCGTTGCGGCCTCCCGATCGGGAGGCCGCAACCTGTCAAGGGATCGCCACTATGCCCTTACAGGAACGAGCACAGCGCTGAAAAGAACAAGCGCAGCCCTCACAGGAACGAGCGCACCTGGATCGTGGCGTTGCGCTCCGGCCCGACGCCGATCGCCGAGATCGGCGCGCCGGACATGTCCTCCAGCGCCTTGACGTAGGACTGGGCGTTCTTCGGCAGGTCCTCGAAGGTCTTGCAGCCGGAGATGTCCTCGGTCCAGCCCGGCAGTTCCTCGTAGACCGGCGTCGCGTGGTGGAAGTCGGTCTGGGTCATCGGGATCTCGTCGTGCCGCACGCCGTCCACGTCGTAGGCGACGCAGACCGGGATCCGCTCGAAGCCGGTCAGCACGTCCAGCTTGGTGAGGAAGAAGTCGGTCAGACCGTTCACCCGGGAGGCGTAGCGGGCCACCGGCGCGTCGTACCAGCCGCAGCGCCGGTCCCGGCCGGTGGTGACGCCGTACTCGTGGCCGATGCGGCGCAGCGCCTCGCCGTTCTCGTCGAACAGCTCGGTCGGGAACGGCCCGGCCCCGACGCGCGTGGCGTACGCCTTCAGGATGCCGATGGTGCGGGTGATGCGGGTGGGGCCGATGCCGGCGCCGGTGCACGCCCCGCCGGTGGTCGGGTTCGAGGAGGTGACGAACGGATAGGTGCCGTGGTCCACGTCCAGCAGCGTGCCCTGGCCGCCTTCCAGCAGCACCACCTTGCCGTCGTCCAGGGCCTTGTTCACGACCAGCGAGGTGTCGGCGACCATCGGCCGCAGCCGCTCGGCGTACCCCAGGTACTCCTCGACCACCGCCTCGGCACTGAGCGCGCGCCGGTTGTACACCTTCACCAGCATCTGGTTCCGGTCGCGCAGCGCACCCTCGACCTTCTGCCGCAGGATCGAGGGGTCGAACAGGTCCTGGACCCGCACCCCGATCCGGTTGATCTTGTCCGCGTAGGTCGGCCCGATGCCCCGCCCGGTGGTCCCGATCTTGTTCTTGCCCAAGAACCGCTCGGTGACCTTGTCCATGGTCCGGTGATAGGGGGTGATCAGATGCGCGTTCGCCGAGATCAGCAGCCGCGAGGTGTCCACCCCGCGCTGGTCCAGGCCGTCGAGCTCGGCGAACAGCACAGCGGGGTCGATCACCACGCCGTTGCCGATCACCGGCACACAGCCGGGCGAGAGGATTCCGGAGGGCAGCAGGTGCAGCGCGTACTTCTGGTCGCCGATGACGACAGTGTGGCCGGCGTTGTTGCCGCCCTGATAGCGGACGACGTAGTCGACCGAGCCGCCGAGCAGGTCCGTGGCCTTACCCTTGCCTTCGTCGCCCCACTGGGCGCCGACGAGCACGAGAGCGGGCATGGAAGTGCCTTTCCAACGCTTAGACGCCTACTAGCTGCCAGTAGGTCCCTCTAGGGCGACGCGTCTTTGTGTAAAACGACGGAAGCCCCTGGTCGCAAGCGGCGACAGGGGCTCTTGCGGCAAGAGTTTACCGCGTCGTGACCGGGAATGGCCATTCCGGTTGGCCTGTTGTTAGCCGTTCGTGCCGGTCACGGAGGTGATGGAGACCACGGTGGCGCCGGCGGGGACGTAGGTGCCGACAAAGGCGTGGCCGTTCGAGACGACGGGGTTGAGACGCTTGACGGTGCCGTCCTTGAAGGTGACGTCGACGCGGGTGACCCCGCCGGCGGCCTCGCCGATGACGACGCCATCCTTCGGGCCGGGCTTGCCGATGTTGTTCATGTAGGCCATCGGAGGCGTCCCGGAGGCCGGGCACACGGTCGTCGGGACCGAGCCGATCCGGTACAAGAAGCACCGGCCAGACTTTTCCAGGGTCACCTCGATCGACCAGTCGACGCCGCCGGTCGGGCCCTTGGCGACTTCCACGTTCGGCTGTGGGTACAGCAGCGTGCCATCCGGCCGGAACCAGGTGGCGAGGGTCTCGCCGTCCGAAATGTCCTTCCCCCAGTCTGGGGTTTGGCCGATCTCTGTACCGTCCTTGCGATAGGCGACGATCTTCGAAATCGGTGTCGAAGGCGGGGCCGGGAACCAGGCGGTGCGGTGAGTACTGTCGACATCGATGCCGGGCACCGTGACCTGGTCCCCCGTACCGAGCGTCACCACCGCGTAGGCGGTCTCGGGACCGTACTCCAGCGTGTAGAAGTAGTAATCGCTTCCTGGGCCCTTCACGTCGTCCATATACAAGTCGACCGGTGTGGTGACGGGAGATTCGCCGACGCCGATCACCATGCCCATGCAATCGCCATTGGGCAATGACTGTCCGAAGCCGCAGCTAGGGAGTAGCTTCAGCGACCACTTCTTGCCGTTGAACAGGCCAGAGAGCAGGAACCCATCGTGGGCGCTCCCCGTCGGCCGGTTCACCACGATCCTGGGGCCCGACGCCGCCGACACCTCCTGGCCGCGCCCCCAGGCCAGTCCCACCGGCACCGCGATGGTCAGCGCCGCCGCCACCGCCAGCAGCCCGCTGCCGACCACGCGCCGCCGCCGGCGGATCGCCTTGCCCTGCCTCAGCACGGCATCGACCGGGATCGCGCCGGTCTGGAAGCGGCCCAGGTCGGTGAACAACTCGGCCTCGTCAGGCTCGCCAGGCAGGCTGATCAGCTCGTCCTCGCTCACAGTGTCAAACTCCCGTCCTGAAGCTGTGCACTGGCCCGTAGCTTCGCCAGCGCCCGCGAGGCCTGGCTCTTCACGGTGCCGACCGAGCAGCCGAGCACCGTGGCGGCCTGAGTCTCCGTCAGGCCGTCCCAGTAGCGGAGCACCACGACCGCGCGCTGCTTGGGCGGCAGCTCCATGAGGGCCGACATCAGTGCCTCGCGTTCGTCGAAGGCGCCGGTGTCGTCGGCAGCGGTCAGGCCCTGGAGGACCTCGACCGGCACGTCGCCGGTGCGCTCCTCGACCCGGCGCTTGCGGAAGCGGCGGTGGTTGGCGTTGATCAGGATCCTGCGGACGTAGGCGTCCGGGTCCTCCGCGCGCCGGACCCGGGACCAGGAGGCGTACGCCTTCGCCAGCGCGGTCTGGGCCAGGTCCTCGGCGTGGCCGCGGTCGCCGGTCAGCCCGTAGGCGAACCGGACCAGGCCGCCCCAGCGACTGACCATGTACTCGCGGAACTCCACGTCGTAACCGTCGGTGTCGTCACCCCGCACCCGGACCCCCCGCTTCGTGCTTCATGCCGCTGAAGAGGACCGGTCGGGCCCGGATCGTTGCATGAGAAAGCAGGGTAATTTGTCGGCCGCGGTGCCGGCACGCACAGTGCACCGGCTCAGTCCGAGAGCTGCTCCAGGAACGCCGTGCACCGCACCGCCTCGACCCCGGCCTCCGTGCACGCCGCGATGGCCTCGCGCAGCCGCTCAAGCGCCGCGTCCCGGCTCCCGTACCGGTCCAGCAGCCAGGCCACCATCTGCTCGGAGAAGTCGTAGTCCATCGCGCTGTGCGGCAGCAGGGCCCGGAAGCCGACGGCGGCGCGCTCGGCGTACGGCATCGCCTTGTCGGCGAGGTCGGCGTTGAGGTGCAGCCGGGCCAGCTGGTCGTCGGTCTCGGCCAGTTCGTAGGCGATCACCTGGGCGTCGCGCTCGTACTCGCCGGACGCCTCGGCCGCCTCCAACACCTGCGCCGCCTCCGCGAACAGCAGCAGCACCTGGTCCAGGACGTCCTCGCGCTCGCTGTCGTGCGCGGTGTCCTCCGACTCGCCGAACGTCACCCAGGCCAGCGCCCTGAGGGTCTTGGCCAGGTTGATCGGGTCCGGCAGCACGCGCAGCAGGATCACGGCCCGGTCGAACGCCCGGCGCGCCTCGTCCGGCAGTCCGGCGGCCCGCAGCGCGTGCCCGGCGGACGCGGCGAGCATCGCGTGCCCGCCCTGCTGCGGGAAGTGCTCGGCGATCGCCGCGGCCAGCAGGTACTGCTCGGCCGCGCCCCGGTAGTCCTCCAGGCGGCCGAGGCAGCGGGCCAACGCCCAGCGCGCGTTGACCACGGTCGGATCGTCGAGGTGCCGGACCATCTCCGGCAGCGCGGACTCCAGGATCGCCGCGGCGTCCGCGTCCCGGCCCAGCTGTTCGTAGGCGAACGCGAGGCTGTGCCGGGCGCTGGCGGCCAGGTCCGGGACACCGTACCGGTCGGCCCACGCCACGGCGTGCAACGCGTGCTCGGCGCTGTCGTCGTAGCGGCCCTGACCGCCGGTGGCGTTGGCCAGCACCTGGCGGGTGTAGCCGGCCGGGAAGCGCTGTTCGGGCCAGCGGTCGGCGATGTCCAAGGCGGCCAGCCCGGCCCGCTCGGCGTCGGCGTCGCGGTCGGAGGCGAGGTAGGCCTGCGCGAGGAGCATGTTCGGGTGCAGATTCGCCCACGGACGCTCGGCGCGGTCGTACAAAGCTATGGCCGCCAACAGCTCCGGCACCGACTCCTCCGGCCGGCCCTGGCGCTGGGCGATCTCGGCGCGCATGGTGTGCGCGGCCGCCGCGCGGGCCGGGACGTCGAACTCGATCGCGTCGGCCAGCAGGGCCTCGACGCTGGCCGCGAAGACTTCGAAGGCTGATTCGCGGTCACGGTCGATGTCGGTGTCGATGTCGGTGTCGGTGTCGATGTCGGTGTCGAGACCGGTATCGAGATCGGTGCCAGTGTTGCGTCCGCCGGTATCGCGGTCGCGGTGGTCATCGCCAAGTACATCGCGGTCGTCATCGCGGTCGCCGCCACCGTCGGCCACAAGATCGACAGCCGGATAGGTCTCGGTCGTCCGGCGCGCCTCAAAAGCCTGCGCCCGCCGGACAGTCAGGATGTCCTCCGGCTCGGCCAGCCCCCGCGCGTGCAGCACCCGAGCGGTCGCGTAAAGCTCGGCCAGCGCCGGCTCCGGAATCGGTTGGTACGTCCGCTGGGTCAGCGCCTCGGCCAACAGCCTCCGCGCCCGCACCGCGACGGCGCGCCCCTCCCACCCCCCGGCCTCGTAACGCTCGACCGCCTCACCGAGCAGTGTGACGGCACGTTCCAGATCCTCGCGTTCGAGCGCGTCGGCGGCCCGCTCCTCGGCGAGCTGGGCCCGCGCCTCCAGATCCAGCTCGATGCCGCGGCGCTCGGCGGCCATCGCGACCCGTTCCCACATCTTCATCGCGCCGGGGTGGGCCACATTGAACAGCCGGCGGGCCTCGGCGAGCAGTTCGTCGAAGTCGACGTCGGCGTCCGGGTCGGGCGGCTCGGCGACCGGCCCGCGCTGCGCCGGCAGCACGAGGTGCGGCATCAGCTGCGGCGGGACGGTCGGACGCGGCAGGGGGACGGTCAGCGTCAGCTTCTCGATCAGCGGCGTCTGCGCGAGCGTGGCGGCCACGCGCGAGCTCACCGCGTCGTTGCCGTTGCGCGCGTCGAAGCGGGCCGTGAGGCCGTCGAGCTCAGACCGCACGCGGGCCGACAGCGCCGCGAGCGGCCAGTCCCGCCCCTCCGGCCCGGCCACGATCTGGTCTGAGGCCGAGACGTGGCCGCGCAACAACAACGCGGTACACGCCAAGAACTCCAGGTAGTCCAACGGTTCGAAAGGCGGATCGAACAGCCGCCGATTCTCCGCAAGGATCTCCAGGCCCCGGGCCCCGTTGCCGGTCAGCGCACAGAACTCGAGGTGCCATCCGAAGGCGGCGCGCAGCTCGACATGACCTTGGAGCAGGCGATAGCCCCGCAGGTGATTAGAGCGCGCTTCGTCAAAGCGCCCCAACCGCAGCAGCGGCTTGAGCGAGGCGGCCAGCGTGCTCGCGGGCTCGTCCAGACACGCGATCTCGTTCTCGACGGTCGGCCGCCACAGCCGCAGCGCGGCGACGTCGTCACCGCGCTGCGCCCGCCAGACCCCCTGCGCCAGGTGCTCGCAGGCCCGGCAGTCGCTCATCGCGTCGCGCTCGGCTGCCAGCCAGCGTCCGAAGTGCTTCTCGGCCTCGGCGACGTCGCCCAGGTGCTGCGCTATCCGGAAACGCTGGTCGTGGACGGCGCGCAGGCCGTAGCCGGCCAGGCGATAGCGGCGTTCCATCTCGTCCACGAAACCGTGGACCGTCGCCAGCGGGACCTCCGGGACCGAGAGCAGGTCCGAGGTCATCCACTTGAAGACCCAGTGCGTCTCGTACTCCAGGCGGCTGGCGTCGCGCAGGGTCTTGCCGTGGCGGTCCCACAAGCGCAGGAGCCGGGAGAACAACACCGGCGAGCGGAAGCTCTCGCCGCCTCGCTCGTAGGCTTCGATCACCGTGTGCAGCGCACAGATCTGGGTCTCGGGATCGGCCAGCTTGTCGGCGGCGGCCAGCAGCGCCTCGGCGCGTACCGAACGGGCCCGGCCGGCCGGCTCGTTCTCGTTCGCTTCGAGAGCGGCGCGCAGTTCCTCCGGTGTCCAGGCCTGGCGCTGGAACGCCGCCTCGCTCGTGCTGGCCATCGCCGGACTCAGCCTTCTTCTTCGGCCTGGATTGCCGGCCGCTGCCCCACCGCGTGCGCCAGCAGGCCCAGGAAGGCCCGGTTGAGCAGGGCCGACTCGCCGGAGCGGATCGGGCGCTTGGACAGCAGGAGCGCCTGGCCGTAAACGGCCTCGATGCCGGTGGCGGCCAGTTCGGCGTCCTCCAGCTCGATCAGGCCCTGGATCAAGGGGCTGCGGTGGTTCAGCACCAGCCGGGCCCGCGGCCCGACGCTGCGCAGCGCGCCGAGGATCCCGGCCCACAGGTCGTCGCCGTCGGCGGCGGCCTCGGCTTCGGCGTCGACCCGGGCCCGCTCGTGCCGGGCCTCGCGGCCGTCGAGCAGCAGGGCGGGGATGGTCACCGGATGGTAGGCGCGCAGGGCCGCGTCGCAGTCCAGGGTGTCCAGGACCCGGCGGGCCGTGGCCAGCAGCGGGCCGGCGGCCAGTTCCTCGGCCGGGTCGACCGTGTCCAGGTGCGCGGCGATCGTCTCGGGGTCCAGGTCCACGACGGTGACGCCGGGCAGCGCCCGCGGCAGCTTGCGGACCAGGTCGGCGTCGTAGGTGTAGCCGCCGTTCACCACGCCCAGGCCGGCGGCCGCGGCGATCTGCGAGACCTGCTGGAACTCCTCGTCGCCGGCCGTCAGGTGGACGACGCGGTGCTGGTCGGCGAAGGCCGTCAGCGGCATGCGGCCGGCCGTGGTCTCGAACGGGAGCCAGGGCAGGGTGAGGGCGAACAGGTCGTCGTCGAAGCGGGCCAGGGCCTTGACGCCGAGGTAGTGCACGGCCAGCAGCCGGTTGAGGCGCGGCGGGTCGGTGGCGGCCAGCCCGGCGAGCCAGTCCCGGACCCGGTCGCCGAGCGCTTCGCGCACCGCGGCGAGCCGATCGTCCTCGTACAGGGCCTCCCGGGAGGCGGTCGGGCGCAGCGCGTCGGTGTCGATGACGCAGCGGACGAAGAACGCCCAGTCCGGCAACAGGCCGCGGGCCTGGTCGGTGAGCAGCATGCCCTTGATGTGGACGCGGTGCCCGCCCTGCTCCGAGGTGGTGGCCGCGGTGGGCAGGATGTAGGCGGCGCCCTTGATCCCCAGCAGCGGGATGTTCAGCTCGATGATGTCCAACGGCGCGAAGCCGAGGATGTCCTGGCAGTACGCCGCCAGCGCCTCGTAGCGCGTGCCCGGCGAGGGGTACTCGCGGTCCCACACCGGCGGGGTCTCGGTGATGCGATAGGTGTAACCGGCCTCGTCTTCGAGGACTGTCTCATAAGGCAGGAGGCTGCCGAAGTCCCGCGCCAGTTCCACGACGCGCGGCGCCTGGAACCAGAATTCCTTGCCGGGACTGGGCTTCAGGGTGACGGTGGTGCCGGGCTGGGCGGGCGACTCCTCGGGGGCCAGGATCCTGATGTCGTAGTGCCCGTCCGCCGCCCCCCGCCACTCGACGGCCGGCGCCGCGACGTCGACCGCGGACTTCGTCACGACGGAGATCTCGTCGGCGACCACGAAGCAGGCCAGCAACCCGATGCCGAACCGCCCGAGGAAGTCACCGCGACCCCGCTCCAGCAGGCTCTCCGCATCCCCGAAGCCGCCGAGCCCGTCCCCGAAGACAGCGCCGTCGGCCACCCCGGCCGCACCGGCCACGCCGACCACCCCCGCCACGCCCCGCTTCGAACTGCGCCCGATCGTGGCCAGGAACCGGTGCACCTCGTCCTCGGTCAGCCCGATCCCACTGTCCCGCACCTGCACCTGCGCCCCGTCCGCGATGACGTGCACCACAGCGGGCGCGCCGGGATCGACCACCCGCCGCGCGGTGATCGCGTCCACCGCGTTCTGCAGCAGTTCCCGCACGAACACCCGCGGACTGGAGTAAAGATGGTGCGACAACAGATCGACGATCCCGCGCAGATCCACCTGGAAGGCGTGCACAGACGGAAGACCACGCCCACCGGCATCACTGGCGGCGGACGCGGACTTGGAGACCAGCGGCTTCTCGGACGACGACACGGGCTCGATGCTACGCACCCGCGGCGACACCCGACGCCGGAATGGCCGCAACCGCGACGGATTCAGACGATCGCGTCGAACTCCCCGGCCTTCACCCCGGCGACGAAGGCGACCCACTCGGCCTTGGTGAAGGACAGGATCGGGCCTTGCCGATCACGGCTGTTCCGGACGAGGATCTCGTCCGCGCGAATGCTGCTGGTCTCGACGCAGGCGCCGCTTCCCTGAGACGCGCTGGCCTTGATCCAGCGCGCCGTACTCTGATCGACCTCCATAGGAACTCCCTCCCGATTGTTGCGCCGTACCGGGAGTTCTTACTACCCGCTGGTACAAGGCCCGAATCGGCACAAGTCTCCTATTACCAAGACTTTGCCGAGGTAGAAGGCATGCGGGAGCAGCCGTCGAGTGATCGCGAAGACAAGCGAACGCCCCGTGCCTCGTGAGCGTGGAGCGTTCGTCAACACCCCGGCCAGGGTCCGGCCGAGGGTGGATGGGTGCTGGTGTGGCGTCGCCGATCAGGCCAGGTCGTCGAACTCGCCGCCCCTGGCGCCGTCCAGGAACGCGGCGATCTCCCTTCGGGTGAAGGTCAACACGGCCCCCTGGGGGTCTTTCGAGTCACGCATATAGACCGCACCAGTAGAGCCGGAAGCCAGCTCCACGCAGGCTCCGGTCCCACTGCTAGCGGCGGCCTTGCGCCATTGCAGGCCGTCGATTTCGATCATGACATCGCTACCTTTCCTAAGCCCGCCGACCCCGTTGGCCGTGCGGAGGACCAGTGTTCGTAGTTGCCCCGGAGCAAGCGCATCAGAAACTTCCTGGTGCCCGCCGGGCTGAGCGCGATCTCTGACATGGCCTCGAACTTCCCGGCGATGGAGGCGATCTCGCTGTGGCTGCGCATGAAGAGCTCACGGAAGACGCCCTCGATGTAGCAGGCGCTGCTTGACTTGGGGCCCGAATCAAGGTTGAGCAGATAGATCGTGGAACCTTCCATCCCCTGATAGAACCCGGCCGTGTAAGGCACGATCTGCAAGGTGACGTGCTCGAGGAAGGTCGCCCGGATGAGTCGGTCAATCTGCTCCTCGCGCATGGCACGCGTTCGTGGGTCGACCCCCGCCGGGCGCCAGATCACGTTCTCATCGATGATGAAGTGAGCCTGCAACAAGTTCTCTTCGCCCCAGATCCGCTTCTGCCGATCCATCCGCATTTGAACCCGTTGCTCCACGTCCTCGACATCTTCGACCTCGCCGTTGTGGGTGATCGTCTCCCGCGCGTAGAGCTCGGTCTGCAGCAGTCCGGGGACGAAGGAAGCCTCGAAGTTGCGCACACTCCGGGCCTGCGTTTCCAGTGCCAGGTACGTTGAGAACTTGGCCGCGATGGTGGGGCTCGTCGCGTTGTCGGCCGCCACCGCCTCCCGGCTCAGCCCCATCAGCTGATCCCGCCGCTGCGCCGGAACCCCGTACAGCTTGCACAGGTCCCGCACGTCCCGGGCCACGGCGCCGCGTTGCCCGTTCTCCATCCGGCTTATCTTCGCGTCGGAGCACTCCAACCACTTGGCCGCGTCGGCGATACTCTTGCCCGCGGCGAGCCGGAGAGTGCGCAACTCGTTGCCGAGTTCCCACCGTAGGACGTTGATTCCGGTCACCGGCTGGGTCCGCTGGTTGGCTCGCACGTCGGCCTCCTTGCCGTCGGGCATGTTCCGTATGCAAGTTCTGTGGGCACATTCATCAGGCAACCACCGTGTGGTAGATGCCTGTTGCAGGTTCACCTAGAAAGTGCGCCTGGCAATTGACAGCCCTGTCGAACGAGGAGCATCGTACAACTAAGACAGGGGTACGCGACAGGGCTCTGCTAAGAAGCCACCCGCCTGGAGCAATGAGAAAGCCGGGTCGACGTAGTGCGGCGCCGACCCGGCGAGAGAGGCCCCCAGCCGATATCACTCGAGAGAACGGGAGGAACCTCGTGGAGATTTCTACCCCCACGCCCCGTGACCAATCACCGTCCGCCGGCCTGGAGGAATGCCCGCGGTGTGTGCGGGGCCGGATCGGGAAGGCCCGGTTGACCTGCACCTTGTGCTTCGGTGCTGCGATGGTGCAGCCCTGGGTCGCCGACCAGGAGCGGACGCAGCAGGCCAGTTGGGCCGCGTACCTGGCCGGCCGAAGGGACGCGGTGCCCGACGGCGCCGATCCGGAACTGGGCCGGTGCGCCCGGTGCTGGCCGTCCCGATGCCCGCAGTGCCCGTGGATGCCGCCGGCGGACTCCGCCGACGGCGAGCTCGGGCTCGCGGCCTGAAGCGGTGGGAGGTGAGGACCCCTTTGGAAGTACTGATCATCTTCGGTGGCGTTTTCTCGGCGTACCTCATAGGACGCCTTCTCCAGTACCTCTCCGACGCCAAGCACGTACTCGGCAGAGGCATCGACCGTGATGGGAAGCGGTAGAGACCGCATCCCGGCTATCCGCGTCTAGACAACTGAACAGCTAGTCACCAATACAGTAAGACAGCAAG
Organism: Catenulispora pinistramenti; assembly: GCF_018274385.1. Taxonomy (GTDB): domain Bacteria; phylum Actinomycetota; class Actinomycetes; order Streptomycetales; family Catenulisporaceae; genus Catenulispora; species Catenulispora pinistramenti. The sequence continues at coordinate 23,463 of NZ_JAAFYZ010000037.1, read as the reverse complement.
ACAGCAAGACCACTACCCAGCAGAACCGCTGGACGGCAGAAACGGCGCGCCTCCCGAACGGATCGGGGGCGCGCCGCGTGGCGTCTACGGCGAGCAGCCGGGGCTCAGCCGGCCGCCTGGATCTTCGCAGTGTTCTGCACCACGTTCACCTGGATGTTGTGCGTCGAGTTCTGATCCTCGTGCACCGGTCCGGTCAGATCCTGCGTGATGTCCCCGCTCGCCCCGGTGCAGTGCCCCGCGGGGACACACGAGATCCGATACCCGCCGGCCGGCACGGTCAAGGTCACCTCGGCCGGCTGCCCGGCCGTCACCCGGATGTTCTGGATGTTGGCGATGTCCCCGGCCACCCCCAGGTCTATCTTGTCCCCGATCGGTGCGAAGACCTCCAGGTTGGCCGCGCTCACATCCGTGGCCTCCACCTGCCCGTTGGCCGTCACGCTCACGTCGGAGGTGGTGGCCAGGTGGTTCATCGTGACGTTGCCCCGCCCGGTGAACAGCCGCACCGCCGCGGACAGGCCGGTGGCGCTGATGTCCGCCTGGTCGCTGGAGTGGTCCATGATCGCGTCCACCGACATGGAGCGCGGGACCTGGATGTCGTACTTGGAGGAGCACTCGTTGTTCGGGCAGTGCACGCTCACGATCAGCCAGCCGCCGCTGCTGATGATCTGCCGCTCCACCGGCTCCAGCAACGTGCCCTTGTCCACCGCCTTGACGGTGACCTGCTCGGAGTCCGTGCCGGTGATGTTGATCGAGCCGTTGCCGTCCACGGCGACCAGCAGCTGCTGCACGTTCGAGTACGAATACGTGTGCCGGCTGGTCCGCGGGTAGTGGTTGATCAGCACGTCGCCGATCGCCGCCAGCCCGGCCAGCACCAGGACGGTGAACGCCAGTGTGCGGGTGAACCGCCACACCCGGCCGCCCCGCTGCCGCCACCGCGAGGGCGGGTCCGGCGGCGACACCGGCCGGCTGCGGGTCGGCAACGGCGTGGTCGGCTCGTTCTCCGAGCCGGAGCGGCTGACGCCACCGGTGTCGTAGTCATAGTCGTCGTCGGCCGGGTCGGGCAGCGCCGGAGTCGGATATCGGGAGCCCTCGTCCCGCGTCCGGGCCAGGTCGTCCAGGTAGTCGTCCCCTGGCTCGTCGAAAGACACTGAAGCCCCACCTCCGCGGTATCCCATACCCTGCGGAGGCGAGGCTAGCAGCGTCGAACTGTTGATCGTCTACAGGTCGCGGTTCTTTGTCACGCCTTTACCGGCTGATCATCGCCTGCGCCGACGGCTCAGGCGTTCGCCGGGGCCGGCGCGGGCTTGACCGAAGTCAGCAGCAGCTGCGCGACGTCCACGACCTCCATCGACTCCGGCACCTCGCCGGCCTGCTTGCGAGCGGTGATCGAGTCGCCGAGCATCACCAGGCAGTACGGGCAGGCCGTGGAGATCACGTCGGGGTTGGTGGACAGCGCCTCGTCCACGCGCTCGACGTTGATCCGCTTGCCGAGCCGCTCCTCCATCCACATGCGCGCGCCGCCGGCGCCGCAGCAGAAGCCCTTCTCCTTGCAGCGGTGCATCTCGGTGTTCTTCAGGCCGGGCACCTTGGCGATGATCTCGCGCGGCGGGGTGTAGACCTTGTTGTGGCGGCCCAGGTAGCAGGGGTCGTGGTAGGTGATGTTCTGGTCGATCGGGGTGACCGGGGTCAGTTTGCCCTCGGAGACCAGGGTGTCCAGCAGCTGGGTGTGGTGGATGACCTCGTACTCGCCGCCGAGCTGCGGGTACTCGTTGGCCAGCGAGTTGAAGCAGTGCGGGCAGGTCGCCACGATCTTGCGCTTCTCCCGCGGGGTGTCCTCGCCGAAGACCTCGTTCAGCATCTCGACGTTGCCCTGGCCGAGCATCTGGAACAGGAACTCGTTGCCCAGGCGGCGGGCCGGGTCGCCGGTGCAGGACTCCATGCCGCCCAGGACCGCGAACTTCACCCCGGCGATGTGCAGCAGCTCGGCGAACGCCTTGGTGGTCTTCTTCGCCCGGTCCTCCAGCGAGCCGGCGCAGCCGACCCAGTAGAGGTATTCGACCTCGGAGATGTCCTCCAGCGTCTCGCCGAAGACCGGCACCTCGAAGTCCAGCTCGGCGATCCACTCGGTGCGCTTCTTGGGCTGCATGCCCCAGGGGTTCTGCGCCTTCTCCAGGTTCTTCAGCATGGTCCCGGCCTCGGACGGGAACGAGGACTCGATCATCACCTGGTAGCGGCGCATGTCGACGATGTGGTCGACGTGCTCGATGTCCACCGGGCACTGCTCGACACAGGCGCCGCAGGTGGTGCAGGACCACAGGATGTCCGGGTCGATGACGCCGTTCTCCTCGGCGGTGCCGATCAGCGGCCGCTCGGCCTCGGCGCGGACCAGGTCCGGCAGAGAGAGCCACTTCTCCTCGGCCAGCTTCTCGTTGCCTTCGAGGTCCTTGCCGCCGTCGGCGAACAAGTACGGCGCCTTGGCTGCCGCGTGGTCGCGCAGGCCCAGCATGAGCAGCTTCGGCGACAGCGGCTTGTCGGTGTTCCAGGCCGGGCACTGGTCCTGGCAGCGGCCGCACTCGGTGCAGGTCGAGAAGTCCAGCAGGCCCTTCCAGGTGAAGTCCTCGACCGCGCCGACGCCGAACTTCGCGTCCTCGGCCGGGTCCTCGAAGTCGATCGGCACGCCGCCGGAGACCATCGGGCTCAGCGCGCCCAGCGCGGTGCCGCCGTCGTCCTTCTTCTTGAACCAGATGTTGGGGAAGGCCAGGAACCGGTGCCAGGCCACGCTCATCGTGGAGTTCAGGCCGATGGTGATGGCCCAGATCATCGAGATGACGATCTTGATCATCGCGACCGTGTAGATGCCGTTCTCCAGCGCACCGCGCGACATGCCGTCGAAGGCGTGGATCAGCGGGTAGCTGACCGGGTAGTGCGCGCTGTAGGAGAGGTGGCGGCCCAGTGCGCCCTCGAAGCCGCGCAGCAGCATGATGCACACGCCGATGAGCAGGATGACCCACTCGACGAAGTAGCCCTGCCACATCGTGGAGCCGAAGAAGCGCGAGCGCTTGCCCTTCTCCTTCGAACCGGCGCCCGCCGGGCGGTTGCGCAGCCGGACCCCGATCAGCCCGATGATCGCCAGGATCATCACGAAGCTGACCACTTCGGTGACGAACTCGAACGGCCACCAGCGGCCGATCAGCGGGATCGCGAAGTCGGCCGAGAACAGCTGGCCGTAGGCGGTCACTAGAGTGAAGAACAGCAGACCGAAGCCCACCATGACCACCCAGTGCATGGCCCCGATCCAGCGCTTGCCCTTGCGGGCCAGCCGGGTGTGGATCGCGAACTCCCGGAAGAGGGTCTTGGTGCGTTCCAGCGGCTGGCCGCTGCGCGCGCCGGGCGCGGTCGACTGCCCGAGCTTCACGAACTGGTAGATGTAAACAGCGGTCCGGCCCAGCAGACCGAAGCCGATGACTGAGATCACCAGCGAGACGACGATGGCTGCGAGCTGCATAGCCTCGGTCTCCTCCTACACGTGCGTATCGACGGACACATCCCGATCACCGTCCGTACGGAGGGTACGGTAGTCGAGGCCCCAGATTATCCTACTGACGAGTAACTTCTGGCGCGCCACAAGTGATGTTGGCAGTCGCGCAGGGAGGAGGGAAGGCTGTGACGGCTCCTGACGCTGTGACTCCTACTACATCGCCTATAGCGCGGCCGACCTCCTCGCTCCCACCTGCGGACGAGCTGCTGGCGCTGTTGGACGGCCGACGACTGTCGCCGGCGCAGCGGCGGATAGCGCATTACCTTCTGGAGAACCTTCCAGAGGTCGCATTCCTGTCCAGCATGGAGCTCGCGGAGCGGGTCGGGGTGAGCCAGCCGTCGGTGACCAGGTTCGCCGCCGCGTTGGGCTTCTCGGGTTACCCGGAGCTGCGGACCGCGCTGCGGCCGATAGCACTCCGGGCCCCCGAACAGGGGTTCCGCGGAGAGCAGCTGGCAGGGAACGAACTGCACTCCGCGCTGGCGAGTGACCAGGCGAACCTGGAGGCGTTGCACAAGTACGCCGCCGACCCGGCCCGGTTGGCCCGACTCGGCAGTGACCTCGCCGGCTCGGAGCCGCTGTCGGTCATCGGGCTGCGGATGTCCGGCCCGATCGCCTCGTACTTCGCCTACGGAGCCGCCCGCATCCACCCCGACGTACGGGCCATCGACACTCCGGGATCGCCGGCCCATGAGGCGCTGCTTCAGGCGAAGGCGGCTGGCGGTACCTGGCTCGTCGCCTTCGTACTGCCGCGCTATTCGGCGGAGTCTGTAGTCGTTCTGCAGAACGCCCGAGAACTCGGGCTTAAGACAGCTGTAGTGACCGACGTGCCGCTGGTGCCATTCGCCCATTTGGCGGACGTGCTGCTGCCGGTCGGCGTCGGATCGCGGTCCGTCTTCGACTCGCACGCGGCGCCGATGGCGTTCGCAGCCCTGCTGCTCCAGGCGCTGGCCGACGCCGCGCCGGAGCGGACGCAGGAACGCCTGGAGGCGTACGAAGCACTGGCGGAGACCCGCGGCTTCTACGTCAAGTAAGCGACGTAGGCCAACAAAACCACCCATCGCGCGGACGTTCGCACGATCAGATGGTCAAGAACCCTTGACCAACGGTCAAGACTCCTTGACCATAGGACCCGTGACCGCTTCCGAAGATCCCGACAGCATCCACATCCAGAGCGACGAACAACTGCGCGCCATCGCCAGCCACACCCGGCACCGCATCCTGCGCCTGCTCCGGGACAGCCCGGCGACCATCACGCAGATCGCCGAGCGGCTCGGCATCGCCAAGGGCAGCTCCAACCACCACGTGAAGGTACTGGCGAAGGCCGGGCTGGTCGCGGTCGTCCAGACGCGCAAGGTCGGCGGCGTCACCGAGCAGTACTACGCGATGACCGGACGGCGGATCGAGCTGCCGGATCCCGGGCCCGGACAGCCCGAGACGCTGATGCGGCACGCGCTGGCCGACGTCGAGGCCGCGCCGCCGAGCGACCAGAAGCGGATGTTCCTGAAGCACGCCCGGCTCAGCCCGGCGGCTTGGGAGGAGTTCAACAACCGGATCACGGCTCTGGTCGAGGAACTGCACGAGGCCTCGGACCCCTCGCAGCCGGCGGCCGACCTGTTTCTCGCTTTCTACCGACCGAAGGACGTCTGATGGCCTCGAAGCTCCCCGCACAGTTCCACCGGATATGGACCGCCTCGGCGGTCTCGTCGATCGGCGACGGCATCTACTTCGCGGCGCTGCCGCTCCTCGCCCTGACCATGACGCACAACACGGTGCTGCTCGGCACCCTGGAAGCCTGCGCGATGCTGCCCTGGCTGTGTTTCGGGATGCTCGGCGGCGCGCTGGTGGACCGCTTGGACCGGCGGCGCACCATGGTGGCCGCGGACCTGTGCCGGTTCTTGTTGCTGGCCCTGGTGACGGCGCTCGTGACGGCCGGCGCCGCGGACCTCTACCTGCTCTTCGCAGCCGCCTTCCTGCTGGGGATCGGGCAGGTGTTCTTCGACACGGCCTCGACCGCCCTGCTGCCGGAACTGCTGGACCGCGACCTGGACACGTTGCAGCGGGCGAACGCCCGGTTGCAGGGCACGCAGCAGGCGTTCGGCGGCTTCGTCGGGCCGCCGACCGGGTCGCTGCTGTTCGGGCTGGGGCGGGCGGTGCCGATCCTCGGGGACGCGCTGTCGTTCCTTGTCAGTTCCCTGACGATCTGGACGCTGCCCAAGTCGGCGCCGAAGCCGCCGCAGCCGCGCGGCTCGCTGCTGCGCGAGGCGCGCGAGGGTGCGGCGTACCTGTTCGGCAATCGGCTGCTGGTGGGGCTGGCCCTGCGGCCCGCCTTGGGGAACTTCGCCTTCATGGGCGCCAACGCGGTCCTGGTGCTGTTCGTGAAGCAGACGCTGCACCTGGGCTCCTCCGCCTACGGCGTGTACCTGACGGCCGGCGCGGTCGGCGCGCTGGGCGGGTCGTTCGTGGCGGCGTGGCTGGCGGCCCGGATCGGCACCGGCGGGACGCTGACGCTGACCGCCATGGTGGAGGGCGTGGCCCTGTTGGGGATCGGGCTGTCGCCGAACGCGTGGATCGCCGGCATCGGTGAGATCGCCCTCGGCATGGGCATCGGCACCACGATGGGCGTGGGTCCGGCGGTACGGCAGGCGATCGTGCCGGACCACCTGATGGGCCGGGTCGCCGCGACCGGACGGTTGATCGCGCTGTGCGCGGGGCCGGCGGGCGCCGTGTTCGGCGGGTGGCTGGCGCACGTCGCCGGACTGCGCGCGCCGTTCATCGTGGGGGCCGGGATCCTGATGTCGATGACGGTGGTCGCGGCCCGGCTGACGAGCAACAAGCGGATCGAGGCCGCGCTGGCCGAGGCCGCGGAACGGCGGGAACGGGAGGCTGCGGACGCTCCGGCGGATGGCGACCATGCGGCCGACGCTCCAGCGGTCAGCAACCAGGCGGCCGACGTACTCGCAATGGCCTGACACCACTCTTCTCAGACGTCGTACCAGCGCGCGGTCTGCCGCGCGATCCCGGCGCACGCGGCGGCCAGCGGTATCTCGAACACCACCGCCAGCACCAGCGCCTGGGCCAGGTCCCCGCCGCTGCTGGACAGCATCACGTCGAACCAGGCGTCCATGCCGAACAGCGTCGCGGCCACGGTGGCGGCGGTGCGGGCCCGGTGGTCGTGCCGCACCAGCAGGATGCCGAGGGTGCCCAAGGCCAGCGCCTCCATGGTGTCCAGCCCGATCCACACGGTCGACCAGTGGCTCACCACCGCCCGGCCGTGCAGGGTGCTGGCCAGGAACACCATCCAGCCGACCAGCACGATCGCCGAGCCGACAAAGGCGATCGCCATCTTGTGCCGGGCCGCCTGGGACGCCATCAGGGTCCTGGCCCACACCGAAAATCTCAGCCGCATGAGTCCATGATCGGGTGACCTGGGTACACCCTGCCATGACGGTCGCCCCCGAGCCCTGGTAGTGCCAGCCCTACCCCACATCGGGCGAGCAACCCACGCCCGTGGTCACACGTCGTAACAGGCATCACTGTCGAACGGGGAATTCGATGATGGAGACACCACGGTTCCGCACCACCGCCCTCGCAGCCGGCTGCGCGATCGCGCTGAGCGCGCTGCTCGGCGCGTGCTCAAGCGCGGTCTCTGCCGGGTCGCCAATCGCCAAGAGCCCGACCATCGGCACCAGCACCACGAGCACGAGCACGAGCATCACCGGCACGAACACCGGCTCGACAGCGACCAGCGCCTCCGGCTCCACCGCCTCATCGCCGAGCGCCACACGCGCGCCGGTATCCACCCCGACCGCGGCGAGCCCGCCGAACAGCGCGCCCGCCCCCGTCACCGCCGAGTTCCTGCGGCAGAGCAGCCTTCCCGACTGGCCGGTCTACCAATGGACGGCACCGCAGCTCTGGGAACTCAACGTCGAGCACCCGCTGCCGACCGTCTGCGGCAACGCATTGGGGACGCAGCTGACCCACGGAGTCTGGGAAGGCGTCTACCACTCAGCGAACAGCCAGACCATGGCGACCGAGGACATCTACACCTTCGACTCGGCGAGCGACGCGGCGAAGCAGATGACGCTGTCCACCCCGAAGTGCGACCGCGTCACGGTGCAGACGACGACCAGTTTCGCCTGGCAGGCCCCCGAAGCACAGGGCAACGTCACCCACACCCTGTTCGTCCTCCAGGGCGCCAAGATCGCGGCGCTCACACTCCGCATGAGCAGCGACCACGACTACAACCCCGCGCTCGACGCCTCGCTCCTGGAGGCGATGGCGCAGCGCCTCTCCGGCAGCTGAAACAGCACCGGCAAGAGCGCGAAGGCAGCGCTTGAGAACCTGCAGACGCAGCACCGGCGAGAAAAGCGGCGCGCGCCAGCGGGGCTGGAACCCACGGGCGCGCGCCGGTCTAGGTGAGGCGGGAAGAGCCTCAGTTCAGCGGCCCCACGGCCGTCTCGACGGCCGCGACCACCGCGCCGGACTTCACCGCGTCCTCGGCGGCGCGCAGCTCCGGCGACAGGAAGCGGTCCGGTCCGGGGCCGCCGACTCCGGCGTCCCGCAGAGCCCGCACAGCCGCCGCGGTACCGGCGGCCGGCTTCAGCGGCGCGCGCAGCTCCAACGCCCGCGCGGCGGCGACGAGTTCGACGGACAGGATCCGGCGCAGGTTGTCGACCGCGGTGCGCAGCTTGCGCGCGGCCGACCAGCCCATGGAGACGTGGTCCTCCTGCATCGCCGAGGACGGGATCGAGTCCACCGACGCCGGGACCGCGAGCCGCTTGTTCTCGCTGACCAGGGCGGCCTGCGTGTACTGCGCGATCATCAGGCCGCTGTCGACGCCCGGGTCGTCGGCCAGGAACGGCGGCAGGCCGTGCGAACGCGCCACGTCGAGCATCCGGTCGGTGCGGCGTTCGGCGATGGAACCGAGGTCGGCGGCGGCGATGGCGAGGAAGTCCAGCACCAGGGCGACGGGGGCGCCGTGGAAGTTGCCGTTGGACTCCACGCGGCCGTCGGCCAGCAGCACCACCGGGTTGTCGATGATCGAGGCGAGTTCGCGTTCGGCCACGGTCGCGGCGTGCGCCATGGTGTCGCGGGTGGCCCCGGCGACCTGCGGGGCGCAGCGCAGCGAGTAGGCGTCCTGGACCCGGGTGCACTCGTTGGGCTCGCGGTGCGATTCCATGATCGGCGAGCCGTCCAGCACCTTCAGCAGGTTCGCGGCCGAGGCGGCCTGGCCGGGATGCGGCCGGATGGCGTGCAGTTCGGCGCGGAACACCTTGTCGGTGCCCAGCAGCGCCTCGACCGACATCGCCGCCGAGATGTCGGCGGTCTTCACCAGTTCGGTCAGGTCGCCCAGGGCCAGGATCAGCATGCCGAGCATGCCGTCGGTGCCGTTGATCAGCGCCAGGCCCTCCTTGGGGGCCAGCTCCACCGGTTCGATGCCGTGCTCGGCGAGCACCGGGCCGGCCGGGACCGCCGAAACCCCGTCCGCACCGACGACCTCGCCCTCTCCCATCAGCACCAGCGCCACGTGGGACAACGGGGCCAGGTCGCCGGAACAGCCCAGCGAGCCGAACTCCCGCACGGCCGGCGTGATCCCGGAGTTCAGCAGCGCGGCCATGGTCTCGGCGACCACCGGGCGCACGCCGGTGTGGCCGGTGGCCAGCGTCTTGAGCCGCATCAGGGTCAGCGCGCGGATCACCTCGGGCTCGACCAGCGGGCCCATTCCGGCGGCGTGCGAACGGATCAGGGAGCGCTGCAACTGCGCGCGCATCTCCGGATCGATGTGCCGGGTGGCCAGCGCGCCGAAGCCGGTCGAGATGCCGTAGGCCGGGGTCGGGGCCGCGGCCAGCCGCTCCACCACGGCACGGCCCTCGGCCAGCGCCTTCAGCGCGGTCGCGGACAACTCGACGCGGGCACCGCCCCGGGCCACGGCGACGACGTCACCGAAAGTGAGATCCGCCTCACCGAGCACCACTGTCTGGCTCATTGCCGCCCTGCTCCCTTGTCGGGTACCGACTCCGTCTGAATGAATGAGATCATACGGTCGATCGCCCGCATGAATGAGAGGGGTCCAGGAATGACCGCGACCAGTGGTCCGCGCCCGGTGCGCGCCGCCCGTGGCACGAGCATCACCGCGCAGGGCTGGCAGCAGGAAGCCGCTATGCGGATGTTGATGAACAACCTCGACCCGGAAGTCGCCGAGCACCCCGACGAACTGGTCGTCTACGGCGGCACCGGCAAGGCCGCGCGCAACTGGGCGTCGTTCGACGCGATGGTGCGCACGCTGCAGACGCTGAAGAACGACGAGACGATGCTGGTGCAGTCCGGCAAGCCGGTCGGCGTCATGCAGACCCACGAGTGGGCCCCGCGCGTCCTGCTGGCGAACTCCAACCTGGTCGGCGACTGGGCGAACTGGGAGGAGTTCCGGCGGCTGGAGGCCCTGGGCCTGACCATGTACGGGCAGATGACCGCCGGTTCCTGGATCTACATCGGCACGCAGGGCATCCTTCAGGGCACGTACGAGACGTTCGCCGCTGTCGCAGCCAAGCTGAGTCATAAGGGCTCCGCTATCGCGACCGCAGTCAACGACACCTTGGCCGGGACCATCACCCTGACCGCCGGTCTGGGCGGCATGGGCGGCGCGCAGCCGCTGGCCGTCACGATGAACGGCGGCGTGGCGGTCTGTATCGACTGTGACGAGCGCTCCATCGACCGCCGGGTCGAGCACGGCTACCTGGACGTGAAGGCGAACTCGCTGGACCACGCGCTCCAGCTGGCGACCGAGGCCCGGGACAAGCGCGAGCCGCTGTCGATCGGCGTGCTGGGCAACGCCGCCGAACTGGTCCCGCAGCTGCTGGCGATGGACGCGCCGATCGACATCGTCACCGACCAGACCTCGGCCCACGACCCGCTGGCGTATCTGCCGCTCGGCGTGGACTTCCACGACATGAAGCAGTTCGCCAAGGACAAGCCGGCCGAGTTCACGCAGCGGGCCCGCGAATCGATGGCCAAGCACGTCGAGGCGATGGTCGGCTTCCAGGACAAGGGCGCCGAGGTCTTCGACTACGGCAACTCGATCCGCGGCGAGGCGCAACTGGCCGGCTACACCCGGGCCTTCGACTTCCCCGGCTTCGTCCCGGCCTACATCCGTCCGCTGTTCTGCGAGGGCAAGGGCCCGTTCCGCTGGGCGGCGCTGTCCGGCGAGGCTTCGGACATCGCGAAGACGGACAAGGCGATCCTGGACCTGTTCCCGGAGAACGAGTCGCTGGCCCGGTGGATCAAGATGGCCGGCGAGCGGGTTCACTTCCAGGGCCTGCCCGCGCGCATCTGCTGGCTCGGCTACGGCGAACGGGACAAGGCCGGGGCGCGGTTCAACGACATGGTCGCCTCCGGGGAGCTCGCCGCGCCGATCGTGATCGGCCGCGACCACCTGGACGCCGGCTCGGTGGCCTCGCCCTACCGGGAGACCGAGGCGATGGCCGACGGCTCCGACGCGATCGCGGACTGGCCGCTGCTGAACGCGATGGTGAACGTGGCCTCCGGCGCCTCGTGGGTGTCGATCCACCACGGCGGCGGCGTCGGCATGGGCCGCTCGATCCACGCCGGGCAGGTGACCGTCGCCGACGGGACCAAGCTGGCCGGGGAGAAGGTGCGCCGGGTGCTGACCAACGACCCGGCCATGGGGGTGATCCGGCACGTGGACGCCGGATACGACCGGGCCGACGAGGTCGCCGACGAGCGCGGCGTGCGGGTGCCGATGCGTGAGGGTGACGCGTAACAGTGTCTGTGCAAAACGTTATCCACAGGGCTGTGGATGAAGCGGAGGCGAGCCGCTACACCGAGATGTGGCGCTCGCTTCTGCCCTACGGCCTGGACTCCGACACCGGCGGCTACCGCCGATTCGCTTGGAACACCGCGGATCTGGCCTGCCGTGACTGGTTCCGCTCCGAGGCCGCCGCGCGCGGCCTGGAGGTGGAGACCGACCGCAACGGCAACCTGTGGGCCTGGTGGGGGCCCAAGGGTCCCGGCGCCATCGTCACCGGATCGCATCTGGACTCGGTGCCGGACGGCGGCGCGTTCGACGGTCCGCTCGGCGTGGTGTCCTCGTTCGCGGCGGTCGACGTGTTGCGGGCCCGCGGCTTCAGCCCGGCCAAGCCCTTCGCAGTGGCCTGTTTCTCCGATGAGGAAGGCGCGCGGTTCGGCATCGCCTGCGCCGGATCGCGGCTGATGACCGGCGCGCTGGACGCCGACAAGGCGCGCGGGCTGCGCGATCTGGACGGCGTCCCGATGGCCGCGGCGATGGAGCAGGCCGGACAGGACCCTGAGACACTGGGCCGCGACGACGAGCGGCTGGAAGGCATCGCCGCCTACGTCGAGCTGCACGTCGAGCAGGGCAAAGCGCTGGCCTTCACCGAATCGCCGGTCGCGGTCGCCTCGGCGATCTGGCCGCACAGCCGCTGGCGCTTGGACTTCACCGGCGAGGCCAACCACGCCGGCACCACGCGGCTGGAGGACCGGCACGACCCGATGCTCACCTACGCGAACACCGTGCTGGCCGCGCGCAAGAAGGCCAAGCTCGGCGGTGCGGTGGCGACCTTCGGCCGGCTGGTGGTCGAGCCCAACGGCACCAACGCGATCCCCTCGCGGGTGCGGGCCTGGCTGGATGTCCGCGCCCCGGGCGAGGAGATCCTGGCCGCGGTGACCGAGGAAATCATCAAGGCGGCCGACGAACGGGCCGGCCGCGACGGCACCGTATTGAGCACGGAACGGGAGTCGCACACCACGATCGTGGAATTCGACCACGTTTTGCGGAACCGACTGGCGGGCAGTCTTCGTCAAACCTTCGGCGCCGTTCCCGTGCTGCCGACCGGAGCCGGGCACGACGCCGGAATCCTGGCTGCGGCCGTACCGACCGCGATGCTGTACGTCCGCAACCCCACCGGCGTGTCCCACGCGCCCGGCGAGCACGCGGACGACCGCGACTGCCTCGCCGGGGTGACCGCACTCGCCGACGTGTTGCAGGAGCTGTGCCAGTGACTTTCCCGGAGAACCCGCCGACCCCGAAACAGTTCTGGTGTGAGCTGGCCTGGATCGGCGGCGAGATCAAGACCAAGGTCCTCATCGAGGTGGCGGCGGGGCGGATCTCGTCGGTCACCTGTGGCGTGAAGCCACGGCCCCAGGACGCCGAGAAGCTGTCCGGACTGACCATCCCGGGCCTGGCGAACGTCCACTCCCACGCCTTCCACCGAGCCCTGCGCGGCCGCACCCAGGTCGAGTCCGGCACGTTCTGGACCTGGCGCGAGCGCATGTACGCCGCGGCCGCGCACCTGGACCCGGACTCCTACCGGGAACTGGCCACCGCGGTCTTCGCCGAGATGGCCCTGGCCGGGGTCACCGCGGTCGGCGAGTTCCACTACCTGCACCACTCGCCCAAGGGCGGCCTGTATCAGGACCCGAACGCCATGGGCCACGCCCTGGCCCAGGCCGCCCAGGCGGCCGGGATCCGCATCACGCTGCTGGACACGTGCTACCTGGCCGGCGGCTTCGACACCGAGCTGAACGACGTCCAGCGCCGCTTCTCCGACGGCGACGCCGCCCGCTGGGCCGACCGCGTCGAGGCGCTGCGCAAGGCGTATGCGGGCTCTGACACAGTGCGCGTCGGCGCCGCGGTGCACAGCGTCCGCGCCGTCCCGGTGGACCAGCTGCCCCCGGTGGTGGCCTTCGCGGCGGAGAACGAGATGCCGTTGCACGTCCACCTGTCCGAACAGCGCGCGGAGAACGATGCCTGCCTGGCCCGCCACCACAAGACCCCCACGGAACTGCTGCACACGGTCGGCGCGCTCGGCCCCCGCACCACGGCGGTCCACGCCACGCACCTGTCGCAGATGGACATCGATCTGCTCGGCACCTCCGCCACGGCGGTCTGCATGTGCCCCACCACCGAACGCGACCTCGCCGACGGCATCGGCCCGGCCCACGCGGCGCACCTGGCCGGCTCCCCGGTCAACCTCGGCTCGGACTCCCACGCGGTGATCGACCTCTTCGAAGAGGCGCGCGCCGTGGAACTGGACGAGCGCCTGCGCACCGAACGCCGCGGCCACTGGCTCGCCGCCGAACTCCTCCAGGCGGCGACCGAATCCGGCCACGCCTCCCTCGGCTGGCCGTCCGCGGGCCGCCTGGAAGCCGGCGCGCTGGCGGACTTCACAACGATCGCCCTGGACACCGTCCGCCTGGCCGGGGTGCAACCCGCCCACGCCGCCGAATCGGTGATCTTCTCCGCCACCGCGGCCGACGTCCGGCATGTCGTGGTGGCGGGGCGCTTCACGGTGCGCGATCATCAGCACGCGCTGGTGTCGGACGTGCCGGGGCGGCTGGCCGGGTCGATCGGGGCGATCTTCAAGTAGCGGTGGCGCCGGGGCGCATTGTGTTATGGGAGATTCGCCCCACTTGTCAGTATCGCCGAGCCCACCGACAGGCCTTTCGGGCTCGGCGGCTAGCAGGCCTTCCGGGCTCGGCGCGGCAGGCCCTTCGGCTCGGCGCGGCAGGCCTTCCGGGCTCGGCGGCGCACTTGTCAGCGCGATCGGCGACACTAGCAACTGGGGCGAATCGCCCATAACACAATGGAGCAGCGTGACCACCACCCTCCTGACCGGCATCGCCGAGCTCACCACCCACGCCGAAGCCGACGCCCCCGGCCCCCTCGCCGACGCCGCCCTCGTCATCGCCGACGGCCGCGTCGCCTGGACCGGGCCCGCGGCCCAGGCCCCGGATGCCGACGAGCGCGTCGACCTCGGCGGGCGGGCGGTGATCCCCGGCTTCGTCGACAGCCACGCGCATCTGGTCTTCGCCGGCGACCGCGCGCAGGAGTTCGCCGCGCGCATGACCGGCACGCCCTACAGCGCCGGCGGCATCCGGACCACGGTCGCGGCCACCCGGGCCGCGTCCGACGACGCGCTGCGCGCCAACCTCAGGCGGCTCACCGAGGAGATGCTGCGGCAGGGCACCACGACCGTCGAGTGCAAGTCCGGCTACGGCCTCACCGTCGAGCACGAGGCCCGGGCCCTGCGGCTGGCGCGCGAGCAGGTCGAGGCCGTCACCTACCTCGGCGCGCACGTCGTGCCCGCCGAGTACCAGGACCGCCCCGCCGAGTACGTCGACCTCGTCAAGGGCCCGATGCTCGACGCCTGCGCGCCCTACGCCGACTTCGCCGACGTCTTCTGCGAACGCGGCGCCTTCGACGCGGAGCAGACCCGCGAGATCCTGACCGCCGCCCGCGCCAAGGGCCTTGACCTGCGCCTGCACGCCAACCAGCTCGGCAACGGGCCCGGGGTGCAGCTCGCCGTCGAGTTCGGCGCGGCCTCGGCCGACCACTGTACGTTCCTGGACGAGAAGGACATCGAGGCACTGGCCGGATCGCAGACTGTCGCGACGCTCCTGCCCGGCGTCGAGTTCTCGACGCGCTCGCCCTACCCCGACGCCCGCCGGCTCCTGGACGCCGGTGCGACCGTCGCGATCGCCACCGACTGCAACCCGGGGTCCTGCTACACGAACTCGATGCCGTTCTGCATCGCGGTCGCGGTGCGGGACATGCACATGTCCCCGGCCGAAGCGCTGTGGGCCGCGACCGTCGGCGGGGCCGAGGCCCTGCGCCGGGACGACGTCGGCCACCTCGGCGTCGGGGCCCGCGCCGACCTGGCCGTGCTGGACGCCCCGAGCTTCATCCACCTCGCGTACCGGCCGGGCGTCCCGCTCGTCCACAGGGTGTGGAAGAACGGGACGCCCGCCGGGTGAAGCACTGATTCAGGTTACTGATCCAGTTGGTTCGATCCAGGTCACGCGGAACAGATCACGGGTTGTACTGGCCGCTGTGCGCCGCGTCCGTGATCTGCCCGTACACGTGGTCGGTGATCGCCTTCGGCCCGCCGAACACGTCGACGAACGCGACCCCGGGCTGCTTGCCCATCGCGTCGAAGTACCCGCCGATCGGGTCCGGCAGCGTGTTCGGGTCGGTCAGCAGCAGCGGCTGCTGCACGTTGGCCACGTACGCGGCCCCGGTCAGGGCGTCGGCGAAGGTGCTGCCGCTGGCCACCCCGACCAGGTAGGTCAGCGAGAACTCGCCGAACACCTTGGCAGAGGTCTGATACCGGTCGGCACCGGACAGCTCACTGTGGCACTGGCCGGCGGCCAGTGCGCTGAGCGCGTGCACCGCCGCGCCGCCGACGGCGGTCACCGCGTCGCAGTTCTTGGTGCCCAGCTTGCTCTTGACGTAGGCCGAGGTGGTCGGGTCGAAGAACGACGAGCCGTTGGTCAAGATGATCGCGGCCGGCTGCGGGGCCTGGCCGGCGACCTCGGTGGCCCGGGGGCCGGCGGCCAGCGGACCGGCCGACAGCGCGTCGGGGAAGTCGGCACCGGTGGCCACCACCACGTTCGACGGGTCGCCCAGGCCGAACTTCGCGACCTGCAGCGCGGTGTCGAACCGGGTCTGGCCGGCGAAGCGCTGGACCTTGTAGCCCTCGTTGATCAGCTCCTGGTCCACCGACGGCGCCACCGCCGAGTAGCCGCCGAGGATGAAGACGGTGCGGCCCTTGGGCACCACCCGGTTGATCTCGTCGTTGGCCGGGCCGTACAGCCCGGCGTTCGGCGGAGTCAGCAGCAACGGGCCGCGCTTGTAGGAGGCCAGCGGCACGCCGGCCAGCGCGTCCGGGAACGTGCCGGAGGTGGCGATGACCGCGGTCTGCGCCTGGCCCCAGCTGCTCTTCGGGTCCGCCGTGAGCCACTGCTTCTTCGAGATCTGCACCGCGGTGTCCAGCCGGTCGGTACCGGCGATCCGGTTGACCTGCGCCTGCCCCGCGGCGCCGCCGATCAACAGGTGACCGCTCTCGACGGCCGGGGAGTAGCCCGGCCACTGGAGCGTCAGGGTCACGCGATAGTCGCCGGGGTTCTGGTAGGTGTGCACGACGTCGACGTCGGTGGACAGCGAGGCCTGCTGGCCGTCACCGAAGTCCAGCGTGGCGGTGCAGCCGTTCCCCGGGTCGACGGTGTTCCCGGCGACCCGGATGGTGATCGGCGCGGGCGCCACCGCACCGGGCGGGTTGAAGCTGATCGGGCCCTGCTTCTCCAACCCCGAGGCACAGGTCCCGGAGTCGGTCGCGGCGTGCGCCGGCGCGACGGCCAGCGCCGAGGCGCCCGCGCCCGAGACCAGCGCGACGGCGGTGAGCAGGCTGGATGTTCTGCGTTTCATTGGCGAAGAGCCCCCAGCAGACGAGATGGGACGGAGGGTGTCGTCGCCGAGCTTCGCGTATTCCGCGTCCGTCATCAAAGGTCAGACGGCGTATAGACAGTCGCTAAAACGCTGTGGGTAAATGTGCCGTCGCTATTGCCGAGCGGGTATTTTGTGGCGAGGGGGAACAGCACGTGGGGCCAGGTTAGCGGGGGAGGACGGATGAAGACCATCATCAACCGGGATTTCACCCGGTTATGGTACGGACAAGCGGTCTCGAAGGTCGGCGACTACGTCTTCAATACGACGCTGATGCTGTGGATCGCCACGAAACTGGGCTACCACAAGAGCTGGGCCGCGGGCGCGGTGTCCGGTGTGTTGCTCTCGCCATCCTGGTCGGCGGGCTCGCCACAAAGGAGTACCGAAGCTCGCAGAGGCCTGACAACTCTTACTACCCTTAGCTAGCAACGCCACCGCCACGGGGGGACCATGAAGACCATCATCAACCGGGACTTCACCCGGCTCTGGTACGGGCAGGTCGTGTCGAAGGTCGGCGACTACGTCTTCAACACGACGCTGATCCTGTGGATCGCCACGAAGCTCGGCAACGGCAAGAGCTGGGCCCCGATGGCGGTGTCCGGGGTCCTGCTCGCGGGGTTGGTGGCGGCGTTCGCCATCGCGCCGGCGGCCGGGGTGTTCGCCGACCGGTGGAACCGTAAGCGCACGATGCTGCGGATGGACGCCGTGCGGGCCGTGCTGGTCGGCGGGCTCGCCGCGGTCGCCTTCGTACCGACCGACAAGCTGCCGGTCGGGGCGTGGCTCACGGTCATCTACGTCGTCGTCTTCGCCGTCAACGCGGCGGGGATGTTCTTCGGACCCTCGCGCATGGCGGTCGTGCCCGACGTGGTCGACGGGCCCGACGAGATCGCGAAGGCGGCCGGCATCACCCAGTCCACCGACGCGCTGGCCGGGATGCTCGGTCCGCCACTGGCCGCGCCGCTGTTGTTCGCCGCCGGCGTGCAGTGGGCGGTCATCATCAATGCCCTGTCTTATGTGGTGTCCTTCCTGGCGATCCGGTCGGTGCCGATCCCGGACAACACCGCGAGTGCCACCGAGCGGAACCAGTCGGGGTTCTGGGCCGACTTCAAGATCGGGATCGCGTTCTTCGCCAAGACCCGGGTGCTGGTGGTCCTGATCGTCGCGGCGTGCATCGCCAACTTCGGCGCCCAGGCCATGAACACCCTCGACGTCTTCTTCGCGACCCGGAACCTGCACGCCGCGCCGAGCCTCTACGGCCTGCTGGGCATGGCCTTCGGCGCCGGGGCCATCATCGGCGCCCTGCTGTCCGTCCGCGTGGTCCGGCGGATCGGGCTGGTCAACGCGATCTGGCTGCCCGTCGTGCTGGCGGGCCTGATCATCATGGGCTACGCCCGGCAGACCTCGATCTGGGCGGCGATCCCGCTCATCTTCGTCTACGCGCTGCCGATCTCCGTGGTCAACGCCGTGCTGGAGCCGCTGGTCATCCAGGTGACGCCACGCAAGATGCTGGGCCGGGTGATCTCCGTCTTCATGCCGATCATCAGCATCACCCAGCTCGGCTCGACGATGCTGATCGGCTGGATGTTCAGCACGGTCATGCTGCACTTCCACGCGAACGCCGGCGGACTGCACATGGGACCGATCGACACCATCTTCACGGCCACCGGCCTGCTGTTCCTCGCCGCCGCGGCCTACGCCTTCATGCTGCTGCCACGCAAGGGGATCGCCGCCGCCGAACCGGACGGCGAACCAGAAGACGAACCGAACCGCGAATCGGACACCGAATCGGAAGACGAACCGGAAACCGCACGCACCTGAGAACCGCTGCGCGATCCGATGCAACCTCCTGGCCCCGGGCGCACTCTGAAGCGGCTGTCATGAACGACAGCACACCACGGAGGGCGGGGATCCGGTGAAAAGGCGGCGACCAGCTGAGTCCAAGTCAGCTGGCCGCCGCCATTGGCATTCTGTCAGCCGGGGCCTTCGGAAATCCCCCGGCCTTTCATCGGTCCCGCCATCAGTCCCGTCATCGGCTCCGCGAGCAAGGTCCCTCAGGCCGTGACCGGCTCCAGCTTCTCGCGGCCGCCGAAGTACGGCCGCAGCGCCGCCGGCAGCGTCACCGAACCGTCGGCGTTCTGGTGGTTCTCCAGGATCGCGACGATCACCCGCGGCATCGCGCACAGCGTGCCGTTCAGCGTGGCCAGCGGCTTCACGCCGTCCTCGCCGCGCACCCGGATCTGCAGGCGCCGGGCCTGGAACTCGGTGCAGTTCGAGGTCGAGGTGACCTCGCGGTACTTGCCCTGGGTCGGGATCCAGGCCTCGCAGTCGTACTTGCGCGCCGCCGAGCTGCCCAGGTCGCCGGCCGCCACGTCGATCACGTGGAACGGAAGCTCAAGCGCCGTGAGGAACTCCTTCTCCCACTCCAGCAGCCGCAGGTGTTCGGCCTCGGCCTCCTCCGGCAGGACGTAGGAGAACATCTCGACCTTCTCGAACTGGTGCACCCGGATGATGCCGCGGGTGTCCTTGCCGTAACTGCCGGCCTCGCGGCGGTAGCAGGACGAGTAGCCGGCGTAGCGCAGCGGCAGCTTGGCGGCGTCCAGGATCTCGTTCATGTGGTACGCCGCCAGCGGCACCTCGGAGGTGCCGACCAGGTACATGTCATCCTCGGGGAGCCGGTAGACGTTCTCCGCGGCCTGCCCCAGGAAGCCGGTGCCCTCCATGGCCTCCGGCTTCACCAGCGACGGGGTGATCATCGGGATGAAGCCGTACTTGGTGGCCTGGGCCATCGCCAGGTTCAGCAGCGCGATCTCCAGCAGGGCGCCGGCGCCGGTCAGGTAGTACTGCCGCGCGCCGCCGACCTTCGCGCCGCGCTCCAGGTCGATGGCGCCGAGCAGCCGGCCGAGCTCGACGTGGTCGCGCGGTTCGAAGCCCTCGGCTGCGAAGTCGCGCGGGGTGCCGATGGTCTCGCGCAGGACGAAGTCGTCCTCGCCGCCCTCGGGGACGCCGTCGATGACGACGTTGGAGATGGCCAGCTGGAGCTGCTTGAGAACGGTGTCGGCCTCGTGCTGTTCGGCCTCGGCCGCCTTCACCTCCTCGGCCAGCTTCTTGGCCTGCTCCAGGAGCGCTGCCTTCTCCTCGCCGGCGGCCTTGGGGATCTGCTTGCCGAGCAGCTTCTGCTCGTTGCGCAGGGTGTCGAAGCGGGAGACGGCCGCGCGGCGCGCCTCATCCGCAGAGAGCAGCGCGTCGACGAGGGTCGGATCTTCACCTCGGGCGCGCTGCGAGGCGCGGACACGCTCCGGGTCTGTGCGGAGGAAACGCAGGTCAATCATGGACCAAGGCTAGCCGGTCCGACCGGCCCGGCCGTAATGCTTTGATGGATGTCCCAAGCCGGACCGAAGGAGTACTACCGATGTTGGCCACGACTGAAGTGAACGCCCTGCCCGAGGGCGGCCTGCTGCTCGACGTCCGGGAGGACGACGAGTGGGCGGCCGGGCACGCGCCGACCGCGAAGCACATCCCGATGTCGGAGTTCGCGGCGCGTAAGGAGGAGCTGGGCACGCCCGAGGGCCCGGTCTACGTGATCTGCCGTGCCGGGAGCCGTTCGGCCCAGGTCGCGCAGTACCTGATCCAGAACGGCGTCGAGGCGGTCAACGTCACCGGCGGCATGCAGGCCTGGGCCGCGGCCGGCAAGTCGGTGGTCACGGACTCCGGCGCTGCGGGGACCGTGATCTGAGCGCGAGCATCACGTCCCGGTACTGGCGGGCCCGGTGCAGTTGGGACCGGAGGTCCTCGCCGGTGACCCGGTGCCTGATATCGGCCGGGATCTCGGCCACCCGGTAGCCGGCCTGGAGCAGGTCGACGGTGAGCCCCGCCTCGACGCCGAAGCGGGGCGCGTAGTCGACCGCCCGGGCCGCCGCCACCGTCAGGCAGCGCTGCCCGGACAGCGGGGCCTGGGCCTCGAAGCCGGTCAGTCTGCTGATTCCCTCGCGGGCCAGCCCCACCACGAAGCCGCGGCCGCCGGCCCCGGGCTGCGCCGGGGGGATCGCGACCGCCATGTCACAGGAGCCGGAGCGGACCGCTTCCAGCAGCGGCGCGGCGTTGGCGGCGGTGCCTTCGAGGTCGGCGTCCAGGAACAGGACATAGCGGGCCTGTTCGGGAAGTGCCTTGACCCCGGCGGCCATCGCCGCGCCCTTGCCGAGGTTGTGGCGCGTGGTGAGGACCCGGGCCCCCGCCCGGCGAGCCCGGCGGGTCGTGGCGTCCCGGGAGCCGTCGTCCATGACCAGGACGGTGCCCAGCTCGGCGGCGGCGCGCACAGTTGCGGCGATCCGTTCCTCCTCGTTCCATGCCGGGATGATGACGAAGACGTCACTCGATGTGACCTCCGTGACAGGTTCCGCCTCCATGCCCCGAGCCTAGAGGTAGCGTGACGGACGATGGACCGCAGCCGACACAGCGACGACAAGATCCTCGACGCCGCCCAGAGCGCGGTGCTGGACCTGGGACTGCGCAACACCACGCTGGCCGAGGTGGCGCGCCGGGCGGGCGTGTCCCGGATGACCTTGTACCGGCGCTATCCCGACATCGACGCACTGCTGACCGAAGTGCTCGGGCGGCAGCTGATCCGGGTGGTGCGGCGCAACGCGGGCCTGCGGGAGGAGGCCGGCGGCGGCCGCAGCGCGCGCCAGCTGCTGGTCTCCGGGACGGTCGAGGTGGTGCGGGCGTTCCACGGCGACCTGCTGATGCACAAGATCCTGGAGTCCGACGCGGAGTTCCTGCTGCCGTATCTCACTCGCGAGTTCGGCCCGCTGCAGCACTACGCACTGGACCTGCTGTCGGTACGGCTGGAACAGGGGCACGAGGACGGGTCGATCCGGGCGGGTTCGGTGGCGTTGCAGGCGCGGACGGTGCTGCTGACGGCCCAGTCGTTCGTGGTGTCGGCGCGGGCGGCCGGTCAGGTGCCGATGGACCGATTGCTGGAGGAGCTGACCGAGATGCTGGACGCATATCTGCGGCCCGGGGAAGACCGTCCCGAGGCGTCCGACCCCGAGCACAGTGTGTAATAGTCGCTGCCGCGCTGGTAACTAGACGCCCGGGCGCTGGCGACGGGGGATACACCAGCGACCGGGCTGGAAGCACAGTACCCAGGCCGATCGTTCGACGCAAAACAAGAATGTTCGAGACGCGAATCGGCGGCGGGCGAAATGCCGGATCCGCCGTCGATCGTGCGATTTCATGTCCGGCATGGCACTTACACGCACCGTCCCGCCGCGCGCCGTGGCCCTGGTCTCGGCCGCCGCCGCGGGTGGGACGGCACTGGTCGGCACGGGTCTGCCGGTCACCGCCGCGGCCACCCCCAACGGCACCGCCGCCGCCAACGCCGCCACCACTCACGCGGCCGCGAGCACGTTGATCACCCTGACCGTGACCGGGGTCCCGACCCTGTCGCTCAACGCCTTCGAGGGTTCCTACGCGACCAGCACCATGGCCCAGAACGGCGGCGACAGCTCCGCCGACGGCTCGCAGGACCCCACCGGGGTGCTCGACCGGGTCACCCTGGACCAGCCGGCGCAGTCCAAGACGCACTCGGATCCGGCGAAGAACTGGGCGGACGCGCAGCCGGCGGT
This sequence comes from Catenulispora pinistramenti, assembly GCF_018274385.1. Taxonomy (GTDB): domain Bacteria; phylum Actinomycetota; class Actinomycetes; order Streptomycetales; family Catenulisporaceae; genus Catenulispora; species Catenulispora pinistramenti. The sequence continues at coordinate 1,043 of NZ_JAAFYZ010000037.1, read as the reverse complement.
GGAGTACTCGCTGCACGGGAAGAAGCTCTACTCGATCTCTTCAGTGGACTCGCATGCCGAGTGCGTTCCGGCTTCTACAGGGGCCACTACTTATGTGCACACCGCCCCCGACTCTGTGACGGTGCTAGGGACGAATCTGACCACGGGTAAGACCACGCTTCCGGTGACCGGGGCTCAGCTCGGGGTCACGGGGGTGGATCACGGCAGTCTCGAGGTCACGTACTCGACAACGGCTGCGCAGGAACAGCAGACATCTGCGACATCCGCGCATGCGCATTTGGACTTGAGTATTAGCGGGGTCTTCTACGACAAGGCTGGGAAGCAGCTCTATAGCGGACTGGTGCAGAAGCTGCGGCTGGGCGATGTGCAGGTCGCGTGTCAGAGCTCGGGGACGGCGTCGCCGAGTCCTACTCCGAGCCCCACCGGGACGCAGCCCACGCCGGGCAGTCCTATTACGGTTGCCGGGAATCCTCCGGTGGCTCCGGGCCCGGGTGTGGGTCCGGAAGGGCCGGCGGTGGTGGAGGGCGAAGACGGCGGTCCCGATTCCGCCACGTATGTTCCCGCTGCACATCAAGGTCGGCACTCCGCTCATAAGCGGAGCCGGAGCAAGTCCGAACCGGGAGCCGGTGGCCCCGCAGAGGGCCCGACGTTGCCCGCCGCGAACGTCAGCAAGGCGGTGGCGCCGGACAACGGGGACGGTTCGATCTGGTGGGCACTGCTGTCAGTGCTCGGACTCGGTGGGGGAACGGGTTTGTATTTCGCTACGCGGCGGGGTCGGGGGCGGCATCAGTAGTACCTGGCGGGTACGGCCTCGGTGTTGTCGGCCGGTTTGGGGCGTGCGGGTTCGGATCTTCTTTGAGAGCTGGAGTTTGCGGACCGGGTTGCGGTTAGCCTGTGGGTTGAAAGGCGATTTTTAGGCGCTTCTGACCTATGTGTGGGTCACGGAGTGTGGCGGGAGTGGGGCACGCCGTCTCTGGCCTAGGGTTTTGGACTGTCTAGGTTCAAAACAGCAGGTTCGGAGAACGGCGTGCGAAACAAGAGCA
>NZ_JAAFYZ010000369.1 GCF_018274385.1 Catenulispora pinistramenti | reverse complement strand
GGAGTGTGGGGCGGGAAAGGATCGGGATCGGGATCGAAGGCGGAGAAGAGAGCGCGGACGCTGCCGCCGGTGCGGGTCACCAGCGTCCCGCGCCGAGGTCCCGCGAGATCATCTGCGCCGCGTTCTGGACGAACTCGACCAGGGCCGGATCCGGGTGGCCACCGGAGGGACACAGCCGGTCCACCGCGCCGGCGACGCTGATCGCGCCGACCACCAGTCCACCGTAACCGCGGATCGGCGCGGCGATCGAGGCGTGGCCCAGCGTCGACTCCTCGGCCTCGGCGGCCCAGCCCTGCTCGCGGATCCGCGCGATCTCGCGGTTCAGGGCCGCCGGGGTGACCAGCGTACGCCGGGTGAGCTGTTCGGGGACCGACTCCCGCAGGGCCGCCGCGGCCTGGGTGTCGTAAGCCAGCAGCACCTTGCCCAGCGCGGTCGCGTGCAGCGGCTGCAACGCCCCGACGACCAGGGCCTGAAGCGAGTCGTCGGGCCGGAACACGTGGTGCACGATGAGGACCTTGCCGTCCAGCAGCGTGCCGATCATCACCGCCTCACCGCTGCGGGCGGCCAGCGCGTCGGCCCAGTTGATGGCGCGCGAGCGTAGCTCGTTGATGTCCAGGTAGCTGGTCCCCAGGTGCAGCAGGGTGGCGCCGAGCTGGTACTTGCCGCTGGCCTTGTCCTGTTCGACGAACCCGACGCCCTGCAGGGTGCGCAGGATGCCGTGCGTGGTGCCCTTCGCCAAGCCCAGCGACGTGGCTATCTCACCCACCCCGAGCCGCCCGGATCCCCGGGCCAGCAGCCGCAGGATCGCGGCGGCTCGTTCGATCGACTGCACCGGGCCTGGCATGGCGCCGATGATAGCTGGCCGAACCTTATTCGACTATGTCGAACAACGATCGGGTAACGGCTCGAATAGTCCGGAAGAGTCGACTGCCATACGCTCTGAAGAGGAGTACAGAGCGTGTTTCCGGCATATGGCGTGACGCTAGCGCAGGTGATCGGGCCTGACCAGAGTTCGACAATGTCGCACGGCATACGTTGACGCGGTGTTTCGGGAAACGGATTCTGGCCGTGAGCCCGTGACCGGAGTCACGCCCCGGGGCGGGCCGCCGGCGGGCCCCGGTCGCGGGTGTCCGAGAGGTCCTTTGCTAGGAGGAGACGTGGCAGAACGGATCAGAGCACGGGGGCTTCTGGGGGAGCTGGCGGCCGAGTTCGCCGGCACGTTCATTCTCATCTTGTTCGGTGTGGGCGTGGTGGCTCAGGTCGCCGCCGCCGGCATCGGCAGCCATGACAGCATCGCCTGGGCCTGGGGCCTGGGCGTGACGCTCGGTGTGTACGTCTCGGCCAAGATCAGCGGCGGGCACCTGAACCCGGCGGTCACCGTGGCGCTGGCGGTCTTCGCCGGCTTCTCCTGGCGCAAGGTCGCGCCCTACGCGCTGGCCCAGACGCTCGGCGCGTTCGTCGCGGCGCTGATCGTGCGCTGGAACTACACCGAAGTGCTGGCCAAGTTCGACCCCGGGCACACGCTGAAGAGCCAGGGCGTCTTCTCCACCCTGCCCGGTAACGGCACCCTGCCGGTGAGCATGTGGGGCGGGCTCCGGGACCAGGTGATCGGCACCGCGATCCTGCTGTTCCTGATCCTGGCGATCACCGACGCCCGCAACACCGCGCCGGCGGCGAACCTGGCGCCGGTGGTGATCGGCCTGCTCATCGTCGCGATCGGCATGGCCTGGGGCACCGACGCCGGCTACGCCATCAACCCGGCGCGCGACTTCGGCCCGCGGCTGGCCTCGTTCTTCACCGGCTACGGGACAGCGTTCCGAGATCAATACGGCGATCTCTACTTCTGGGTGCCCATCATCGGCCCGCTCATCGGCGGTGTACTCGGCGCCGGGCTGTACCGCCTGCTCATCACCAGGTTCCTGCCCGCCGAGTCGGAGGGCGCGGACATGCCCGACACCTCCAAGCCGTCGGAAGAGACCTCGGCCTGACCGGCCCCAGCAGACAACGGAACCTCAGCGCAGAAAGGCACCAGGAACATGGCTCAATACGTCGGCGCCGTAGACCAGGGCACCACGAGCACCCGGTTCATGATCTTCGACCACAGCGGCCTCGAGGTCGCCCGGCACCAGCTCGAGCACGAGCAGATCCTGCCGCGGGCCGGCTGGGTCGAGCACAACCCCACCGAGATCTGGGAGCGGACCCGGGCGGTCATCGAGACCGCGCTGAACAAGGCCGGCCTGCACGCCTCGGACCTGGTGGCCGTGGGCATCACCAACCAGCGCGAGACCACCCTGGTGTGGAACCGCCGCACCGGGCGGCCCTACTACAACGCGATCGTCTGGCAGGACACGCGCACCGACCGGATCGCGGCGGCGCTCGACGCGGACGAACGCGGCCAGACCATCCGGCGCAAGGCGGGTCTGCCGCCGGCCACCTACTTCGCCGGCGGCAAGCTCCAGTGGCTGCTGGAGAACGTCGAGGGCCTGCGCGCGGACGCCGAGGCCGGCGAGGCCCTGTTCGGCACCGTCGACTCCTGGATCATCTGGAACCTGACCGGCGGCATCGACGGCGGCCTGCACGTCACCGACGTCACCAACGCCAGCCGCACGATGCTGATGGACCTGCAGACCCTGGACTGGGACGAGGAACTGCTGTCGATCTTCAACGTGCCGCGCGCCATGCTGCCGCAGATCCGGCCGTCGTCCTCCAAGGACGGCTACGGCGTCACCCGGGCCGACGGCCCGCTGCACGGCGTCGTGCCGCTGACCGGTGTCCTGGGCGACCAGCAGGCCGCGACCGTCGGCCAGGTCTGCTTCACCCCCGGCACCTGCAAGAACACCTACGGCACCGGCAACTTCCTGCTGCTGAACACCGGCCACGAGATCGTGCACTCGGAGAACGGGCTGCTGACCACGGTGGCCTACCAGTTCGGCCAGGAGAAGGCGGTCTACGCCCTGGAGGGCTCGATCGCGGTGACCGGCTCGGCCGTGCAGTGGCTGCGCGACCAGCTCGGCATCATCTCCGGGGCCGCGCAGAGCGAGTCGCTGGCCCGGCAGGTCGAGGACAACGGCGGGGTCTACTTCGTCCCGGCGTTCTCCGGCCTGTTCGCCCCCTACTGGCGCTCCGACGCCCGCGGCGCGATCGTCGGGCTCTCCCGCTTCAACACCAACGCGCACCTGGCCCGGGCCACCCTGGAGTCGATCTGCTACCAGACCCGCGACGTGGTCGAGGCCATGGAGCAGGACTCCGGCGTGAAACTGGACGTGCTCCGGGTGGACGGCGGTGTGACCGCCAACGAGCTGGCCATGCAGATCCAGGCCGACGTGCTCGGCGTCCCGGTCTCCAAGCCGGTGGTCGCCGAGACCACCGCCCTGGGCGCGGCCTACGCCGCGGGCCTGGCGACCGGCTTCTGGGCCAACACCGACGAACTGGTCCGCAACTGGAACGAGGACCGGCGCTGGCTGCCGCAGTCCGACGAGGCCAGCCGGGCCAAGGGCTACCGCAACTGGAAGAAGGCGGTCGCCCGCACTCTCGACTGGATCGACTTCGAGGACTGACACTGTGCAATCGATTCCCCTCGGCCCGGCACACCGCCTGGCCGCCCTTCAGCAGATGGCCGATGAAGAGTTCGACGTCCTGATCGTCGGCGGCGGCGTGGTCGGCGCCGGAGCCGCCCTGGACGCGGCGTCCCGGGGTCTGTCCGTGGCCCTGGTAGAAGCGCGGGACTGGGCCGCGGGGACCTCGAGCCGGTCCAGCAAACTGATCCACGGCGGGCTGCGCTACCTCGAGCAGCGCGACTTCGGCCTGGTCCGCGAGGCGCTGACCGAGCGCAGCCTGCTGCTCAACCGGATCGCGCCGCACCTGGTGCGGCCGGTCCCGTTCCTGCTGCCGCTGCGGCACCGGGTCTGGGAACGCGCCTACATCGGCGCGGGCGTGCTGCTGTACGACACCATGGGCGGGGCCCGCGCGCTGCCGCGGCACCGGCACCTGACCAAAAGCGCGGCCCTGCGCCAGGGACCCGGCCTGAATCCGGACACGATGGTCGGCGCGATCCAGTACTACGACGCGCAGGTCGACGACGCGCGCTTCACGATGGCGCTGGCCCGGACCGCCGCGCAGCACGGTGCGCAGGTCGCGACCCGGGCCCGCGTCACCGGCTTCCTGCGCGACGGCGGCCGGGTCACCGGCGCGGTCGTGCACGACCTGGAAGGCGACCGCAGCATCGAGATCCGGGCCCGCCGGGTGATCTGCGCGACCGGGGTCTGGACCGATGACGTGCGCGAGCTGGCCAACGCCCCGGCGACGGTCACCGTGCGGGCGTCCAAGGGCGTCCACCTGGTCGTCCCGCGCGACCGCATCGAGCTCAAGACCGGGCTGATAGCCCGCACCGAGAAGAGCGTGCTGTTCATCATCCCGTGGGGCCGGCACTGGCTGATCGGCACCACCGACACGGCCTGGGACCTGGACCGCAACCACCCGGCGGCCAGCCGCGCGGACATCGAGTACCTGCTGGAACACGTCAACGCGGTCCTGAACGAGCCCCTGACGCCGGACGACATCGAAGGCGTCTACGTGGGACTGCGCCCCCTGGTGTCCGGCACCGCCGACGAGACCACCAAGCTGTCCCGGGAGCACATCGTCACCTCGCCGGCGCCCGGCCTGACCTTCGTCACCGGCGGCAAGTTCACCACCTATCGGGTGATGGCCAAGGACGCGGTCGACGCCGCGGTCGCCGACCTCGGCACGGACATCCCGGCCTCGGTCACCGACCAGGTGACGGTCCTGGGTGCCGAACGCTTCGCGGCGCTGCGCAACGAACGCCGCCGGCTCGCCCAGCGCTCCGGACTGAACCCGGCGCGAGTGGAGCACCTGCTGTACCGGTACGGATCCTGCATCTACGAGCTCTTGGAACTCATCGACGCCGACCGGACGCTGGCCGAACCGATCGCCGGCGCGCGCGACTACCTGCGGGTCGAGGCCGTCTACGCGGCGTCCCACGAGGGCGCGCTGCACGTGGAGGACGTCCTGAACCGCCGGACCAGGATCGCCATCGAGGAGACCGACCGCGGCCTGGAGGCGGCCTCCGAAGTGGCCGACCTCATCGCGCCGATCCTGGGCTGGACCCCGGAGACCACCAACCAGGAAGTCGAGCGCTACCTGGGCCAGGTCCAGGCCGAGCGCGAGGCGGAGTCGCGCACCGACGACTCGGCGGCGGACGAGGCGCGCCGGGCGGCACCCGACCTGTTCGACGTCGGGGTGGGGTGACGATCGCAGGGTACTGACGCATGAGCCTGAGCTTGCCGTGGTTCGGCAGGCTCGGGCTCACTGTGTTAGTGCAAGCCGCAGCCCTCGACCCGCGCCGCCGTCTCACTCCCCAGCAGCCGCAGCGCCGCCTCCGACGGTGAACCGGGCTCGGCGGTGTAGGTGATCAAGTGCTGCCCCGAGCTGCCGGGGATGATCAGGTTCTCGAAGCTCAGCTCCATCATGCCGACCGTCGGGTGCCGCAGCTGCTTCACCCCGGAGGTGCAGGTGCGCACCGGATGCCGGGCCCACAGCGAGCTGAACTCGTCGCTGTTCATGGCGAGTTGCCCGATCAGCTCGGCCAGGGCCCGGTCGCCCGGGTGCCGGCCGGCGACCAGCCGGAGCGAGGCCACGGCCAGCTGCGCCTGGTCGTGCCAGTCCACATACAGCGCGCGGTACTGCTGGTCCAGGAACAGCATCCGGACCAGATTCGGGCGGGCCGCCGGGGTTTCCGGGCCGTCGGCGGCCAGGTGTCCGGCGAGCAGCGCGTGGCCCAGGGGGTTCCAGGCCAGCAGATCGTTGCGCCGGTCCAGGATGAGCGCCGGGACGTCGGTCATCGCCGCCAGCAGCTGCCGCGCCGAGGCGCTGGCGTGCGCCGCCGGGGCCGGTGCGGGGC
>NZ_JAAFYZ010000368.1 GCF_018274385.1 Catenulispora pinistramenti | reverse complement strand
CCTACAGTGCCGGTGGCCGGGGGTCAAGTTCGCGCTATCAAAAACCGCAGCTCACACGCCCGACCGCCGCGCGCGGACTTTACCCCCGGACACCGGTGCTGTACCCCCCGGGCTGACGACGCGACCGAGGGGAACGGACCGCACCACCCCACAAACCGCCACCGCTGAGACTAGATCGACCACCCTAGGGAACCGCGCAAGTTTCCCTGAGGTTGCCGAGGCCCGCCGGAGGCCCGGCCCTTCACCATGGGTTTGACCTTGACCTTAGCTGTTGATCTTGCCCTTGCTCCGACTTGCTGGAGTTGAAGAGGCCTGAGGTGGGGCGGGGTTGTGAACGCGCGAACTGGCAGCCGACAAACACACCCGCCACCCCGAACCCCGAACCGGTACAACTATGACCGAAGGCCGTAAAAAGCTTTGAAACCCACACGCCAACCGCAACCCGGCCTACAAACTCCAGCCCGCCAAAAGACCCGAACCCCGAACAGCCCATAGCCCTCTATCTCCAGCTATAGCCCCAGCTCTGGTCTCAGTCCCAGCTCTAGTCCCAGCTCTAGTCCCAGCTCCAGCTCCAGCTCCAGCTCCAGTCCCAGTCATACCCCCAGCCCACCCCTAATCCTCAGAATCCCAATGCGCGACCGGATTCCCATACCACCGCGTCCCAGCCCGCAACCGATCCCCGCGCATCACCAGCGAGTACGGCCCGGCCACCGCCGCGTCGTCGAGTTGCGTGCCCGGCAGTGCGATGGCATGCGGGCCGAGCGTGGCGCCGCGGCCTAGTGTCACCGTGTCCATGCGCATCAGCCGGTCCTGGAACAGGTGTGTCTGCAGCACCACGCCGCGGTTCACCGTCGCGCCGTCGCCCAATGTCACCAGGTCCGTTTCCGGGAGCCAGTGGCTTTCGCACCACACCCCACGTCCGATGCGGGCGCCGAGGCTGCGCATCCACATGTTCATGAAGGGGGTGCCGATCAGGGAGGCGCCGAGCCAGGGCATGCCCAGTTCCTCGATGAAGGTGTCGAAGAGTTCGTTGCGCCAGACGAACGAGCTCCACAGTGGCTTCTGGGTCACCCGGAACCTGCCGACGAGGAGCCACTTGGCCAGGGTGGTCAGTAGGCAGGCGGTGATTCCGACGCCGAGTAGCAGGCCCATCGCGACCGGCAGGGCGCCGTAGAGGCCGAGGTTGTCGTATGCCGCCTGGACGCCTATCACCGCGACGTCGCCGAGCAGTACCGACAGGAACAGCGGCAGCCAGCGGCACAGTTCCACGCAGGCGCGGGCGGCGATCAGTCGGGACGGCGGGTCGTAGGTTCGCGCCGTGGACTCCCCGCCTTCCACCTGGCGCTGCACGGTGAAGGCCGGGCGGCCCAGCCACGAGTCGCCGGGGGAGGTGCGGGCCGGGGTGTCGGAGTGCACGCCGATCAGCGATTCGTCGGCGACCCGGCGGAAGGGGCCGACCATGCCGGAGTTGCCGACGAAGGCCCGCTTTCCGACGTATGCGGGCCCCAGCCGCAGCCAGCCGCCGCGGATCTCGAACGGTGCGATCAGCGTGTCGTCGGCGAGGAAGGCGTGGTCGTCGACCTCCATCAGGCTCGGCAGTGCCAGCACGGTCGAGGCCTCGACCCGCCGTCCGACCCGCGCCCCCAACATCCGCAGCCACACCGGCGTCGCCAGGCTCGCATACAGCGGGAACAGTGCGACGCGTGAGGTCTCCATCAGCCGGTGCACGACCCACACGTTCCATGCCACGCGTCCGTGCGCCGCGAACACGCCGGGCACGATCTTGCGCGACAGGACCCGCACCACCAGGACGGTCAGCAGCATGTAGCAGACCACGGTGACCACGGTGAACGGCACCGACGCGAGCAGGATCAGGTCGGCCAGACTGCCGGGCTCGGGATGGGCGCCGCGCCACAGGTAGAGGAACACCAGCGCCGGCGCGGCCGACAGCAACGGCAGCAGCTGCATCACCGGCAGGGTGACCATGTAGGCGAGGTTCCAGAACCGCGACTTGCGGTAGTCCGGCGGCGGCCACTTGAACGTCGGCGCGCTCTCGTCACGGCGCGCGGGGGTGCCGTGCCAGCGCTCGCCCTCGGGCACCGGCCCCGCGACGCAGCTCCCGGGCGCGACCTCGGCACCGGCGCCGACGTCCGCGCCGGGCATCAGCATCGAGCGGGTGCCGACCGAGGCGTGCGGTCCGACGCGGATGCCGCCGACGTGCAGCAGGTCGCCCTCGATCCACCACCCCGCGCAGTCCACCTCCGGCTCCAGCACCGCGCCGTCGCCGAACGCCGCCATGCCGGTCACCGGCGGCAGCGAGTGCAGCTGGACGTCATGCCCGACCCGGCACCCCAGTATGCGCGCGTAGCGGGAGGCCATCGGGGTGCCGGTGACCCCGGCCAGACTGAAAGCGCCGACCAGCCGCTCGGCCGTCCACAGCCGCAGATGCGTCCAGCCGCCGCGCGCATAGGAACCCGGCTGCAGGTTGTGGGTGAACACCCGCGAGCCGACCCCGCTGATCACCACCCGGGCCGGGGCGCTGCTCAACGCCAGCCAGGCGCCGACGATCAGCCACCACGACGTGTGCGGGGCCCACGTCACCCCGATGATGTCGTCCATCGCCGCGATCCCCAGCACCCACGGGATGGCCGTTATGACGAACATGACCGACAGCACAAAGCCCTGATACAGCCCGGCGGTGGCCGGCGTGAGGTGCACGCGGCGGTGCCGGACCCGGGGCTTGCCGGCCTGGCTCCCGGACTGTTCGGAGGCGTCCAGGAAGCGCGCCAGCTCCGGCAACTTCGGGTGCTGATACAGATCCTTGACGGTGAACCCGGGGAACCGGTCGCGCATGTCGCCGACCAGCCGCGCCGCCGTGAGGCTGCTGCCGCCCAGGCCGAAGAAGTCGCTGTCGTGCTCGACCGGGACGCCGAGCAGCCGCTGCCACTGTTCGGCTATCCAGCCGGCCGTGCCGCCCAGGCTCGTCGCCGATCCGGCGGCGCCCGATTCTTGGCCGGGCAGCGGCCATGGCAGGGCTTTGCGATCGACCTTGCCGGAGGTGCGGGTCGGCAGGTCGTCGACCAGCGCCAGCACCGGGACCAGGGCCGGAGGGAGCCGCTGCAACAACGCTTCGCGGGCGGCGTTCTTGTCGAAACCGCTGCCCGCGGCGTTGCTACCTGCCGTGTCGCCGCTCGCAGGGTCGTTTCCAGTCGCGCCGCCGTTCGCAGAACGCTGATGCGGGATCCCGGCCTGCTGCGCAGCCGCGTTCTCCACGACGAGGTACCCGACGAGCACCTGCCCGCCGGCGGGACTGTCCTTGACCGCCGCGGCCGCCGCGCGAACCCCGGGCAGCGCCTGCAACGCCGCGTCGACCTCGCCGAGCTCGATCCGGCGTCCGCCGATCTTCACCTGCTCGTCCGCGCGGCCGACGAAGACCAGCCCTTCGCGTTCGGCGCGGACCAGGTCGCCGGTGCGGTAGACGCGCTGACCGGCCAGTGCGGGATGCGGCGCGAACTTCTCGGCGTCCTTGGCCGGATCCAGGTACCGCGCGGTGCCGACCCCGCTGATCAGCAGCTCGCCGGTCTCGCCCCACGGCACCGGCCGGCCCTTGCCGTCGACGACGGCCAACTCCCAGCCGTCCAGCGGCGTCCCGATCCGCACCGGCGATCCGGCGCGCATCAGCGAGGCGCAGGCGACGACGGTCGCCTCGGTGGGGCCGTAGGTGTTCCAGAACTCCCGCCCCGGGACCGCCAGCCGCTCCACCAACTCCGGCGGGCACGACTCGCCGCCGACGATCAGCAGCCGGACCCGGTCCAGCGCCTCGGCCGGCCACAGCGCGACCAGCGTGGGGACCGTGGAGACCACCGTGATGCCGCGCTCCACGAGCCACGGGCCCAGATCCGTACCGGCCTTCACCAGCGAGCGCGGGGCCGGGACCAGGCACGCGCCGTGCCGCCAGGCCAGCCACATCTCCTCGCAGGAGGCGTCGAAGGCGACCGAGAGCCCGGCCAGGACCCGGTCGCCGGGGCCCAGCGGCCGGTCGCGAACGAACAGGCGGGCCTCGGCGTCGACGAACGCGGCGGCCGAGCGGTGCGAGACCGCGACGCCCTTGGGTCGGCCCGTGGTGCCGGAGGTGAAGATCACCCACGCGTCGTCGGTCCCGGTCGGCGGACCCGGGCGCCGGCCGGGAGTCCCGGGGCCGGGCCGGACCGAGCGGCCCTCGCCAAGGATCGCGCAGACCTCGGCGTCCTGCCAGATCATCTCGGCGCGCTCGTCCGGGTCGTCCACGTCGACCGGGACGTAGGCGGCCCCGGCGACCAGAACGGCGAGGATGGCCACGTACAGATCGGTGGTCCCGGAGGGAACGCGGACGCCGACCTTGTCGCCGGGTCCGACCCCGTGCCCGCGCAGAGAGTCGGCGAGCGCCCCGATAGCGCCGCGCAGCTCGCGGTACGTGAGGACGACGCCGGCCGCTTCCAGCGCGGGGGCGTCGGGGTGGTGCTGGACAGTCGCGTCGAGGACGTCGACCAGGGTCCGCGCCCGCGCGGGCGCCGCCACCGGCCAGACCGCGTGGTCCAGCGAGGCCGGCAGGATGCGCCCGAGGGGCATGGTGGTGACCGTGTCCTGGGTGGGTTGCATGAAGTTTTTCTCGAGTCGTCGTAGCCGATGGTGACGTCTGGCCCGGCAGCCCATCGGGTGGCGACGCGACCGGCCATGCTCACCTCATTATGGACGGTCCTTGGGTAAGAACGGCGTTAAAAACTCCTAAAGAGCGTAGTAGCGGTCGGCGTGCATCAGGTTCGCGCTGGTCATCGTGAGCATGAGGAGGCGCGAAATGAGTGTGGATTTCCCGTCCGAGCAGTGGCGGTTGAGGTTGGGGACGCTCCGGCAGGTGGTCAGACAGGAGTTGATGACGCGTCAGCTGGTGACCGAGCTGCCGCCGTCGCCGGCGCGGCGGGTGCTCGACATCGGCTGTGGACAAGGGACGCAGGCGCTGTTGGTAGCACGACATGGTCATTCGGTCACTGGACTGGACTCCTCGGAGCAGCTGCTCGACGAATTCCGGACGGCGCTGGCCACCGAACCTGAGGAAGTACGCGAGCGCGTCCACCTGCTCCAGGGCGACGCGACGGCGCTCGCCGAGCTGTTCGCGGCGGGCAGCTTCGACGCGGTGCTGTGCCACGGTGTGCTGATGTATTTCGCCGACCCCGGACCGTTGCTGGACGCCATCGCGCGAGTCGTGGCACCCGGCGGGATCGTGTCGCTGCTGGTGCGCAACGGCGATGCGCTGGCGATGCGGCCCGGGCTGCTCGGCGACTGGGCGGCGGCCAACGCGGCGTTCGACGGCGCCGGGTACCGCAACCGGCTGGGCGTGGACGCGCGTGCGGACCGCCTCGGGGAGCTGACCGCGGAGCTGGCGCGGCGGGAGCTGGCGGTGCGGCGGTGGTACGGGGTGCGGGTGTTCACCGACCCCGTCGCCGATGCCGCGCTGCCGGACGAGGCGACGCTGGCGGCTTTGCTGGACGCCGAGGAGCGGGCCGGGCGGACTGATCCCTATCGGCAGGTGGCCGCGCTGCTGCATGTGGTCGCGGAGCGGCCTATTCGGTAGGGCTTAGCGTGCGGGCGCGTTTCCGGCCAGCAACACGGCCAACAACAGCAGCACTGACGCGCCCGCCAGCTCGATCGCCACGTTCCGGCGCAACGCGGCCACCGAGTTCCCGCTCCCGCCATCGCTGTCGCCATCGCTGTCGTCACGCCACTTCGCCACGATGCCGCGCGACCCCCTGGCGACACCGATCACGCAGAGCAGGACGGCGACCTTGGTGAGCAGCAGCCGGCCGTAGGTCGTGTCCACCAGCCCACTGACACTCCCGACCTCCCGCCACCCCTGGTACAGCCCGGTCGCCACCAGCAACCCCACGGCCCCGAGC
>NZ_JAAFYZ010000367.1 GCF_018274385.1 Catenulispora pinistramenti | reverse complement strand
GACCCCGCCCCTCGACCTCAGCCCGCCTGATGGCAGTGGACGCCGACACCTACTGGCGCGTCGGCGGCCACTGCAACGCGGCGCACGACGCACACGGCGAGTCAGGCCTGCTCCGCGCGGTCCGCCGGGCGGGCGGCCACGTGGCGACCCTCGACGGGCGGCACGCCATAGAGTTCCTGGACGGTTCGCTGTGGCCGAGCGAGCGCGCCGGCATCACAACGCCGTCGGGTGCTGGGAGCCGGCTCCCGATGAGCGATACGGAGAACTCGATCCTGCACTCGTTCACGGACACCGCACGGCGGCTGCTGGCCGCCTTCGCGACGGCGCCTACGCAGGTGCGGCCTGCGACAGGGCGGGTAGCCCAGGTGCGGCGCGCGCCGGTGCGGACGACCGGGCCGGTGCGTGCAACGGGGCCGGTGCGGACGACGGCTCCGGCCGCCGGGCCGGTCGCGGATGCCGCGGCGAACCGGGCGGCGGGGTACGCGGCGTCGGCTAGGGCCATGAGCGAGGCGATGAGTGAGGCGATGGCTGAGGCATCCGTGGCAGAGGTGACTGTGGCCGAGGCGAAGGCCTTCCGCTAGCTCTCGCCGCATCGGCCACGGTCTACAGGTCCGGAGTTCTAGAGCTGTAGAGCTGTAGAGCTGTAGAGCTGTAGAGCTGTAGAGCTGTAGAGCTGTAGAGCTGTAGAGCTGTAGAGCTGTAGAACTAGAGCCAGCGGTCGTACCAGGCGCGGATTCGCCGAAGCACATCGAGTTGGTGAGTGCGCTCAAGGAGCCAATGGCCCTCGCGGGGATAGACGACCAGCTCGTGCTCGGCCCCGAAGTGGCGCAGCGCGCGATGCAAGTGGATCGCCTGACTGAGCGGGACGTTGGTGTCCTGTTCGCCGTGCAGGATCAGCAGCGGGGTGCGGATTCTGGAGGCGTAGGAGATGGGGCTGTGCCGGTCGTGGATGTGGGGCCCGGGGCCCTCCCAGCCGGTGCTGCCGCCGAGCGCCGCATCGATGGGTCCCCACTCGCCGGTCCCGGCCTGCATGCCCCAGTCGCTGATACCGGCGCCCATCACGGCGGCCTTGAACCTGTCGGTGCGGCCTATCGCCCATGCCGCCATGAAGCCCCCGTGGCTCCATCCGGAGATGGCCAGCCGCTCGGGGTCGGCGACTCCCTGTGCGACCAACAGGTCTATGCCGCTGGTGATGTCGGTCCACTCGTCGCCACCGACCGCGCCGGCAGCCAGGGCGGCGAACTCGTGGCCGTGCCCCGAGCCGCCTCGGGGGTTGGGCAGGAAGACCGCGTACCCGGCGGTCGCCAGCCACTGGCCGGAGTCCATCGCATTGAGGTTGAACTCGTCGGCATAGCGGAAGTAAGGGCCGCCGTGAACCATGGTGACGAGAGGGAATGGGCCGTCGTCGCGGGTCCGGCCGGCAGGCAGGATCAGTAAGCCGTCCAACAGGATTCCGTCGGATGCCTCGTAGCTGAGGCGTTCCTGGAGACCCCAGCGGATCGCGCGCAGTTCGGGCCTGGTGTCGCTGAGCCGGGACAGTGGTCCGCCGACACGTCCGGCGTGGACGTTCCCGGGCTCGTACGCCGTACTCGCCAGCAGCGCGCAGGTTCCCCCATCGCGGCTCGCGGTGAGCCCGGCGAGAATGCCGGGTACGGAGGACAACCGGTGGAACCGCAGGGGCTCTGGGTCGAGTCGGTACAGCGCGGTGTCCAGGCCGTCGGCGAACAGTGCGAGCAGCGGCCCGTCCGCGACCTGCACCAGCTCGGTCGGGCAGACCCCCATGCCGACGGTGAGGTCGCGGTGTTCGACGGCCGGGACGGTTGCCAGTGGGACGGTTGCCGACGGGACGATCGCGGGCGGGACGGTCGCCGACGGGACAGTGTCGAGCACGGCGAGCCCGCCGATCACGTGCCCAGGGGACACCGCCAGGTGGGCCAGATGCCAGACACCCTTGTGCTGCCACCAAGCCGGAGACTGGGCCTCGATCCCGACCGGGCCCAGATCGTGGACGGCTGCCGAGCCCGGGTCGACCACATGCAGCTCCGACGTCACGACGCCGGCGTCGATCTCCGGGGTGGACCAGCTCAGCACCGCCAGCGGACCGCCGTCCGGACGCTGGGCGAGCGCGATCACATGCCGGTCCCCGAGGCCGTCCACGGTGCGGAGCGCCCCGGTCGCCAGGTCGAGCAGGCGCAGGCGGGTGACGGGAAGGTGCCGGCCCCAGACCATGGCGTCGTCACGCTCAGCCGCACGGCGTTCGTCCTCGGCGGAGGGTTCGTCCTCGGCGAGCACGGCGACGGTGCGGCCGTCGAAGAGCGGCCAGTAGTCGGCGATGCCGCCGCGCCAACTGGTCAGGGTCTCGGCTTTGGCCTCGGTGATGTCCTCGGTGATGTCCTCGCTGTCGTCCAGACCAGCCAGACCATCCAGACCAGCCAGCCCATCCAGACCGTCCGGCCCGTCCAAACCGTCCAGACGGATCCGCTGGAGTTGGGCAGTACCCTGCTCCGCGCGGTCGGAGGTGAAGAAGACAGAGGCCGAGTCCGGGGCCCACTTCGGGTCGAGGTCGCGGGCCGTGTCGTCGGTCAGCCTGCGCGGGGAGGTGCCGCCGTCGGCGGCGGCGACCCAGATGGACCCGTGCGGACGCCCGTCCCTTCCGCCTTTCGCGATCACTCCGTAGGCGACCAGGCGGCCGTCCGGCGAGATGGCCGGTGCCACGGCGGCGGCCGTGTCCACCACCAGTTCGGCGGTGAGCGGGTCGGCCGGTTCGGGAGTCACCTGCGGTGCGGGGTGCGGCATGCGGAGGACGCCTTTCGCTCGCCAGAGGGCAAGCGAACATCCTGTCGCACTAGCGGGTCGGCGTCAGTCGGATTTCGGGGAGCGCGTCGCATGCGAACTGGGCCGCATACGGACTGTGCCGCATGCAAACTGCCCCGGCGAACCCCCGACGGATCCCCGACGAACCCGGCGGCCCCGCTCTCCTACCGCGCCCCCGCCAGCGCGGCCTCAGCGGCCGTCGGCAAGTACGTCGCCCCCGAAAAATCCCAGCCCCCGACCAACTTCCGGTAGTGCACCAGCTCCTGCCCCGGCGCCGGCCGGGTCCGGGTGTACTCGCTGTACCCGGCCGCCGTATACATGCGCTGGTTCTCCCACATCATGGCGTGCGTCAGCAGCCTGAGCTCCGGCAGCCAGAGCTGGCGCGCGTGCTCCTCGGCGAAGGCGAGGACGCGGTGGCCGATGCCCCGGCCCTGGCAGTCGGGGGCGACGGCGAAGTTGTCCAGGTGGAGCCAGCCGTCTTCGGGGACGAGGGTCACGGTCGCGATCGCCGGGCTGCCGATCACGAACAGGCAGCCCCGGCGCATCAGGTGCGGGTAGTCGGCGTCCATCGGGGCGGGCCGGGCGCCGATGCGGGCGACGTAGTGGCGGTAGGCCGAGTGGGTGACGGCGTGGACCGCCGCCAGGTCCACGGGGACCGCGTATCGGACTCCCAGCGGCTGCATATTGGTGCCTCCTTCTCCGGCCCCCTGGACTGTTCTTCGCAGGCTGGCACACGGGGCGCCGCAGGGGTGGCCCGATCGGGCGGTGTTAATCAGACAAGGTGACAGTGCTGGTGAATGGGTCGCGGGGCGGTCGGATGAGCGTATGAGTGGATCGGAGGCCGGGGCTTGAGAGACCTCAGGCCGACAACCGGGTCCCCACAGCCTGCTCGTGCCGCCGGTCCAACCCGAGGTTGCGGTAGATCTCCAACGTCGCCGTCGACATGTTCAGCGTGATGAAGTGCAGCCCCGGCACCCCCTCGGCCAGCAGCCGCTCGCACATCCGCGTCGTCCACTCGACCCCGACCGCGCGTACCGCTGCCTTGTCCCCGTCCACCGCCATCAGCGAGCGCTCCAGCTCGGCCGGGAACGCCTGCCCGGTCAGCCCGGTGATCCGCTTGATCTGCGCGACGTTGGTCACCGGCATCACGCCCGGCAGGATCGGCACGTCGCACCCCGCCGCCGCGACCCGGTCCCGCAGCCGCAGGTAGTCGTCCGTCAGGAAGAACATCTGCGTGATGGCGAAGTCCGCGCCGCGCCGGCACTTGCGCACGAAGTGCGCGACGTCCGAATCCCAGTCCGGCGAGCGGGGGTGCATCTCCGGGAAGGCGGCGACGCCTACACAGAACTCCCCCGATTCCCTCACCAGATCCACGAGTTCGCTCGCGTAGCTCAGGCCCTCGGGATGCGCCTCCCAGTCCCCCAGCGGATCGCCGGGCGGATCGCCCCGCAGCGCCAGGATGTTGCGCACCCCGGCGTCCGCGTACTGCCCGATCACGTGCCGCAGCTCCGCGACGGAGTGGTCGACCGCTGTGAGGTGTCCCACAGGCGTAAGCGTGGTCTCGGCGGCGATCCGTTCCGTGGTCTCCACGGTCTTCATCCGCGTGGTGCCACCCGCGCCGTACGTCACCGAGACGAACGTCGGCGAGTACCCCTCCAGCCGCCGCAAAGCCCGCCAGAGCTGCTGCTCCTGCGCATCGTCCCGCGGTGGGAAGAACTCGAAGGAGTACGAGCGCTCCCCGCGGGCCAACAGCTCGCGGACGGTCGCGGCACGGTCCGGCCGCACGGAGGGTAATCCCAGTGCCATGAATCCACCGTACTGACCATGTCGCCCGTTGTAAGGCAGGGAACCTGGTCGTCCCGAGACGCGAGACACAGGCGGTGAAAGTGCACCCGTATGGTTGTTCCCGTGAACCCCCTGGACCGTCACTCCCTGCGTAACCGAGTAGACACCGCACTCTCGGTGTTCCTGGACCGCCAGGGCGCGGCCCTGATCGCGATGTCGGCCGAGCTGGCACCGCTGCCGACCGCGCTGCGCGAGTTCCTGGACGGCGGCAAGCTGATGCGCCCGGGGTTCTGCTACTGGGGTTGGCGCGGAGTGCTCGGCGACAGCGCGAGCGCCCAGGAGGAGGACGGCATAGTCCACGCCGCCGCGGCCCTGGAACTCCTCCAGGCTTCGGCGCTGATCCACGACGACTACATGGACGACTCCGACACCCGCCGCGGCATGCCGGCCATCCACCGCCGCTTCGCCGCCGCGCACCGCGAGGCCGCCTGGGAGGGATCGGAGGCCCGCTTCGGCGCCGCGGCCGCGATCCTGCTCGGCGACGTCTGCCTGACCTGGTGCGACGAGATGTTCGCCGGCTGCGGCCTGCCGGCCGAGCGGATCGCCGCGGCCCGTAGGTACTTCGACGTCATGCGCACCGAGGTGATGGCCGGCCAGTACCTGGACGTGCTGGCCCAGGCGCACGGCCTGGACGAGCCGGAGCGCGCGGCGCAGCGGGCCCAGACCGTGATCCGCTTCAAGTCCGCGAAGTACACCATCGAGCGTCCGCTGCACGTGGGCGCGATGCTGGCCGGCGGCACCCCGGACGTGATCGCCGCCTACTCCGCCTACGGCCTGCCGCTGGGCGAGGCCTTCCAGCTGCGCGACGATGTCCTGGGCGTGTTCGGCGACCCGGCGGCCACCGGCAAGCCGGCCGGTGACGACCTGCGCGAGGGCAAGCAGACGCTGCTGGTGGCGCTGGCCGCGGCGCGCGCCGACAGCCCGGCCGCGATCAAGACGCTGCGCGCCGAGCTCGGCAACCCGGACCTGGACACGGCCGGGGTCGCCGAGCTGCAGGACATCATCCGCTCCACCGGGGCGCTGGACGACGTCGAGACGCGGATCGCCGCGCTGACGCAGGAGGCGCAGGCGGCGGTCGAGGCCGCGCCGATCGACGGCGAGGCCAGGAGCGTGCTGCAGGAGTTGGCGGTCATGGCGACTGCCCGGAAGAAGTAGGGTCCGCGACGCTGCGGCACTGCGGCACTGCGACGCTGCGGCACCGCGGTACCTCGACACTGCGGCACCGCGGCACCGCGACATGCCCGGGCCGCTCACTCGTTCGACGCAACTTGTGCGGCGATTCGGGGCGGCGGGGGCGTGGCGGG
>NZ_JAAFYZ010000366.1 GCF_018274385.1 Catenulispora pinistramenti | reverse complement strand
CCCCCGACCGCAGTGGCCCCCACAGTGATCCCCACCGCCGTGACCGCGGCGCCGCCGCCCAACGCCTCGGCAGCCGCCCGCACATCCGCGGCCACCTCCGGCGGCAGCCACCTGCTCCCCAGCGGGATCGGCGCGCGCCGTTGCACGTACTCCAGCACCTGCTGCGGCTGCGCGCGGCTGTTCGGGTCCTTCTGGAAGCAGCCGCGGATCAGCTCCGACAGCGCCGCGGGCAGCTTCCCGAGCACCGGCGAGGACTTCGCGACCCGCAGCTTCACCTCGTCGGCCGTCCCCTCCCCGAACGGCGCGCGGCCCATCGTGGCGAAGAACAGCGTCGAGCCCAGCGCGAACATGTCCGCGGCCGGCGTCACCGCCCGTGCCTTCGTCTGCTCCGGCGATTGGAAGCCGGCCGAGGTCGGCGTCCGGCGCCGCGCCTGTTCCGGTGCGAGGAAACCGGCGACGCCGATTTCCGCCACGCCGTCGAAGGCGCCGGCCAACGCGTAGTCCACGACGCACGGCCCCTCGGCCGTCAGCAGCACCGTCCCCGGCCGCAGATCCCCGTGCATCACCCCGGCGGTGTGGACGGCCGCCAGCGCCTCGGCGATCCCGGCGGCCAGCGTCAGCAGCGCCGGCTCGGGCAGCGGGCCGTGGTCGGCGACCGCCTGCGCCAGCGTCACGCCGCCGACGAACCCCGCGGCCAGCCACGGCGTCGCCGCCTCCAGGTCCGCGCCCAGCACCGGCGCGGCGTGCGGGCTCGACACCGTACGGGCCGCCGCGATGTCGGCGGCCAGCCGGGCCTTCACGCTCTCGTCAGCCAGCAGCTCCGGCCGCAGCGCGCGCACCGCGGCGACGCGGCCGTCGTCCGAACGCCCCGCGTAGAGCACGCCCAGCGCCCCCACGCCGAGCCGCCCCATCGTCGCGTAGGGGCCGACCCGTCCCGGGTCCCCCTCGGTCAACGGCCCCATGACCATTCCGACCACCCTCGACCACCCCTTGATCGCGGCTGCATCACGCGAGCCGTCTCCCGTGTCCCCGTGCACCATCGGCGCTTCGTGCTTTGTCGTCGTGCTGCTGGAGCATGATGCCAAACCCTTGAGGGCTGCCCCGCCGTCCGGGCCCTGTTCCCCCGTCGATAGGATGTGACGTAGATCACGTTTCCACTACTCCGGGTGACGCGTTCTATGGAATCTGACGCGATGTCCATTAGAGTTCGCGCAGCTCCTCAGAGCCCTGCAAAGCAGAACAGCCCGTAAGACACCACAGTGTAAGAACATTGCCCGTCTGGGAGACACAAGTCGATGGCGACTGACACCATCGCGCCCGGCCCCGAGGCACCCGCCCCGCTGAGCCCGGCGCGCGCACAGATCGAACAGAAGACGCTGCGCACAGACAGGTGGTGGCTCAGTCCGCTCCTGACGATGCTCGTGCTAGTCGCCTTCATCTTCTACGCGACGTTCCGCGCGTTCCAGAACGCTGACTACTACACCGGCAACCTGATCTCACCGTTCTACAGTCCGTGCATCGCGACCAAGTGCGTGCCGGGCTCGTCCCTGGGCGGCTTCAAGCCGTTCGGCGACTGGTGGTCGATCTCGCCGGCGCTGCTCATCCTGATCTTCCCGCTGGGGTTCCGGATGACCTGCTACTACTACCGCAAGGCCTACTACCGGGCCTTCTGGCAGTCGCCGCCGGCCTGCGCGGTCTCCGAGCCGCACGGCAAGTACACCGGCGAGCGCCGCTTCCCGCTCATCCTGAACAACTCCCACCGGTACTTCTTCTACGCGGGCCTGGTCTTCAACGTCATCCTCACCTGGGACGCGATCCTGGCCTTCCGCAACGTGGACGGCGCCTGGGGCCACATGAGCCTGGGCACGCTGGTGCTCCTGGCGAACGCCGCCCTGCTGTGGCTGTACTCCGCCTCGTGCCACTCCTGCCGGCACATCATGGGCGGCAAGCTCAAGCACTTCTCCAAGCACCCCCTGCGCTACAAGGGGTGGACTCTGGTGTCGAAGCTGAACCACAAGCACATGCTCTTCGCGTGGGTGTCGCTGTTCGGCGTGGCGCTGACGGACGCATATGTCGCCCTGGTGGCCAACGGCACGTTCAGCAACCCGACGTTCTTCTAAAGGACCAGTGCGCACTCATGACTGACAACACCGAGAACACCGAGAACGCGGTGGGCACGAAGAGCACGGAGCCCCTCGAGCGCCACTCCTACGACGTGGTGGTGATCGGGGCCGGCGGCGCCGGACTGCGCGCCGCGATCGAGGCCCGGCACTCCGGCAAGCGGGTCGCCGTCATCAGCAAGTCGCTGTTCGGCAAGGCGCACACCGTGATGGCCGAGGGCGGCGCCGCGGCCGCCATGGGCAACGTGAACCCGAAGGACAACTGGCAGGTCCACTTCCGCGACACGATGCGCGGCGGCAAGTTCCTGAACCACTTCCGGATGGCCGAGCTGCACGCCAAGGAGGCCCCGGACCGCATCTGGGAGCTGGAGGCCTGGGGCGCGCTGTTCGACCGCACCAAGGAAGGCAAGATCAGCCAGCGCAACTTCGGCGGGCACGAGTACCCGCGGCTGGCGCACGTCGGCGACCGCACCGGCCTGGAGCTGATCCGTACCCTGCAACAGCGCGTGGTGGCGCTCCAGCAGGAGGACAAGGCGGCGACCGGCGACTACGAGGCCAACCTCCGCGTCTTCGCCGAGACCACGATCGTCCGGCTGCTGAAGGACGCCTCGGGCCGGATCGCCGGCGCCGTCGGCTACTACCGCGAGACCGGCCAGTTCGTGCTCTTCGAGGCGCCGGCGGTGATCATGGCCACCGGCGGCATCGGCCGCAGCTACACCGTCACCTCCAACAGCTGGGAGTACACCGGCGACGGCCACGCGCTGGCCCTGCTCGCCGGCGCCGCGCTGGTGAACATGGAGTTCGTCCAGTTCCACCCGACCGGCATGGTCTGGCCGCCCTCGGTGAAGGGCATCCTGGTCACCGAGTCGGTCCGCGGCGACGGCGGCGTGCTCCGCAACAGCGAGGGCAAGCGGTTCATGTTCGACTACGTGCCGGACGTGTTCCGCAAGCAGTACGCGGAGACCGAGGAAGAGGCCGACCGCTGGTACGACGACCAGGAGAACAACCGGCGTCCCCCGGAACTGCTGCCCCGCGACGAGGTGGCGCGCTCGATCAACTCCGAGGTGAAGGCCGGCCGCGGCACCCCGAACGGCGGTGTGTTCCTGGACGTCTCCACGCGTCTTCCGGCCGAGGAGATCCGCCGCCGGCTGCCGTCGATGTACCACCAGTTCAAGGAGCTGGCCGACGTCGACATCACGGCGCAGCCGATGGAGGTCGGCCCGACGTGCCACTACGTCATGGGCGGCATCGAGGTCGACCCGGACACCCAGGGCACAGTCGTCCCGGGCCTGTACGCGGCCGGCGAGTGCTCCGGCGGCATGCACGGCTCCAACCGGCTCGGCGGCAACTCGCTGTCCGACCTGCTGGTCTTCGGCCGCCGCGCGGGCCTGCACGCCGCGGAGTACATCGACGGACTCGGCGCGGCGGGCAAGCCGGCCGTGGTCGACGCCGACGTGGACGCCGCGCTGGAGGAGGCCCTGGCCCCGCTGGCCAACCCGGACGGCGAGAACCCGTACACCCTGCACCACGACCTCCAGGTGACGATGAACACCCTGGTCGGCATCATCCGCAAGCCCGAAGAGGTGAGCGACGCGCTGACCAAGCTGGAGGAGTTCAAGCCCCGGCGCACCAAGGTCGGCGCGGCCGGCGGCCGCCGCTTCAACCCCGGCTGGCACGTCGCGCTGGACCTGCGCAACATGCTGATCGTCAGCGAGTGCGTGGCCAAGGCGGCGCTGGAGCGCGAGGAGTCGCGCGGCGGGCACACCCGCGACGACCACCCGGCGATGTCCTCGAAGTGGCGGCAGATCAACCTGATCTGCTCGCTGAAGGCGGACGGGAGCGGGATCGACCTCAAGCACCAGCCGATCCCGACGATCCGTCCGGACCTGCTCGGGCTGTTCGAGGTGTCCGAGCTGCGGAAGTACTTCACGGAAGAGGAGCTGACGGTGCTCGGGGACTCGGCTCAGGCCGAGGCGGAGCCCGTGGCCGAGGCCAAGCCGGCCGCCGAGGCGGAGGCCGAGACCGAGACCAAGCCGGAGGCCGAGTCCGCGCCCGAGGCCAAGCCGGAAGCCAAGCCGGAAGCCAAGACCGAGCCCGCCCCGATCCCCGGCCAGAGCAACGGCGAGAAGGCGGCTGACAAGGTGGCCGAGGAGTCCACCGAGAAGTCCGCCACCGCCGAGGCCGAGGAGCAAACCGCCGAGGCCGAGGCCGAAGCCCAAACCGAGGACGCCGAAACCGCCGCCGAGGAGAAGTGACGATGGGCTACAAGGGCAAATTCAAAGTCTGGCGCGGCGACGCCTCCGGCGGCGACCTGAAGGACTTCGAAGTCGAGATCAACGAGGGCGAGGTCGTCCTCGACATCATCCACCGCCTGCAGGCCACGCAGGCCCCGGACATGGCCTGCCGCTGGAACTGCAAGGCCGGCAAGTGCGGCTCGTGCTCGGCGGAGATCAACGGCAAGCCCCGCCTGATGTGCATGACCCGCATGTCCACCTTCGAGCAGGACGAGACCGTCACCGTCACCCCGCTGCGCACCTTCCCGGTGATCAAGGACCTGGTGACCGACGTCGGCTTCAACTACGCCAAGGCCCGCGAGGTGAAGTCCTTCACCCCGCCCAAGGACTTGAAGCCCGGCGAGTACCGCATGCAGCAGATCGACGTGGAGCGCTCGCAGGAGTTCCGCAAGTGCATCGAGTGCTACCTGTGCCAGAACACCTGCCACGCGGTCCGCGACCACGAGGAGAACAAGGACAACTTCTCCGGCCCGCGCTACCTGATGCGCGTCGCGGAGCTGGACATGCACCCCCTGGACACCGCCGACCGCAAGAACTCGGCCCAGGAGGAGCACGGCCTCGGCTTCTGCAACATCACGAAGTGCTGCACCGAGGTCTGCCCCGAGCACATCCGCATCACCGACAACGCGCTGATCCCGATGAAGGAGCGCGTGGTCGACCGCAAGTACGACCCGCTGGTGTGGCTGGGCAACAAGATCCGGCGCCGGACGTCCTCGGACGCGTGAGGGAACACTGACGCTGAGCGCTGAGCGCTCACCGCGCCTGGGGCCGTGGTCTTAGGACCACGGCCCCAGGCGTTTCCGGCCCGGATCTGCGATAAAGGATCTATGGCCCCTACGCACGCCTTGAACCACGAGCAGGTCGCCGCCTACCTGGAACGCATCGGCATCGCCGGTCCGTCGGCCGCGCCCGACACCGCCACGCTCCGCCGCCTGCACACCGCGCACCTGCACACCGTCCCCTTCGAGAACCTGAGCATCCACCTCGGCGAGCCGGTCGTCCTCGACGGCACGGCCCTGTTCGAGAAGCTCGTCGAGCGACGCCGAGGCGGCTTCTGCTACGAACTCAACGGCCTGTTCGCCCTCCTCCTCGAAGCGCTCGGCTACCGCGTGCACCGCCTGTCGGCCCGCACCTTCAGCACCGCCCACGGCTACAGCCCGCCCCTGGACCACCTGGCACTCCAGGTCACCGACGACACCGGCACCACCTGGCTGGCCGACGTCGGCTTCGGCCGCCACACCGAGTTCCCCCTCCGCTTCGACGACCGCACGGACCAAAAGGACCCCGGCAGCCTGTTCCGCATCGCGGAGAACGACGACGCCGAGTTCACCGTCCTGCGCGACGGCGAGGCGCAGTACCGCGTGGACCCCAAGCCGCTGGCGCTGACGGACTTCACGCAGGCGTGCTGGTGGCAGTGCACGTCGCCGGAGTCGCACTTCACGCAGAGCGTCGTGTGCTCTCGCCTCACCGGCGACGACGACGACAGCGGCGGCGGCCGGCTCACGCTGACCGGCGACCAGCTGATCGCGACCGACGGCGCCGGACAACGGCAGGTCGAGGACGTCACGTCAGACGAGCAGCTGCTGCGCCTGCTCCGCGACCGGTTCGGGATCGAGCTGGCCAAGGCCCCGCGACTGCCCATCGGCCGCTCCTGATCCCCGGCCCGGGCCCCTTTCCGGCTCCTGACGCC
>NZ_JAAFYZ010000365.1 GCF_018274385.1 Catenulispora pinistramenti | reverse complement strand
GTGTAGCGGCATGGCATGAGGGCCGATGTAATTCGGGCGCGGTGCCGCGTGGCGTGTGCTGAACTAGCCGTATGACTGGCCAGGTGGTCATCCCCATCCAGGTCCGGGATCTGACTCATGCGGACCTGCCGTATTGCGCCTGGGCCGGGACTTCCCTGCACCTGCGTACCGTCGCGAAGGAACTGGAGCGCGTGGCGGCCGGAGTGGCGGAGTACCTGGCAGTCTGCGTCGCCAAGACCGACGCTCCGGTGGCGATCGGCGGCATCGACTATGAGCAGGCCGTGGGTTCCGGCACGATCCATCAACTCGCGACCATGCCCGCGCTCCAGTCCCGCGGCTTCGGCACGGCGCTGATCGAGGAGGCCGAGCAGCGGATCCGCCATCGCGGCCTGACCCGCGCCGAACTCTGCGTCGAACACGACAATCCGCGGGCCCAAGCCTTGTACGAGCGGCTCGGCTATGTGGTTTTCGACAACGTCCTCGACGGGTGGGACGAGGAGAAGCTGGACGGGACGATCCGCCGCTACGAGACGATGTGCGCGGTCCTGGCCAAGGACCTGCGGAACTAGCCGTTCGTCAGCTGCTAGCCGCCTGCTCCGCTCCCGAACGCCTGAAGTGCCTCGCCGGTCAGCCGCATCATCGTCCACTCGTCCAGCGGCACCGCGCCGAGCGCCTTGTAGAAGCCGATCGACGGCTCGTTCCACTTCAGCACGCTCCACTCCACCCGGCTGTAGCCGTGCTCGACGGCGATGCGCGCCAGCTCGCGCAGCAGCGCGCTGCCGTGGCCGCCGCCACGGGCTTCGGGGCGGACGAACAGGTCCTCCAGATAGATGCCGTGGGTGCCGTTCCACGTTGAGAAGTTGAGGAAGTAGAGCGCGAAGCCGACCGGGGTGCCGGCGTCGTCCTCGGCGATCAGCGCGAAGACGGCCGGGTGCTCGGCGAACAGGGCGGCGTGCAGCTGCTCTTCGGTGGCCCGGGCGGCTTGCGGCTCGCGTTCGTACTCGGCGAGGGCGGCGACCAGGGCGAGGATGGTCGGGACGTCGGCGGGGGCGGCGGCGCGGATCATGGCGCCAGCCTAGTCGGCACAGTTGTGGCCGTTCGTCGTCACTCGTCCGGCGGGGCTGTCTGTTTCGGCCTCTCCCGTTCGTGTAGAGGGTGAGAAGGATCCACACGGACGATGAAGGAGCAGGTCATGGGCAAGATCGTGGTGACCGAGAGCCTGACCCTGGACGGCGTGATGCAGGCGCCGGGCCGGGCCGACGAGGACTCGAGGGGCGGCTTCACTTACGGCGGCTGGGGCACCGACTACCCTGACGAGATCATGGGCGCCGAGATGGCCAAGCGCATGGCGGGTCAGGGCGTGATGCTGCTCGGGCGGTTCACGTACGAGGACCTGTTCGCGTTCTGGCCGAAGCAGACTGACGGCAACCCGTTCACCGCGCGGCTGAACAAGGTGCGGAAGTACGTGGTGTCGGAGACGTTGACCGAGCCGCTGCCGTGGGAGAACTCGACGCTGCTGAGCGGCCGCGATGGTGAGGTATCCGAGGCGGTCGCCGCGCTGCGCGACGCCACCGAGGGCGACGTCTCCGTCATCGGCAGCGGGCAGCTCGTCCGCACGCTCGCCGCCGCCGGCCTGGTCGACCGCTACGTGCTGCTGATCCACCCGCTCGTGCTCGGCACCGGGCTCCGGTTGTTCGAGGGCGCCGAGCTCACCAAGCTGCGACTCACCGACACCGTGACCACCGGAACCGGTGTGATCATCGCGACCTACGAGGCTTGAGGAGAAGGACATGCCCCGCTATCTGCTCTCCATCTATCAGCCCGACGGTCCGATGCCGTCCGAGGACCGGCTCGCCGATATCCACCGCGACCTCGACGCGCTCAACGACGAACTCAAGGCGGCCGGCGGGT
Source organism: Catenulispora pinistramenti (assembly GCF_018274385.1). Taxonomy (GTDB): domain Bacteria; phylum Actinomycetota; class Actinomycetes; order Streptomycetales; family Catenulisporaceae; genus Catenulispora; species Catenulispora pinistramenti. The sequence continues at coordinate 4,261 of NZ_JAAFYZ010000365.1, read as the reverse complement.
GGGTGTTCGACGGCGGGCTGCATCCGGCGAGCACGGCGACCGTGCTGCGGCCCGGCGGGGGCGACGTGCTGATCACCGACGGGCCGTTCGTCGACAGCAAGGAGCATCTGGGCGGGATCAAGATCGTCGATGCCCTTGACCTGGACGCGGCGCTCGGGTGGGGCGCGAAGTTGATGCGCGCGACCGGGTTGCCGGTCGAGGTCCGGCCGTTCCTGGGCTGGGACTGATACCGATGGTGAGGACTGAGATGGCCGGCGAGGACTGAGATAGCCGGCGAGGACTGACATGGCCAGCGAGGACTGAGATGACCGAGGGCGCCGACGTCGAGGCCGTCTTCCGCGCCGAGTACGGCCGGGCGGTGGCCGTCCTGGTCCGCGCGTTCGGCGACATCGACCTGGCCGAGGAAGCGGTGCAGGAAGCGTTCACCACCGCGCTCCAGCGCTGGCCGCGGGACGGCTTGCCGCCGTCTCCGGCCGGCTGGATCATCACCACCGCCCGCAACCGCGCGATCGACCGGCTGCGCCGCGAGGCCCGGCGCGACGACCACCACGCCCAGGCCGTGCTCCTGCACGCCGCCAGCGATCCCGAACCGGAGGACCCGGTGCGCGACGACCGCCTGCGCCTGATCTTCACCTGCTGCCACCCGGCCCTGGCCCCGGCCGCCCGGGTGGCCCTCACCCTGCGCCTGCTCGGCGGCCTGACCACCGCCGAGATCGCCCGCGCGTTCCTGGTCAGCGAGCAGACCATGTCCCAGCGCCTGGTCCGCGCCAAGGGCAAGATCCGCGCCGCGCACATCCCGTACCGGATCCCGTCCGAGGCCGAACTGCCCGACCGGCTCCGCGCCGTCCTGGCCGTCGTCTACCTGGTCTTCACCGAGGGCCACTCGGCCACCTCCGGCGAGGAACTGGTCCGCGCCGACCTGTGCGCCGAGGCGATCCGGCTGGCCCGGCTGCTCACCGAGCTGATGCCGGACGAACCCGAGGCCGCCGGCCTGCTGGCCCTGCTCCTGCTCACCGAAGCCCGCCGCCCGGCCCGCACCGACGCCGCAGGCGACCTCGTCCTGCTCGCCGACCAGGACCGCGACCGTTGGGACCGAACCCTGATCGCCGAAGGCCAGGCCCTGGTCCGCGCCTGCCTGCGCCGCGGCCGGCCGGGGCCCTACCAGATCCAGGCCGCGATCAACGCCGTGCACAGCGACGCCCCCCGCGCCGAGGACACGGACTGGAGCCAGATCCTCGCCCTCTACGATCAGCTGCTGGCCGCCGAGCCGACACCGGTCATCGCTCTGAACCGCGCTGTCGCACTCGCGGAAGTATCCGGCGCCGCTGCCGCATTGGAGATTGTCGACGGCCTGGCCGCGCCGCTGGCCGAATACGGGCCCTACCACGCGGTACGCGCTGACCTGCTGCGCCGCGCCGGCCGGCGCGACGAAGCCAGCGCCGAATACGACCTGGCCGAGGCGCGCGCCGGCAACGCCAGCGAACGGACATTCCTGCGGTCTCGGCGGGACGCCCTCGCAGCACCAACCCACCCCGGTAGGGTCGGACGCTCGACCGACGGGAGAGAACCTTGACCATCGACACCCAGTACCTGCGCCTGCGCCTCTACTCGGACGAGAACCTCGACGAGATGCTCGCACAGGCGCGCCAGGCCGGTATGCCGCCGGTCGAGGAGGTCCTGCTCGCGCGCCGGCTCGCGCCCGGGCTGACCGAGATCGTCGCTCTGGACTCCGCCGAGTCGGCCTCGCTGGTGAACCGGTCCGAGCTCGACGGCGCGGCGCCGGAGGCGTTCTTCGGGCAGGCCGTCGAGCTGTCCCTCGGCGAGCGGCACTACAGCTCGCAGGAGGAGTTCGGCGGCGTGAAGTTCACCGTCGTCGGCGGTGAGCACCGCTATGTCAGCTCCCACATCCACGCCCTGCGGCGCTACGCGGACCCGGCGACCGCCCGCTTCGGCGCGCTGGTGGCGTTCCCGCTGCCCGAGTACGTCCTGATCCACGTCGTCAGCCCGGAGACGCATGTCATCGCCGCCATCGACGGCCTGGGGAGCGTCGCGGCGAACCTCTACGAGAAGGGCGCCAAGGCGATCAGCCCGCGCCTGTACTGGTGGCGGCCGGGGCAGTACGAGGCGCTGCCGGAGCGCGACGCCCACTACAGCGGCCAGGTCCCGGCCCTGGCGCCGGTCCAGCTGGATTTCGACGAGCAGGAGCGGTCGGTCACCGCGCGGACCCCGGCGACCTCCGAGCTGATCGAACTCTGGCAGGCGGGGTGAGGTCGGGCGGGTCGCTGCCCGGATGAGGTCTGACCTAGGGGCTTGGTCTAAGGGCTCGGCCTAAGGGCTCTGCTCCGGCCCGGATGTGAACCACTGCTCCGCCGCGCGTCTCAGAAGCCGTCCAAAGGCTTGGCGTGACCGGCGGGTATGCACCATGATGGCGCTCGGCTGCCTGCTGACGGGGACTTTCAGTCGGGGGCGTTTCCGCGCGTTCCGGCTTTCCGCGCGGGAGATCGGCGTTCTTCACCGCTCGGTTTCGTCATCAGTGGGTTGTTCACAGGGGAGAGGGATCATGTCCCAAGCTGCGCCGGTGCACGGCAGATCGAAGAATCTGGTCCTGGCCGCGATGATCTTCGCGGTCGCGATGACCTTCATCGACCAGACCATCGTCTCCATCGCGGTGCCGGAGATCCAGACCAAGCTGGGGCTGTCGGCGACCGGCGTGCAGTGGGCGGTCAACGCCTATCTGCTGGCGCTGGCCTCGCTGTTCGCCTTCGGCGGCCGGCTGGCCGACACGCTGGGCCACCGCAAGATGGTGACGGTCGGCGTCATCATCTTCGCCGGCGCCTCGGCGCTGTGCGGGGCCACGCCCGCGGGCTCGCTGGCCGAGGCCTGGCTCATCACCTTCCGCGCGCTGCAGGGGCTGGGCGGCGCGATCATGTTCCCGGCCGCGCTGGCCATCGTGGTGCAGACGTATGAAGTGCGCGAGCGCGGCAAGGCGCTGGCCACGTTCTTCGGCATCTCCGGTGCGCTGACCGCGATCGGCCCGATCATGGGCGGCTTCCTGACGCAGTGGACCTGGCGCGCGATCTTCTGGGTCAACCTCCCGGTCGCGGCGGTCGCGGTGCTGCTGATCGCGCTGTCCAAGCCGGTCACCGACTTCCGCCCGGCCAAGATGGACTACCGGGGTCTGGCGCTGATCACCGGAGGCATCGTGCTCGGCGTCTTCGGCTTCCAGCAGGCCCCGCTGTGGGGCTGGGGCAACCCGGCGATCGGCCTGTGCATCGCGGCCGGCGTGGTACTGCTGATCGTGTTCTACCGGGTCCAGCGCGTCACCGACTCGCCGCTGATCGACATGGCCATCTTCCGCAACCGCACCTTCCTGGTCGAGAACATGGTCCTGGGCGTGGCGATGCTGGTGTTCGTCCCGCTGTTCCTGTTCTCCAGTGAGTACGCGCAGATCTCCCTCGGCAAGCAGGCCAAGGACGCCGGCGTCTTCCTGCTCTACTTCTTCATCGGCTTCGCCGTCGCCACCCAGATCGGCGGCCGCATGCTGGACCGGATCGGCGCCAAGCGCCCGGTCACGATGGGCTGCGTATTGGCGGCCGTGGGCTTCTTCCTGTGGGCGCAGAAGGTCACCACGCTCGACTTCGGCAAGCAGCAGTGGTTCATCGTCCTGGCCGGCGCCGGCATGGGCCTGATGCTCTCCCCGGCCAGCACCGACGCGGTCAACCAGGCCGGCCGCTTCTCCTACGGCGAGGCCACCGGCATCACCCAGACCATCCGCAACTACGCGGCCAGCCTGGGCCTGGCGGTACTGGGCACGACCCTGGTGTCGCGGATGCGCGGCAACGTCGCCAACCAGCTGGTCGCCCAGCACGTCCCGCGCGCCCTGGCGGACAAGGAGGCGGCGAGCCTGGCGCAGATGCAGAACAGCGGCTCCTCCGGCGGCACCTCGGGCAACGGCGCGCCGGACCTGTCGAAGATCCCGCACTTCTACCAGGTGGCGTTCGCGCAGTCGACGCAGACGATCTTCTACATCATGGCCGGGATCATGGCGGTGGCAGCGCTCATCGCGCTGGTGGGGTTGAAGTGGGGCGTCGCGCCGGTGCCGGAGGGGGAGGCGGCAGCTGGGGCCGGCCCTGACGCCGGGCCGACGCAGGGGGCTGCGGAGGCGGCTGCCTAGTGCTGTATCAAGCAACGTTCCCGGGAGTTTTCGCGATGTGGTTCGCGACGTGGTTCGCGACGTGCCGGTCGGCGGGCGGGATTCGTT
>NZ_JAAFYZ010000364.1 GCF_018274385.1 Catenulispora pinistramenti | reverse complement strand
CCCCCGCGGCCAGCAGCAACGCCGCGAACAGGTCCCACCGCCCCCGCAACGGACCCGACACCAACACCGGCGAAAGCGCCGCCAGCACCACCACCGTGATCGCGAACAGACACAGCGCGTGCCGCCGCGCCGTCCGCGCCACCGGCGCCAAAGGCCGCCGCCCGGCGACCGCCCGGCTCGTCGCCCGGCTGGTCTCCTGCTCCAAACCGACGAACACGCCGAGCGTCACCAGCCCCGCCAAGAAGTACAGCGAGGACAGCGCGGCGGCGTCAGAGGGCGTCGAGGAGTGCCCGGTGACTGCCAGGAACACATACCCTGACAAGCCCACCAGCAGCAGCCCCGCAGCCATCCCGACGGAGGCCCTCATGCTCACCTCCGGTGCCGGAGTCCTCGGCGCCGATCATGCCCGGGGCGGAACGCGGGTAATCAGCCCCAAAAGCGGTATATGCCCCTCATGCGACGAGCCGCCGGCCTGTGGCGTCACGAAGTGCTGGGGGTCCGCCTCGGCGTGCTCGCCCTCGTCCTGGCCCCGCTCGCACTGACGATCGCCTACACCCTGGCGACCCGCGGCATCTGGCTCCACCCTCCGGACAGCCGCTATTACCTGACGATGACCTCGCGGGACATGGGCCACCCCATCACCGACGCCGTAGCCCGCACCCGCGCCGCCACCGGCTGGCGCCTGGCGCCGTGGTACTTCGCAGGGAACGAGCCCACCTGGCAGATGGTCAAGACCCGGGCGCTCTACCCGTTCCTCTCCATCCCCTTCGTATGGGTGAGCGGCCTTAAGCACGGGACCATGTACGTCCCCTGCGCATCAGTCATCGCCTTCTGCTGGATCACCGCGCGGGTCCTCCAGCGCCTCTACGGCCCCGCGGTAGCCGCCCTCATCGCCGGGGCCTTCGGCCTGACCGTCACCGTCACCGGCCTGGTCTGGGCGACCACCGACGCCCTCTCCCTGGCGCTGTCCGCCGTCCTGGTCGCCAACCTGCCCATCGAACGCCGCGTGGCGCGCGTCAACCTGGTCTGGCTCGGCTTCGCCGGAGTCGCCCTGGCCCTGACCCGCCAAGTGGGCGTACTAGCGCCGGCGCTGGCAGTAGCGGGCTGGACCTGGGCCCTGGTTAGAGAGCGGACATGGCGCAACCCCTGGCTGGGCTCCATGGTCGTCACCATCGTGGTCACCGGCGGGATGCAACTGGTGCTCGGAACAGTCGCGCACGTCGACACGCAGGGCATCGTGACGCGTGACCAGACGACGTTCAGCGGCGTCGTCCGGCAACTACTCCGCAACGCACGTACGGTCACCACAGGGGACCTGCGCTATATGTGGGACGACGACCGGCTCCTGTATGTGTTGCTCGGAGCGGCCCTTCTCATGGCCCTACTCCGCTTCACCAAAGACCTGGCCGCGACCTTCTGGGGAGGTCTGGCTTCCGCATACGTACTCACCTCAGGAGTCGGCTTCAGCGCCGGGATGCGCTACGAGATCATCATGTTCCCCGCCGCCGCCGTCGCCGCCGGAGGCTTCGCAGCCTGGGCCCTCGACCAGCTGGGATCGCCGTTCCCGACGGTACGCGAGCCGGAAGTGGAACCAGACCTCAAGCGCGAGCTGTGGATCCCCCAACTGGCGGGATGCGTAGTAGTACTCGGGCTCTGTATCGCCGTCACCGCATTCGGCGGCTCCCGCTCCACCGCTCCGACCCCGGCCCTGCCGTCCTTCCCCGCAGCCCAGGGCAGTCAGCCCTACGCAGTACGTCCCCTCGCAGAGCCCTCTGCAGAGGTAACGCTAAAGGCGGGCCTGGCGCAGGCGCTCGCCATCCTCAGCAAGAAGGACACCACCCTCGAAGGGTCCTTCGACTGGGTCCACGACCTGGAGTACCGCGTTACGAGCTCTGCAGACCCCGGCTACGCGCGCCGCGCTAAAGACGGCACCACCATCACCCGCATCAACGCGATGACCGCGTCCGACATGACGGCGTTCTCGCAGGCCATCACCTTCAACGGGTCCGTCGAGCCCGGCACGCTCCAGATCAACTCCCGCCAGACCACCACCTACGGGCAGGACGTGGACTTCTCCGTGTCGGACAGCGCCGGAGTCCGCCACGAGGGCACGGCCACCACGCTCTACCCGATCTGGTCCACCACCGACCCCGGTTTGGTGACGGCGATCGTCTACGCGCCGTGACCTCCGCGCCGCCCGGTACGGTGGACCCATGTCGGTGATCCCTGACCAAGCCGGACCCGGGCTGCCCGGACCCGTCCTGGAGACCCCGGTCGCGACCGCGGGCGTCATGCAAGACCTCGGCCGCCGCCTGGGCGCACTCCTACGCCGCGGCGACCTCGTGGTGCTGACCGGCGACCTCGGGGCCGGCAAGACGACGTTCACCCAGGGCCTGGGCGAAGGGCTCGGCGTGCGCGGCCCCATCACTTCGCCGACGTTCGTCATCGCCCGCGTGCACCCCTCGCTCACCGCGGGCGGGATCCCGCTGGTCCACGTCGACGCCTACCGGCTCGGTTCCCTGGACGAGCTCGACGACCTGGACCTGGACGCGGCCGTCGAGGAGTCGGTGACCGTGGTCGAGTGGGGCGAGGGCAAGGCCGAGGTGCTGGCCGACGACCGGCTGGACATCGTGATCTCGCGCGAGTTCGCCGAAGACCTCGACGAGCCCGGTGATTCCGACGTGCGCTGGGTCGTGGTGCGCGGGATCGGGGAGCGGTGGACGGACGACGACCTGGCCGCGCTCGAAGAGCTCGCGGGCTGATCGCGCGCTTTCACGGCACCGGCCCCGACGGGACCAGCCCTGACGGCACCAACCGCGACGGCACCAACCGCGACGGCACCAGCCGCTACGACATCCCTACGACACCACGACGACCGGCGTGTCCTTCACCGTCGCGAACTGCCACACCGCCTGCGCGTCGTTCTGCGTCAGCCGCACGCCGCCGGTCTTCGTCCCGGCAGCCGGCTTCGACGGCATCTGGTCCGGCGGCAGCGAGGCGATCGCGTCGAACCCGAACTTCGTCGGGCTGAGCCGGGTGCCCCACAACACCTCATACTGCACGGCCGCGCCGTCGGAGGCCTTGCCGCTGGTCACCCACTTCGACACCTTGTAGGTGTCGGCGTCCGGTGTGATGGTGCCCGGCACCGCCTGCGCCGTCATCTGCACCTTGTTGTCGTCGCCGACCAGCCAGATCCGCGCCTTGGACAGGCTGTAGACCACCCGCTTGCCCTTGCCGCTGTCGGCGGGGAGTCCCAGCAGCGGGTCCGCGGACGGGGCGACCGGCTGCCCGGCCTGGTTCGTCGAGGCCACCGGCTGCTGTTTGACAGCGGCCTGCGCCGGGGCCTTGTTCGGCGCGGAGCCGTTCGCCTGGACGGCCAGCACACCCACGCCGACCAGGGCCGCGGCCGTGATCAGGGCGGCGGAGGCCATCGGGTTCACGCGGCTGCGCTTCACCCGCGCCGATGACCGCGGGGCGTTCTGCTGCTGGCTGGTCATGGGTCGTATGGTGCCAGAAAGATAGGCTGTGCGGGTGCTCCTGCTCGCCTTCGACACCGCCACCCCGGCCATCACCGTCGCCCTGCACGACGGCACACATGTGCTCGCCGAGTCCACCACGGTGGACGCCCGGCGCACCGGGGAACTGCTCGCACCCGGCATCACCGCGGTCCTGACCGCCGCGGGACGTAAACCCGGGGAGTTGACCGGCGTCGCGGTCGGAGTCGGGCCCGGGCCCTTCACCGGGCTGCGCGTGGGGTTGGTCACGGCGCGAGCCCTGGGCGACGCGCTCGGCATCCCGATCCACGGCGTCTGCACCCTCGACGTGGTCGCTTATCAGACCAAGATCGAAGAGCCCTTCGCGGTCGCCACGGACGCGCGCCGCAAAGAGGTCTACTGGGCGCAGTACACGGATCGCTTCACTCGTTCGACGGATCCTGATGTGTCGCACCCGTCGCTCATCGCCGAGCGGCTGGCCGGCCTTCCGATCGCGGGGGAGGGCGCGGTCCTGTACCCGGAGGCGTTCCCTAAGGCGATCGGACCCCGACACCCCTCCGCAGGGGCTCTAGCAGAGCTCACTATCAGGCGTCTGCAGAGCGACCCTGATTCCCTGCTGTTCCCCGAGCCGCTCTACCTGCGCCGCCCGGACGCCGTCGAGCCGGGCACCCGCAAGCGTGTCTCCACAGGCTGACGGCGCGGTGCTCGCGATGGCCGCGATCCTGCGTCCGTTCCGGTGGTGGGACATCGAGACGGTGCGCCTTGTAGAGCAGGACCTGTTCCCCGAGGACCCGTGGTCCGTGGAGATGTTCTGGTCCGAACTCGCGGACGTCCCGCACTCCCGCTACTACGTCATCGCCGAGGACGACGGCGAGATCGCCGGATACGCCGGCCTGATGTCCCAGCCGGGCGCCGCCCCGGGCGCCGTGGAGGGCTGGGTCCAGAACATCGCGGTGGCCCGCGCGCACCAGGGCCGGGGACTCGGGACGGTCCTCCTGGAGGCGCTTCTAGAAGAGGCACTGCGCAGGAAGTGCGTAGAGGTCTGGCTAGAGGTGCGCACCGACAACGACTCCGCACAGCGCCTCTACACCCGCCACGGCTTCGAGTCCGTCGGCATCCGCCGCGGCTATTACCAGCCCGGCAACTACGACGCGCTCATCATGAGGAAGGCACTGGCGTGACGGCACTCAAGGACTCACCTCTCGTCCTCGGTTTCGAGACCTCCTGCGACGAGACCGGCGTCGGCATCGTCCGAGGCAACACCCTGCTGGCCGACGCCGTGGCCTCCAGCGTGGAGGAGCACGCGCGCTTCGGCGGCGTGGTGCCCGAAGTCGCCAGCCGGGCCCACCTGGAGGCGATGGTCCCGACCGTCCAGCGCGCCCTGTCCGACGCCGGCGTCACCCTGGCCGACATCGACGCGATCGCCGTCACCGCCGGCCCCGGCCTGGCCGGCGCCCTGCTGGTCGGCGCGGCCGCCGCCAAGGCCTACGCACTGGCCCTGGACAAGCCCATCTACGGCGTCAACCACCTGGCCGCCCACATCTGCGTGGACCAGCTGGAACACGGCCCGCTGCCCGAGGGCTGCGTCGCCATGCTGGTCTCCGGCGGACACTCCTCGCTGCTGTTCGTGCCCGACGTCACCGGCGACGTGCAGCCGCTGGGCCAGACCATCGACGACGCCGCCGGCGAGGCCTTCGACAAGGTGGCCCGGGTCCTGGGCCTCGGCTTCCCGGGCGGCCCGCTGATCGACAAGGCCGCGCGCGAGGGCGACCCCGAGGCCATCGCCTTCCCCCGCGGCCTCACCGGTCCCCGCGACGCCCCACTCGACTTCTCCTTCTCCGGCCTCAAGACAGCCGTGGCGCGCTGGGTGGAGCGCCGCGAGCGGGCCGGGGACAAGATCCCGCTCGCCGACGTCGCCGCCTCCTTCCAGGAAGCGGTAGTAGACGTCCTAACCCGCAAAGCCATCCTCGCCTGCAAGGAGAGCGGAGCAGACCACCTCCTGATCGGCGGCGGCGTCGCAGCCAACTCCCGCCTCCGCGTCCTGGCCGAGGAACGAGCCGCCAAGGCCGGCATCCGGGTCCGCGTACCGCGCCCCAACCTGTGCACGGACAACGGCGCCATGGTCGCCGCCCTGGGCTCGGAACTGGTACGCCGCGGCCGCACCCCCTCGCACCTCGACTTCCCCTCCGACTCCTCCCAGGCGGTCGTGGACGTGGTGGTCCGATGAAGAACCAGACGCTGATGTGGGAGGTGCGCTGCGAGCCCGGCAAGGCCGCGGCGGTGGAGGAGTGGGTCCGCGCCATCATCGTCCCGCCCCTCTGGGAGGACGAGGAGGTGGCGTCCTACAACGCCTACAGCTCCGTAGGACAGGACGGGGAACGCGTAGTAGTGGTCATCGACTACCTAGGAGCAGCCCCCACCACCCTGGCCGCCGACCCACCCGAGCGCCTGATCGCCCGCCCCCCACACGCCTGGGTCTTCCAACGCCTCGACGTGTGAATGTCCGCGGATTGCCCGTCTTAAGCAACTCTTAAGGTTCCAAAGACGTCCTCCCTCAGTAGTGAAACCAGGTTGGGCTCCGGGGGCCCACCGGACCGAACTGAGGCATAGGCGTGACGTACGAGGACCAAGAACTGCCCATAGGCTGCGGCTGCGAAGACCACGACCTGCGACCGAACCCAGGCTCGCTGATACCGGACCCGGGCTCGGCACACGCCTCCCGCCGCCGCTTCCTCCGCACCGCAGCAGGCCTCGCCATAGCGGCACCCACCATGCTG
>NZ_JAAFYZ010000363.1 GCF_018274385.1 Catenulispora pinistramenti | reverse complement strand
AGTTGTGTATAAGAGACAGGCGCCACCTCCGGACTGGCCGCCGCGGCGACGACCGCCGCGAGTACGAGTATCCGTCGCCCGATCCGCACCTGGATCCCCCTTGAAAATCAGAAACGCTTTAAAACAAGGTACGGCAATAAGGTCACGGGCCAAGCAAGCCCGGCTCACAGACCAGCCCCGTTCCCCCACGAGCGGCCTTCACAACACGCGGTCGCGACAGTGGCGCCCTCGGTATCGAGAGCGCCACTGCGTTGTTCAGCGTTCAGCCCATGCCGGCAATAGTCGAGTCACTGCCGATTCCGGGATTCCTCCGCGGACCGGGGCCTGGGACCCCGTCCACCCACCCGCGAGCGATCAGTGACCGCCCGAGCTCGAAGGCCCACCGCTCGGGTGGTTCATCCCCGGAGCCGTCGGAATGGACCTCACAGCGCTGGGCGCCACGAACTGCTCGACGCTCGCCGCCTCCACCAGCTTCTCGACGCTGAACGGGAACGGGTCGTACACCGATCCCGGCTGCTCGGTCGCCGAGGCGGTGTCGTAGGAGTCCGTGGCGAGGATCGTCAGCGCCGCGCCGGAGGGCAGGACCCGCCGGGCCTTCATCGAGACCCGGTCGCCGTTCTGCACCTCGCCGACGGTGACCTTCGAGCCGTCCTTCAGGGTCGTGCTGCTCTTCTCGACCCAGGGGGCCGATCCGGGGGCGACGCCGGGCGCGCGGTCGGCCAGCGTCATGTCACTGGACAGCGGTGCCGGGTCCTGGGCGCCGGGGAGCGAGAACGTGACGGAGACGGCGACCGAGGGCAGTGCGGCGGCCTGGCCCTTGTTGCTGTAGGTGATGTCGGCCTTGGTGGCGTTGTACCCCTCGCCCCCGTAGCCGATATAGGTCCACGCGATGTCGGGGGTGACGGCCTTCTGCCGCCCGTCGAGCTCCGTCAGGTGCGTGCCCGCCGGATCGAGGACCGCGTCGATGGCCCGCAGCGCCGGGCACTCCTGATACGCCACACTCCTGGCCGCGGAGTTGTCCACGCCCGGGTTGTCCGCGAAGGCGTTGGTCACGTCCGCCACGCACTTCGGATCCGACGGAGCGGACGAGGAGCCGGACGAGGAGGCGGACGAGGAGGCGGGCGGACCGCCGGAAGCCGGGGACGCGCCGGCCCGGCCCGAGCCCACAGCCCCCGGGAGTGCGGCGATCGCGATGCCGACGGCCGCGATCCCGGCCGTGGCGCCGCTGACGGCCGCGAGCCGGCGGGTGCGGGCGCCGCGGCGTCCGACGCCGGCGATCGCCTCGGCGGTGAAGCCCAGCGGCGGGGCCGGGTCGTCGGCGACCTGCGCGAACAGGTCGTGGATCCGGTCGCCGTGGTCGTGGTGGCTCTGGTTGTCGTTCAACGATCCCACTCCTTCTCGGTCACACTGATGGGGGGCTCCGCGATCGGTCGGAGCAACACGCGCAGCGCGGACAGACCCCGCGCGGACTGGGACTTCACGGTGCCGACCGTGCAGCCCATCGCGTGGGCCGCCTGCTCGACGGACATGTCCTCCCAGTAGCGCAGCACCAACGTCGCGCGCTGCCGGGGCGGGAGCTTGGCCAGCGCGGCGAAGATCTCGTCCCGGTGTCCGAGCCGGATCTCGAATCCGGACCCGGCGTTCGCGCCCTCGCCGTTCATCCCGTCCCCGTCCCGCATGTGCAGGCCGGTCTCGGGCAGTTCGGCGAACGGCCGCTCACGACGCCAACTCCGCCGCCGCTCGTCGATCAGGCAGCGGACGAGGACCTGGCGGACGTACGCGTCACGGCTGCCGCTGCGTTGGACTTTCGACCACGACCGGTACAGCCGCAGCAGCGCGGTCTGCACCAGATCCTCGGCCTGGTGCCAATCGCCGCACATGAGGTACTGCCCTTAAAGACATCATAGCAAAAATGAGGGGCCTGACAAGCCGAAATAGTGAATCAGGCCTGGTCAGAACCCGACGTCGGAGGTTAGATGCGCGCTGAGGGGTGGGCTGAGATTTTGGCCGGTGTCCTGCGTGTGCGGGGCTGAAGCGCTGCGAGGGGGCCTTACGCTGGTCCGGCAGAGAGGGCAGGTTCGTGGACCTGCCCGCAGGTGGCACTCTCAGGCCCCCTCGTAGTGCTTCAGGTGGGGTCCCCGTGCACGGAGGTGGGTAAAATCTCGGCCCGCCCCGGACCGGACCACAGACGACCACGAGCGGGACGTGAGCTGTTGGCCTGTTCCGGTGACCACGCGTCTCAAGAGCGGAGGGGGTGTCTTCGGAGGAGGGCAAGGGCTAACGAAGTGCCCTTGACGTCCGGAGAAGGCGCCACCGCAGCGGCGGCTACAGATGCACGCCACCCGCACACTTCGTGTCGCTAGGATCGGTATATGGCCGAGTGGGACATCACATACAGGACAGATACTGACCACCCTACGAACCACACGCTTCGCCTCGACTTCGGTACAGGCCTTGAGCCAGGTTACGGACCTACGGTCGGCGAAATGCACAGGAGGATTCGCGAAGCGCTACGGACTCCGGACGGTGAGCTGTTCCAGGGCGAGATCGTGATCCTTAAGGCCGAACCAGCTACCGACAAGTAGCTACAGGCGCTGCCTGGCATCTTCCAGTTTCGCCAGGTAGTACGCCTGGTCACGAGGGTAACCATCAAGAGCGCTAACGCCCTGTTGTAGAGCATCAATAGCGGCGGACCAGTCACGGACCGCGTAAGAGGCCATACCGTATTGGAGCTTCGCCCTAACTGGATCCAGCCAGTACAGCCAGCCAGGTCGGGTGTCTGCGTCAGGAACCTGTAGGGCGAAATCGTAGGATTCTTCAGCGAGCCGGCGAGAACGATCGCGTTCCCCTACGGCCGCAGCTGCCAGGCAAGCCGCGTGGGTGGCAATGGACGCGGCGGCTGGGGACAACATGCCGGGGGTTTGCTGAGCAACCTCAGCGAGCCTCAGAGCTCGAACGGGGTCACCTCGTTCGAGCGTGTAAAAGGAGCGAACTCGCGCGACCCAAGACGCCATGTCTGATGATCCGGCGTCAATCGCCCAACCATTGGCGAGGTCAAGCCAGGCGAGGGCAGGGCCGTGCTGTCCCTCCCCTGCTGCAACCCATGACAGCCAGTGAGCGTGCTCGGCAGCAAGGATTAACAGTCGATCGGCAACGGCGCCAGAGACGTTCGGAAGCAACTTCGTCACGGTGTCCAACTGGGCTCGCACGACGACCCACAGATCTCTGCCACCGATCACGTCCTCGGCTCGGCGATGTTCTGCAAGAACGTGGGCGATCCAGTCTGCTGACCTGACGTCCAGCTTGCCTACTGATTGCGCACGGGCAATTCGTTCGTTCAGCTCTGGATCAGGACTCCACGGTAGCGCTTCGCTGCGCTCAGGAAGCCCTCGCAATTCGTCCGGCACTTCAAGCCCCTCGGTGATGCGGGCGATGAGTTCGGCACTCGTGACCTTACGCTTGCCGCTCTCGATCAGGGATACGTGAGACTGCGGCATCCCAACCATGGAACCGAGAGTCAGTTGAGATACGCCAGTCGCGCGCCGGTACTCGCGAAAGATCCCGCGCCAGTCTCCTGACGCCCAGGCTGCGCGAAGTCGGCCGCCTGCCCATGGTCCCGACTTTGCCATACCTCGACGATACGCCACGGCCATACGCTCTGCGTATCGCTTTCAACTCTCTCAGTGCCGATTCTGTCTTGGGGCCAACGTCCAAGCATGGAGGCTACTGATGAGTGAACAGATAAAGCTGAAGCGGGTGAACCAAGCCGAAGGTCACCCGAGCGCGAATGTGGTCCTTGAGGCTCACAGATCGGTCGGGGTTGAAGGTCCGACCCCGGTTCGGGTCCTTGCCCAGCTCGCCCAGGACCCTGGACCCGAACCGGTGGGTTTCACGGTCTTGACTGGCGAGGACACCACGATGGGGCTGCTCAACAGCGGCGACGCTATCGGGATCGATGGCCGTTGGTGTCCTGTCATGCGCTGTACGTCCGTCAATGGCTGGGTCACGGTCGATACGGCTTATGGGTACCCGGTTGTCACGGCCTTCATGGACGCCCGAATCCATCTGGCTCGCGTGATCAATGCGGAGGGCGTGGGTGCGTGACGATGCAGGAGAACGAGGTGTCGGGCGTGTCCTATGCGGGGTGGCGTTCGCTGATGGGCCGGAGGCGTTCAAAACGTACACGGCGGGCTCGGTCAGCCGATGCGCTGCCGGATCGTTCGGATCTTCCACCGGATGTGGCTGAGTTCATGCGGTCGTTCGATGTGCGGGGATTCCGGTTCGACGCTGAGCCTGTGGGAGATGGCACGTGGCGTCTGGTGGATGTGGCCGGGCAGACGGTACTGGGTTTCGGGTTTGGTAGTGACGCCGCGTCGCGTCCGGCACCGGAGGGCGGCTGCATGGACCTGACCGGGCTGTGGGCTGATCCGGAATACCAGCGTCAGCGGGTCTCGGGCCTGGTGGATGTGTACGGCCGTCGGCTGCATCCGGAGGCCGGGGACTTCTTTTCGGAGTATCACCGTGGAAATGATCATGAGCACTGAAGACACCGGCACGGTGGCCGTCCAGCCTGCCCCGTCCCGCGTGCGCGATCGCCTCGGAGGATGCCGAGGAATGAGCTTGTGGGATCTGGCCCCGTGGGATGTATCCGGGTTCTGCAAGGCGGTGGCGGGGCTCGTTCCCGTCGTCGGACACGGGATCGGTCGCGGAGTCTGCGAAGGGGCGGCCGGTCCCGTGTGAAATGCCGAGCCGGACCACCCTGCAACCGTGGGAGGTGGGCGGGGCGGTCCGGCGGGTCAACAGACCCGGTGCCGATGGTACCGGGACGAAGAGACATATTCGCGTTCTGATACCTCGGCACGGCCTGTCGGTCCGAGTCGGGGAGTGTGTTTGGTCGTGGTCGTCGATTCCTGGTCGGTGCACCCGGATTTCTGGGAGTGCAGGCCAGAGGTGGATTACAAGCGTGCGTATGCGCGTGCGCGGTGGCTGGGGTCGGTTCTGGAAGATCTGGCCGGACTCCCGGCCGCGCCTGAGGGTTTGCGGCTGTCCGTGGAGCTTTACGGTCCGGTCTGGACGGTGCTCGATGACGGGACCGCTATCGCGTGGATCGGCGCTGATCCTGACGACGCGGAGCTCTGGGCTGAGCTGGGACCGGATGAGTATGTACCGCTGAGCCTTGACGGGCTGTGGGCGGTGGTTTGAGAACCGCTGGTCGGCGGTGGGTGAGCCGACATGGGCGGGTTCGGCCGGCGGGGCGTGTTCTTGGCCCCGCCGGCCGGTTCCGCTGGTGAGTACGGATTCAAGCAGAAGACAAGCACAGCGAGTCGGTAGTGAGGGGGCTCGGCTATGGCGGGGCTGACGGTTCAGGTGTGGGAGAGGAACGGTCTCAACTTGCTGTATGTCAATGACGTGTCGTCTGGTCGGACGTTGGGTTACCTCGACCGGAACAACGGGTTGTTGCATCTCGCTGATCCGAAGGACCCCGACTTGAGGTGGGTGGTGGTGGGCGCGTTGGCGCGGCGGGTGCGGCGGGATTTGGCGGCGTTGCCGGTTTTCAAGCCGTGGCCTAAGGCGGTGTCTGGCGTGGCTGATGCGACTGCGTCTGATGTGGAGCAGGCCTGCGCTGGTGTCGCCGGGGGTGGCGGCGGTGTTTGAGCCGGTGGAGTGCGCTCAGTTTTGGGTGTGCCGTTGAACCAGCACGCGAAGATGGCGGGTCAAGTTCCTGATGCCGCGAAGCGGAATCTCACTCAGTTGATTGGTGGGCTGCGATCCAGTCGCCGGGGTTTGGAGATTTCACAGGTTAGTCTATCGGCGAGCTTGGGGGTTCGTGAACAAGCGGTGAAGGATTGGGAGACTGGGTGGAATGAGCCTGCCTGGGAGAATCTGGTTCAGTGGGCCGGGAAACTCAAGCTTCGCTTGGTGGTCGTTGACGAGAACGGTGGCGTGCCTTACGGGCCTTTGAAAAGGGGGGCCGATGAGTCGCGGTTGTCTTTGGAGCGGAGGCGGCTGACTGAACCGTTGTGGGAGCGTCGGCTGGCCCGGGATTTGAGCCTGGCGGACGTTGGGCTGCTGGTGGGGGTCAGTGGGGATTCCATTCTGCGGTGGGAGCTTGTTCGTACGCCCCCCACGTCGATGGCACATGTTTTGTGGGCTCATGGGGGCTCAACGAACTTGGTCGTGACAGCAAGACTTCAGGTCTGCGGTTCGATCGATGAGGTCGGCTCGTCAGGATGGAGGCTGAGTCGGCGAAGTGCTGCACCGCGGACGTGGACTTTGACGC
>NZ_JAAFYZ010000362.1 GCF_018274385.1 Catenulispora pinistramenti | reverse complement strand
CCGACTGGTCAACCTCGGCCTCCACCACACCAGCGGCACCTGGGCACTGAGCACCACCACATGATCGAGGGAGCCGCCCCACACGAGGACGGCCCCCCATCACAAGATCTTCATTAGCGTTCTAGGCCAAGTCATCACCAGGGCAAACGTTGTCTGACACGGCACTACGCCCAAGCCATCCGCGACCGCTGCGCCCAGTACTCCGACGCGGGCAAAGCCAGCGCGGAAAGCTGCTCCAGCTGATCAGCCGCCAAGTGCAGGCGTGCGGCAGCCACGTTGCTCTCCAACTGCGCCACAGTGGCCGCGCCCGACAACACGATGTCGGCCCAAGGCTGAACCGCGACCGCAGCCAGCGCCACGGCGTCCACCGTCGCCGACGCCTTCGATGCGACTGCGGCCAATACCGAATCATCATGCGGCTGCTCAGCGAGATCCGCACCGGCGAGATCCGCATCGGCCAGGTGCGCATCAGTAAGCCGCCCGTTAGCCAGCGCCTCCTTAACGACAACCGTCCACCCAGCCTCATGCGCCTCAGCCAAAGCCGGCCCGGCGGAGGTCTCCAGCACGTTGTACGTAGCCTGAACCGCTTCGAAGAGCCGACTCCCGCCGACCGTGACCCGCAGCGCCGCCCGGATCGCCTCAGCCTGCCGCGGCCCGCTCGTCGACAGCCCGATTCGTACGCCCTGAGCCGCCAGCGCGGCCAGCCGGCGGTGCAGCGCCTGATCGGTCAGCGCCGGGCTGTCCGGGGTGACCGAGTGGATCTGGTACAGGTTCAGACGATCGCCGAGCAGCGCGCGGGTCTCGCCGATCTGCCGGGTGAACACCGCGACGCTGTGGTCCTTGACCTCGTGCACCGGTGCGTCGACGCGCCAGTCGGCCGTGTAGGTGTAGCCCCACTTGCTGCCGATGGCGACGTCGTCGATATCAGGGTGCGAACGCAGCCAGCCGGCCAGGAACTCCTCGGCGCGGCCATAGGAGCGGGCGGCGTCGAAGTAGCGGATCCCGACCGCGTAGGCCGCGTCCAACACCGCGTGCGCACGCGATCGCATCGCCTCGACGGAGCGGTCGGCGGGCAGGTCGTCGGCACGTCCCAGGTTGATGTACCCCGGACGTCCCACGGCCGCCAGGCCCAGCCCGAAGGCCACCATAGATTTCTCCCGTGTGTGTAAATGGTTCGCCGCTTCAAGGCATCTCAGGCCAGCAGCGCTGCCGCACCACGCGCTGCACGCTCTCCAGCGTCTCGAACCCCATCGCCTCGGCGGCCACCTCGGCGCACACCCGCGCGTCCAGCCGCCGAATACGTACCCTGACCTCGTCCAACGCGGCGGGAGCCACCGACAACACGTCGCACCCCACACCGATCAGCAGCGGGACGACGAGCGGATGGGCAGCGGCATCTCCGCACACTGATACCTTCAGGCCACGCTCGTGTGCCGCCGTCACAGTGCGCGCTATCGCCTGCAACACCCGCGGATGCGCGGCCAGCGCCGGGGACACGGCCGGGTCACGCCGGTCCAGGCGCAGGACCTGACTGGTCAGATCGTTGCTGCCGATGGAGAAGAAGCCCGCCTGGCCGGCCAGCTCGGAAGCGATCTCGACTGCCTCCGGGAGCTCGATCATCGCGCCGATCGGCGGCGTCGGCACTCCCAGCTCCGTGGCGACCTCAGCCAGGATCCGCGCGCACGAGGCCAGCTCATCGACCGTGGCCACCATGGGAATCATGATGCGCAGATCACACGCGGCTCCGGCGGTGAGGATCGCACGGAACTGATTCGCGAAGGCCTGTGGCGCGGCGAGCATGTACGGCAGGCCCCGGCCCAGGTGCCCGTCCACCGCCTTGTCCGCGAGCAGCGGCGGGAACTTGTCGTCGGCGAAGTCCAGCGTCCGCACCGTCACCGGCTTCCCGGCCAGCTTGCTGAGGATCGGGGTCAGAACCGCAGTGTGCTGATCCGCCGTGGGCCATTTGTGCGTGTCCAGGAACGGCAGTTCGGTACGCAGCAGGCCCACGCCGTCGGCGTTGGCGTTGTTCGCGGCCTTGGTCTCGATCGCCGTGGCGACGTTGGCGCGCAGCGCGACGGCTCGGCCGTCAAGGGTCTGCGACGGCAGGTCGCGCTCGGCGGCCAGGACCTCGCGACGCCGGCGCGCCGCCGCCATCACCGCGACCGCCGCCTGCCGCTCCCCCGGCTCGGGATCCACGACGACGGACGGGCCCTCGGCCTCGATGAGGACCTCCGTGCCGTCCGGATGGTTCAGCACCGCCGGGCTGACGCCCAGCACCAGCGGGATCCCCAGCGAGCGGGCGATGATCGAGGCGTGCGAGTTGGGCCCGCCGACCAGCGAGACGGCCGCGACGACCAGATCGCCGTACTCCAGCAGGTCCGCGGCGCCGATCTCGTGCGCGACCAGCACCACCGGGCCGTCCGGCGCTGCCGATGCGGCACCGGCGCCGGCCCCTGCCCCGGCACCGGTGCCCGCACCGGCCAGGTGCGCCAGGACGCGGCGGCCGACCTGGCGCACGTCGGCGGCGCGTTCGGCCAGCATCGGATCGTCCAGGGCGGCGAGCATGGTGCCGTATTCCTGCACGGCTTGGACGACGGCGCGCGAAGCCGGCTCCCCGGCCCGCACCTGCCGCAGCGCCGCGCCCCGCAACTCCTGGTCCTGCGCGATGTAGCCGTCGACCTCGACGATGTCGGCCAGGTCGGTCTGCCCGGAGTCCCGCAGTGTGCGCGCCAGCCCGGCCAACTGCTCGGCCACCGCGTCGAACGCGTCGGTGACCTCTGCGACCGGGTCCGCACCGGCGGCGCCCGGGCCGCCAACGCCGTCGGCATCACCCGGACCGCCAGCACCGCCGACGTCACCCGAACCCCGCTGCCCCAAGGCCGCCGGCACCACATCGGTATGGCGCAGCACCCCCAGCGCCGTACCCCCAGACGCCGACTGGCCGACATACGTCAGTCGAGTCACGGCTTCAGCACCTCGGCCAGGGTCCGGAAGATCAGCGCGGCGGAGGTCGCACCGGGGTCCTGGTGCCCGATACTGCGGGAGCCGAGATAGGACGCCCGGCCCTTGCGCGCCTGCAGAGGAATCGTGTCCTTGGCCCCGGTCTCGGCGGCAGCGGCGGCCTTCTCAGCCGCGGTGGCCTCGTCCTCCCCGGCGCGCGCCGCGGCGCCGAACGCCTCCAGCGCCGGAGCCAGGGCATCGACCATGGTCTTGTCGCCGAGCACCGCCGCCCCGAGCTTCTGCACCCCGGCGAGCCCGGCGTCGAACGCCGCGGCCAGTTGCTCGGCGTCGGCGACCGGCCCGGTCAGCTGCTTGCCGGTGGCCCGGAAGAAGGTGCCGTACAGCGGACCGGCGGCGCCGCCGACCTTGGAGATCAGCGTGGTCCCGGTCTTGACCAGCACGTCGCCGACCCCGGCCGGCTCATAGCCGTCCAGGGCCGCGACGACGGCGGTGAAGCCGCGTTGCATGTTCACCCCGTGGTCGGCGTCGCCGATGGCCGAGTCCAGCTGGGTCAGGTGGTCTTTGTGCTGGTCCATGGCCGCGGCTATGGACCGTACCCACGTCCGGGTCTGGTGGATGTCCACCGGTCGACTCCTTTTGTCCGAGGTCTGGCGGGGTAGCGGGCGGCTGGGCGGCTATGCGCCCAGGCGCCTTACGCGCCCCAGCGCAGGGCCGGGGTGTTCACCGGCGCGTCCCACAAGGCAAGCATCTGTTCGTCGGCTTTGCACACGGTGAACGACGCGCCCGCCATCTCCAGGCTGGTGATGTAGTTGCCGACCAGGTTGCGGGCGATGCGCACGCCGCGCTCGGCGAAGTACTTCGCGACGTCGGCATAGGCGACGTACAGCTCGATCAGCGGGGTGCCGCCGAGGCCGTTGACCATCACGATGGTCTCCTCGCCCGCGGCCAGCGGCTGGTCGGCGAAGATGGCGTCCAGCGACCGGGCGACGATCGCGGCGGCCGGTTCGAGCTTCTCGCGGCTGCGGCCGGGCTCGCCGTGGATGCCGACGCCGACCTCCATCTCGTCCTCGGCCAGCTCGAAGCCGGGCTTGCCGGCCGCCGGCGTGGTGCAGGGGCTCAGCGCGACGGCGAAGCTGCGCGAGGCGGCGTTCACCCGGCGGCCGATCTCGGCGACCGAGGCCAGGTCGGCGCCCTGTTCGGCGAGCGCCCCGGCGATCTTCTCGACGAACACCGTCGCCCCGGTGCCGCGGCGGCCGGCGGTCCAGGTGGAGTCCTTGACCGCGACGTCGTCGTCGACCAGGACGGTGGCCACCTCGATGCCGTCGTCCCCGGCCAGCTCCGCCGCCATCTCGAAGTTGAGCACGTCGCCGGTGTAGTTCTTGACGACGAACACCACGCCGGCCCCGCCGTCCGCGGCCTGGGCGGCGGCCAGCATCTGGTCCGGGACCGGGGAGGTGAAGACCTCACCCGGGCACGCCGCGTGCAGCATGCCGGGGCCGACGAAGCCGCCGTGCAGCGGTTCGTGCCCGGAGCCGCCGCCGGAGATCAGGGCGACCTTGCCGACCGAGGGGCCGCCGGCCCGGGTGATGATCCGCGCCTCCAGGTCCACCTTCAGCGTGGGATGGGCCGCCGCGACGCCGGCCAGCGCGTCGTCCAGGACGGTATCGGGAGAGTTGATCAGCTTCTTCATGCCGGGACTCCTTCGGAGGACACTGCGACGGACAGGCGGACGTGCGGGCGAACGGGACGGCGGGACGGGCGGCCCCGGCGATCGCCCCTACAACGAGTCTCCCGCCTGCGATCTATGCGGCGATATAGCCGGGCACGTCGCACCAGGTCAGCGTGCCGCCGCTGGCGGCGTCTCACCTCCTTGCGGGGGACCCAAGCTTGCGGGGGACCCAAGCGTCCACCGGCAGAGATTTACCCAGCCGACTTCTGTTCGTCATCACTGAACGATGTTCGGAAGCTAACCCCGGTGCCCGCCGGTGTCAAGGGATCAGGGCCGGGCGACCCGGGCACCGCCCCGGCCGGCGCCGAGCTCGCGCGAGATCTGCCGCGCCACCTCGCGCACCGCCACAATATGGTCCTGACGTGCGGCTTCGTCCAGGACCCGCTCGACCGGGCCGATGACGCCGATCGCCCCGGCCACGCCGTTGCGGTCGAAGACCGGCGCGGCGATCCCGGCGTCGCCGAGGGCCGACTCCTGGTTCTCCAGCGCGTGGCCGGTCCGTCCGACCTCGTCCAACTGCCGGGACAACGCGGCCGGGTCGGTGATGCTGGAGCCGGTCAGCGCCGACAGGTCGCCGGCCAGCAGCGTCTCGCGCTGCTCCGGCGGCAGGAACGCGACGATCGCCTTGCCCAGCGCGCACGTGTTCCACGGGATGCTGGCGCCCACCTCGAGGATCTGCACGACGCCCTCCGGGCGGAACGCGTGGTGCACGACGAAGACGTGGTCGCCGGTCAGCACCGCGACCCAGACCGCCTCGTCGGCCCGCGTCGCCAGGGTGTCGGACCAGCTCAGCGAGCGGGCGCGCAGCTCCTGGGTGTCCAGGTAGGCGTTGCCCAGCAGCAACAGGCCCGGGCCCAGCTGGTAGCGGCCGGTCTCGGAGTCCTGGACGACCAGGCCCTCGCCCTCCAGCGTGCGCAGCAGGGCGTGCACGGTGGGTTTGGCGACGCCGACCCGCTCGGCCAGCTCGGTCACGCCCAGGCGCGGACCACCGGCGGCGAGCTCCCGCAGGACGCGCACCGCACGCTGCACCGACTGCACCATCCGCCGACCCTCGCCTTCAGTAGCGCCGCACTCGGCCGCGTCCAGCGGCCGCGTCCATCCGCCCGCGTTCAGCGGTACTCGGCACGCAGCCGCTTTCAGTATTGCTGAACAGCGTTCCGAGATTTAGTATCACCGTTCATGAACCAGTCCATCGGCATCGTACTCGTATCCCACAGTGCCCAACTGGCGACGGGTCTGCGCGAACTGCTGGCCCAGATCGGCTCGGACCGGGTACCGGTGGCCGTGGCCGGCGGCACCGAGGACGGCGGCCTGGGTACCAGCTACGACCGCATAGTGGCGGCCATCGCCGAGGCCGACCGGGGCGCCGGGGTGATAGTCCTGCCCGACCTGGGCAGCTCGGTGCTCACCACCTTGGCGGTGCTGGAGGACTATCCCCGCGCCGACGTGCTGCTGGTGGACGCCCCGTTCGTCGAGGGCGCGGTGGCCGCCGCCGTCACCGCGGCCACCGGTGCGGATCTGGCCGCGGTGGCCGAGGCGGCACGGCAGGCGCGGGGCGTCGTGAAGGTGGAGAGTGACACGCCCGCCGCCGCCCCCGAGC
>NZ_JAAFYZ010000361.1 GCF_018274385.1 Catenulispora pinistramenti | reverse complement strand
CCTTCGACCCCAGCGACACCCAGCCCCTCCACATAATCCCCACCGGCCAAGACGACACCGCGCTCGCCTCGATCCAGCTCCCCTCGCAGACGCACCTGACCCATCCGCCGCGTATCCCCGCCGCGGCGTTGCGGCCGGTCGCCGAGGTCCAGCTCTCCCTGCTCCCAGGAGGCGCTTTCTGATGCCCACCAGGATCGTGCTCTGCGACGACCACACCCTGCTCACCGAGTCCCTGGCCGCCTCGCTGGCCGCCAAGGGCTACCAGGTCGAGGCCGTGACCTCGACCCCGGCGCAGGGGCTGGCCGCGGTGGCGTCCCTGGACCCGGACATCCTGATGCTGGACGTGCACTTCCCGATGACCGTCTCGGCCCGGGCCGCCGCCTCGCCGCTGGCCACCGCCGGGGAGCAGGCGTTCCCGGTGTCGCGGCCGGGCAGCCGGATGGTCACCGCGGGGCTGGAGCTGGCCCGGGCGGTGCTGGAGCGGCATCCGCGGACCAAGGTGTTGATGGTCTCGGCGACCGACGACCCGGCGATCGTCAGTGCCGCGCTGGATCTCGGGGTCTCCGGGTTCACGCGCAAGGACCAGCGCATCGACGGCATCGTGCAGATCCTGGAGCGGGTGGCCGGCGGCGAGGTCGCGGTGGACCCGGAGTTGCTGCGGGCGGCCGTGCGGCACCTGAAGGCCCCGGACGTCGACCAGGCCGAGCGCACGCTGCGCTACCTGACCCCGCGCGAGCGCGAGGTGCTGCGCCGGATCGTCGAGGGCGAGTCCACCAAGCAGATCGCCCGCGCCATGGACATCGCCCAGTCCACGGCCCGCACCCACGTGCAGAACGTGCTGGTCAAGCTGGGTGCGCACTCCCGCGTCGAGGCCTCGGCGATAGTGTCCCGGGTCGGGGCGGTCGACCGCCTCGGCGCGCACCAGTAGCTGATCAGTAGCTGATCAGCTGCTGATCAGTAGCTGATCAGCAGCCCGCCCGAAGCCGTCTAAGCGACCGTCTACGTCATTTGGAGTAGCGACGGCTCCACTACATGGTGGTGGGCGCCGGGCCCGTGACTTGCGAGGATGGTGAGCATGCTTGACGCCTCCACGATCGGAACGATCGGACTCGAGGACCGCCTCGAGGAGCGCCTCGACGTGACGGGCCTCCGGGAGGTCCGCATCCTCGTCGTCGACGACCACCGCACCTTCGCCGAGGCGCTGGCCTCCCGGCTGCGCGCCGAGCCCGGCTTCGGCGTGGCGGCCACCACCACCATCGACGGCGCCCGCCGGCTGATCGACGAGCGCCGCCCGGACGTGGTGCTGCTGGACGTCGACCTCGACGGCCGCGACGGCATCCGCTTCGCCGCCGAGATCCGGGCCGGCCACGCCGACGTCCGGATCGTGATGGTCACCGCCGGCGAGGAGGAGAAGCGGGTCGCCGAGGCGGTCCGCGGCGGCGTGAACGCCTGGGTCGCCAAGGACGGCTCGGTGGAGCACCTGCTCCAGGTGGTCCGCGGCGTCCTGCGCGACGAGACCCACATCCCGCCGCGCCTGCTCACCTACGTCCTGAGCGACCTGATGGCCGCCGAACAGGAACGCAACGAACACGAGACGCTGGTCGGCGCGCTCACCCCACGCGAGCGCGAAGTCCTGCAGTGCATGGTCTCCGGCATGACCCGGGCCTCCATCGCCCAACACCTGTTCCTGTCCCCGAACACGGTCCGCACCCACATGCAGAACGTCCTGGGCAAGCTCGGCGTGCACTCCACCCTGGCCGCCGTGGCGGTGGCGCGCCGCGCCGGGATCGGCGAAGACCCCCGCTGACCGGGCGGCACCACCGAACGATGACCGCCCTGCGAACGATGACCGCCCTGCGAACCCTGATCGTCGGCGCCGGACGGGCCGGACAGGCGCTGGCCCGCGATCTGTGCGCTCATGACGACCTCGCCGATCAAGAGTTGCGACCGATCGGCTTCGTCGACGACGCCGCAATCACAACCCCGACCAAAACCCCGGTCGAAGCCCCGATCGGAACCCCGACCGAAGCCCCGCATCCCCTCCCGCACCTCGGCACCTTGCCCGAGTTGGCCCGTCTGGTGACCGAGCACGAGGCCCAAGCCGTCATCCTGGCGATCCCCTCACTCCCCGCGGCCCACACCCGGGAACTGACCGCCGCCGCGATCGGTGCGGGAGCGGTCGTCCGGTATCTGCCGTGGTACACGGTTTCCCGGTGCCACGACATCATCGCTGCCGACCTCCGACCGCTGGACATCAGGGCCCTGATCGACGGCCCGGCCCCCTACGAAGTGCCGCCCGAAGTCAAGGAGATCGTCACCGGCAAGCGCGTCCTGGTCACCGGCGCCACCGACCCGCTCGGATCCGAGATCTGCCGCCAGCTCAATGGTTTCAACCCCGGCGAGCTCTATCTCCTCGACAGCACCACGATCGCCGACCGGGACCAGACCGACCGCGCCTTCCGCGACTTCCGGCCCGAGGTGGTCTTCCACGCGGCGGGTCTCAGGCACGCCTCCATCGTCGAGCGCCGCCCCGGCCTCGCCGTGACGGCGAACGTCCAGGCCACCGACCACCTGGTCCGGGCCGCGCACCGGAACGGCACCGAGCGCTTCGTCCTGATCTCCACCGACGACGATCCCGTCTCCATGCTCGGCGCCACCTACCGAGCAGCCGAAGCGATCATCCGCGGCGCAGCCCACCGCACCGGAAAACACCGCACGCGAACAGTCTTCGCCGCCGTCCGCGTCGGCGACGTCCTGGACGGCCGCGACTCGCTCCTGACCGTCCTGCCCGACCAGATCCGCGCCGGCGGCCCGGTGACCATCACGCACCCGGACGCGGCCCGCTGCTTCGCCACCGTCGAGGAAGCCGTCGCCTTGGCCCTGGAAGCCGGACGCATGGCGACCGGCGGCGAGGTCTACTCCCTCGACCTCGGCGAGCCGATGCGCGTCGCCGACGTCGTGTCCCGCTTCACGAGCCAGTACAACCTGCCCGAAGTACCGATCCGCTACGCGGGTCCCCAGCAGAAGCAAAAACCGCGTCCTGACAAGCGAATCCCCACCATCCCCACCATCCCCACCACCCAGCCGCAGATCTTCACCACGATCGCCGACACGGAACCCACTGACCACGCGCAGCTCCATGAACGCCTGGACAAGCTGTACAAAGCCGCGGCCAAGAACCGCGACCCGAGGGTCCGGCAGCAGTTGCAGAAACTCACCGGGTCAAGAGCCTGATCAGAAGCAATACTGAGCAGCAATACGTCGAGCGTCTACGCGCGCAAATATCGACGCGGCGTCACGAAGGCGGCCGCTGACCGACGGCCGCCGTCAAGGTGGGCATCCGGCGCCTGATTCCCCGCAGTGCCGATCCACAAGCCGCTCGGCGAATACGGGTTCGTACATGCATTCGCCCTGGTCCAGGGGTTTAACCCGCGATTTCGAAAACCACTCTCAGGAGCAGGCGACGGTGTGTAACGCCTCGCCAAAACCCTGGCGCCCGCGCGTCACATGAGTAGGCTCGACTACATGGTGTACAAGGTCGAGCGCACCGAGGCAGAGTGGCGGCAGCACCTGGGGCCGGCCGCCTACAAGACGCTGCGCGAGTTCGGAACCGAGAACCCGTGGTCCGGCGACTACGTCGAGAACGACGACCCGGGCATCTATCTGTGCCGGGGCTGCGACACCGCGCTGTTCGGCTCGCAGTCCAAGTTCAACGCCGAGTGCGGTTGGGCCGCCTTCTCCGGCCCGATCACCGACGAGCTCGTCGAGACGTTCGAGGACCGTTCGCAGGGCATGCTCCGCACCGAGATCCGGTGCGCCACGTGCGGATCGCACCTCGGCTACCTGTTCCAGGACGCGCCCGAAGAGCTCGGCGGCTGGCGCTACTGCGTCAACTCGATCGGACTGCTCCTGCGGGAGTCAGTGTCGAGCTAGCCCCGCTGAGCAGCGGATCAGCCGCTGGAACCCCCTCTAACGCATAGACGGCGATTCATCCGTTAGAATCGTCGCCATGAGCGCATTGCCCCTGCCGGTGATCCGGCACCGCAGCATCACCGTCGACGGCGTCCGCGTCTTCTACCGCGAGACCGGCCCCGAGCGCACCGACGCGCCGACCGTCCTGCTCCTGCACGGCTTTCCCAGCTCCTCGCACCAGTTCCGGCGTCTGCTGGACGCGCTGGGCACCGAGCACCGCCTGATCGCCCCCGACCACCCCGGTTTCGGCCGTACGACCGTGCCCGACGACTTCGTGTACTCCTTCGAATCCCTCACGGACGTCGCCGAGTCCTTCGTCGAAGCCCTCGGCCTCACCGCCGACGGCCGCCGGCTCGTCGCCTACACCTTCGACTACGGCGGGCCGGTCGCCTTCCGGCTCGCCGGCCGGCACCCGGAGTGGTTCGCGGGTCTGATCGTGCAGAACGCCAACGCCTACACCGAAGGCCTCTCCGAGCTCGCCCAGACGCTCCTCACCGCGCAGCCGGGGGTTCCGGGGGCCGAGGAGCGGGTGCGCGGCATCCTCACCGAGGCGGTGACCCGTTCCCAGTACGAGGACGGCACCTCAGACCCCGAGCTCATCTCCCCCGACGGCTGGACCCTCGACCAGCACTACCTGGACCTGCCGGGCCGGGACGCGGCGCAGATCGCCCTCATGCTCGATTACCACAACAACGTCGAGCTCTACCCGCGGTGGCAGCGCTGGCTCGCCGAGCACCGGCCGCCGACGCTGATCCTGTGGGGCGACGGCGACGCGTTCTTCACCGTCGCGGGGGCCAGGGCCTATCTGCGGGACGTGCCCGACGCGCAGCTGCACGTGTTCCAGACGGGGCACTTCGCCTTGGAGGAGAAGCTTCCCGAGATGGCGCAGCTGATCGGCGAGTTCCTGGACTCGGTGAAGCCCTGAGCTCGGTGACGCTCTGAGCTCGCTGAAGCCCTGAGCTCGGTGACGCTCTGAGCTCGGCCCTGGGCTCGGCCCTGAGCGGGTGACGCTCTGAGCGCGGTGAAGCCTTAAACGCACTGGAGCTTTGAGCGCGCCGGAAATCTCAGCGCGCTCAGCGCCGGCGCCTCAGGCCCGGTCGGCCCGACGCTGTCGGTGCTGCTTGACCAACACCCGCGTCCGCAGACCCGCGACCGCGAACACCAGGAACCCGAGGATGTAGAGCAGGGTCTGGACCACGTCGCCCAGCATCGTGGAGACGCCGCTGTCCTTGGCTTTGTGCGGCAACGACGCGGCGGCCGCGGACGTCGGGGGCGCCGCGACGTCGCCGTCGTTCCCGGCCTGCGCGTGCCGCGCCTTCGCGTGCACCGCGTCCGGCGGCGGCAGCGTCTCGTCCGGCACCGCCGACTTCTGCAACGGGTCCGGGGCGGCCAGCTGGTCCACCCCGGGCGCCGTGGCCGGGACCGCGAAGCCCCAGTCGAGCAGCTTCGCCGTCTGCTGGTAGATGTCGGTGCCGGCGTCGAACACCGAGACCACGAGGGTGCGGCCGTCGCGCTCGGCGGCGCCGACGAAGGTGTGGTGCGCCAGCGAGGTGTAGCCGTTCTTCACCCCGATCATCCCGGGGTATTTGCCCAGCAGCCGGTTCTCGCTGTCGATCTCGAAGGTGGTGCCGTTGACCGAGGGGAACTTGGCCTTCTGCAGGGAGCAGTAGGAGCGGAAGCCCGGGTCCTGGAGACCCGCACGCGCCATCAGCGCCAAGTCGTAGGCGCTGGAGACCTGGCCGTCGGCGTCGTAGCCGTCGGCGTTGACCACGACGGTGTCGTTGGCGTGCAACCGCTGCGCGGTCTGGCGCATCAGGTCCACGGTCGTCGCCTCGCCGCCGGCCATCGCGGCGAGGGTGGCGATCGCGTCGTTGCCTGAGCGCAGGAACACACCGTTCCAAAGGTCGGAGACCCGGTAGGAGAGCCCCGGCTTGATGCCGACGGCGCTCGCCCCGGGCTCGTCGGTGGCCAGCGCCGCGATGTCGCCGGGCACGGACAGGTGAACCTGGGCCGGGTCCAGGCGGGGCATCAGGGCCAGCGCGGTCAGGACCTTGAGGGTCGAGGCCGGACGCAGCCGGTCGTGCGGGGCGCGTTCGGCCAGGATCGCGCCGGTCGCCTCGTCGGCCACCACGAAGGAGCCGGCCTGGACGTCCGGCGGGATCGGCGGCGTGCCGGGACTGGCGACGGTCGGGCCCAGCGGCGTGGAACTGGGGGACGGCGTCGGGGCGGGCGGCGCGACATCCGCGGCGGCCGCGGCCGCACCCGCGCCGATCAGCGCGGCACAGGCCGCGGCGACAGTGATGCTCCGACGAACCGGTGACCCGCGCATGTCTGCCGGTTTTCCAGCCGGCCCGCCCCGCCAAACCC
>NZ_JAAFYZ010000360.1 GCF_018274385.1 Catenulispora pinistramenti | reverse complement strand
AACTTGACCCCCGGCCACCGGCACTGTAGGCGAAGCCCTGCCGACGCGACCGAGGGGAACGAACCGAAAACCAGCCGGAGAAATACAAAACAGGGGGTGCGGGTACCGGCGGCTCGGCGAGCACGGCCGCCGGTCAGGGTGCTGGCAGCGCGGCAGTCCCGAAGGTGCGCATTCTAGGCTGGCAGCGCAGCAGTTCCGGGGGCGCATTCTGGGCTGGCGGGTGCAGGTGTGGGCGCGGGTTCGCCTGGCCGCCGAGATCGCTGCCGCCGGATGACAGACAGACCTGACCACCAAGGCATACCGCTTACCGCACCCGGGCATGTCCTCGACCGCTGACCACCGGCCCGCCGCCACGCCCTCACCGGCAGCCGAATCGCTGACCTGCGTTGTCGTTCCCTGCGATTGCTATTCTTCCGGCTGGTTTTCGGTTCGTTCCCCTCGGTCGCGTCGGCAGGGCTTCGCCTACAGTGCCGGTGGCCGGGGGTCAAGTTCGCGCTGAACGAAACCGCCGCCTACCTGCATGACCGCCGCGCGCGGACTTTACCCCCGGACACCGGTGCTGTACCCCCCGGGCTGACGACGCGACCGAGGGGAACGGACCGTAGCCACCTCTGGGACCGCCGCCGCTGAGACTAGATCGACCACCCTAGGGAACCGCGCTAGTTTCCCTGAGGTTGCCGAGGCCCGCCGGAGGCCCGGCCCTTCACCATGGGTTTGACCTTGATCTTGCTGTTGATCTGGCCTGTGCCCTTGATCTTGCTCTTGATCTGGCCCTTTGCCCTTGCCCTGACTTGCCGGAGTTGAAGAGGCCTGAGGTGAGGCGGGGTTGTGAACGCGGGAACCGGCAGCCGACAGACACACCCGCCGCCCCGAACCCCGAACCGGCACAACTATGACCGAAGGCCGTAAAAAGCTTTGAAACCCACAAGGCAACCGCAACCCGGCCCGCAAACTCCACCCCCCGAAAACTCCCACCCCGAACAACCCCAGGGAACACCGCCCTACGAAACCCGCCCTACGGAACCCCATACTGAATCGGCAGATACCAAGCGAACCAAGCCGACATCACCGCAGCAGCCACAAAACAAACCACAAGCCCCCGCGTCCCCGACCGCGAAAGCGTCCGCGCCACAGGGATCAGCAACGGGAACGCGGGCATCAGCTCGCGTGGTGTCGTGGTGATCGACCGGTGGCTGCCCAGGACCAGGACCGCCACGAGTGCGCAGTACGCGACCAGTTCCCAGGGCAGCGCGCGGCGGATCATCAGGGCCAGGAGGAATGGCACCGTGACCATGGCCAGGATGGCGATCAGTTCCATCGTCGACGGGTTGTCGAGGCGGCCGTCGACCAGCTTCGAGAACTCGTCGAAGGTGGTGGCGCCGCCGTCGAACCAGTTGTTCCACAGGGAGCGCTGGACCTTGAAGTAGGCGTCGAGGTGGCCGAAGTGGCGGCCGACGGCGGCCATGTAGCCCAGCATCCCCAGGGGTGCGATCGCCGCGCCCGCCCAGGGGCGCCACCCGTCCTGGCGGCGGATGATCGCCACCAGTGCGACCAGGCCGACGGTCGCGATCAGTGCGGAGGCGGAGGGCCGGGTGAGGCCGCCGAAGAAGGCCAGCACGCCGGCGGTGAGCCACGCGCGCCGCAGCAGTGCGTGCAGCGCCCACGCCGCGAACGCGACGAACAGTACGTCGCCGTAAGGCGCGACCTGCACCACGGCCGTCGGGGCCAGTGCGAACAGCGCCACCAGCACCAGCCCGGCCCGGGGGCCGGCCACCCGCTCGCCCACGAAGCGGATGCCCAGGGCCGCGACCGTGCCGGCGATGACCGAGGCCAGCACGCCGGCCTGGAGGTAGCTCAGGCCGGAGACCGTCTCCACCCCGCGCAGCAGGACGGGGTAGAGGGGGAAGAAGGCGTAGTCGAAGCCGCGCTGGTAGCCGCCGCGCGCCACCTCGATGTAGAAAGTCGAGTCCCATGCGTGGGGAGGCGTGTGCACCAGGACGTTCAGTGACTGCTTCCGTACGTGCAGGAGCCACAGCAGCGAGAGCACCGAGATCAGGTGCAGTCCGAGGTAGACACCGGCTGTCACGCCGTTGGTGCGGTTCAGGACCGCTCTGCGGAACGTTGCCGCGAGCTCGGCCGCAGTCGTTCTCGAACCGGGGTCCTGAACGGCCGGACCGGGGTCCTCCTGAACGACAGCCGCCACCGCGTACCTCCCAGACCGGGCGCACGGTGAGCGCCCGCCTACCCCGTCCACAGCAGAGCTATGGACCACATGCGGGCCGAGCGTAGCGTGCCGGGAACGGCGTTGCCTACTCGGCCGGCAGTGTTTGGCGGCGCACTCGATAGCGGAGGTGGAGCACCCGGTTGCCCTGAATCGCCTCGTCAGGATCCTCCAGCAGGTGCTGAGCGTGGATCGGCCCGAAGTAGCGTTTGCCGGACCCGAACACCACGGGTACGACGTCCATGCGCACCTCGTCGATCAGACCCGCGGCAAGCACCTGGCCGCCGACGTCGCCGGCGGCGACCTCGACCACGCGCTCGCCCGCGAGTTCCTGCGCCTTGGCCACGGCCGCCTCAACGCTGTCGACGAAGGAGAACGGCGCCTCGGGATACCAGCCCTCGGGCCTGCCCCGGTGGGTCACGACGACGACGTGGTCGACCCCGGCCGGAGGCGTGCCGTCCCAGCCGTTCGTCATGTCGAAGACGTGGCGGCCGACGATTGTCGCCCCGATCTGGTCCCAGTACGGCCGGATGTAGTCGTAGGACGTCTGCGACACCTTCAAGACGCCGCTGTCGTCCAACGGCACGTCGCCGCTGAGCAACCAGTCGAACAGCGGTCCGGTCTGGTCTTTCTCGTCCGCGATGAAGCCGTCTACCGATACCGAGCTGTACATGACTACTTTGCCCACGGGGCCCTCCTCTGCGCTTGGGGTGCCTCGACGTTAACGCGCTGTGAGCTGTCGGTCTTGTAAGAAATCAATCGACCGGCAGCGGCCAGCTGTCCAGCACGTTGCCGGGATGTTCCCGCAGGAACCGCCGCCGGACTTCGAGGTACCGGGTCGGCGTGAGTCCGGTGAACGCGCGGAACTCGTGGTCGAAGTGGGCCTGGTCGAAGTAGCCCGCGCCACTGGCGAGGCCGGTCCAGTCGATCGGGTCGGCGGGGTTGATCGCGAACACGGTGGCGGCGAAGCGGTGGGTGCGGGCCAGCCGCTTCGGCGTGATGCCGATGAGCTCCTTGAACCGTTGCGCGAGATGAGTGCTGCTGACACCGGCCGCCGCGCGCAGGTCGCCGATCGCCACCGCCCCGCCGGTCGCCGCGATGACGCCGCTCGTATGGCGGACCAGTCCCAGGCCGGCGGTCTCGCCCAGCCGTCGCGTCAGCTCCTGCTCGAGCAGCGTCAGCATCTCCCGTGGTCCGTACGCCGCGGCCAGCCGGTCTCGCAGCTCGGCGACGGCAGGCCGGCCCCAAACCTGCTCGATCGTCACCGGCCGGTCACACAACTCGGCCGCGGGCATCGGCAGGAACGGCGCCAGCCCCCACGGCTTGAAGTGCACGCCGACGGATCGGGTCCGGAGCGGGTAGCCGAACTCCAACGCGCGGGTGGGCATGGTGATCACGCAGCCGTCGGCGTACTCGGCCGGCTCGGTGTCGGTGCCGCCGTGGATGCGGAACGGCGCCCCGAGGTTGACGATGAGCAGCGCCGCCGGCATCGGCGGCAGCATCAGCCGGGCGTACGGCGGCGTGCCCTCCAGGTAGTAGAGGTCATCGATCAGCCCGTCCAGCGGCGGTCGCGGCACTCTGGACACGTACTCCATGCGTACAGCATCTTCTATGCGCGGCGTATCCGCATGGGCGCCCGGCCGCGCACCGCGCTGCCGGTCGGTCGGTCGGTCGGTCCAGCCGACCCGCCGCCCGCCGCTACCCCTCGTCCAACAGCGGCGGCGCGATCTGGTCGAAGACGTCGCCCGGCCCCGGGTTCTCAGGGCTCGTGGATCCCCCGAAGTGCTTCATCACGCCCCACACCGCGTTCAGCGCCGTGGTCACCGCGCCCTCGGCCCAGCCGGCGGTCCAGGAGATGTCGTCGCCGGCCAGGAACAGGCCGCGCTGGTGCTCCGGCAGGTCTTCCTGCATGAAGTGGGTGTAAAGGCGGCGCTGGTAGCGGTACTGGCCGGGGAGGTTCGCCTTGAAGGCGCCCATGAAGTAGGGCTCGGTTTCCCAGGAGACAGTCAGCGGGGTGCCGATGATGTGCGATCGGATGTCGACGTTCGGGTAGATCTCGGCCAGCGAGGCCAGGACCACCTCCAGGCGCTCCTCGCGGGACAGCGGCACGAACTTCATCGAGTCGTCGACCCAGGTGTACGACAGGCACATCACGCCAGGCTTGTCCGGTCCGTCGTCCAGCAGGTACACGCCGCGGGGCATGCGGTCGGTGAGGGTCATCGACATGGTGTCGCGGGTCGGGTCGTCGGGGGAGGGGTCGAGCCAGAACGGGCGGTCGACGACCACGAACAGCTTCGAGGCCCCCATGTAGTGCGCGCGCTCGACCGCGGTCCAGACGTCCGTGGGGAGCAGGGCCTCGTCCACCTTGACCTTCGAGAGCATCATCCAGGCCTGCGCGGTGAAGACCGCGGCCGGATAGGTGCGGATCTCGTTGGCGGCGTCGGCGACGGTGACGCCGCGCCCGGTGCGGTACATGCGGGTGACCGCGGGCCGGGGGTGGCCGTTCTCGTGCAGGGACTGGACCGTGGTGCCGGCCGGCCAGTGGGCGAGGGTGTCAGGGGCCTGCGACCACAGCCGCACCGGCAGCTGCTGGCAGCCGCCCACCACGCGCCGGTGGTGGTCGTCGGCGCCGGTGTAGACGACGCGCAGGATCTCCAGCATCGAGTTCGGGAAGTCGGTGTCCCAGCCGCCGGTGCCGAAGCCGACCTGGCCGAAGACCTCGCGGTGCCGGAAGGACTTGAACGCCGGGCTGGCCGCCAGGAAGCCGTAGAACGAGGTGTCGTCCAGCCGCGGGACCAGGCGGCCCCAGATCGCGCGCACCGTCGCGGTGTCCCGCTCCCGGATCGCCTGCTGCATCGCGGAGAACTCGGCGCCGTGCGCCGGATCGTCCAGCGCGTCGGCCCAGGCGTCGGCGACCTCGTGGTAGACCGCGGGAAGGTCGTCCAGGCCGGTGGCGTAGTGGCTGACGCCCTTCAGATCGATGACCGTGGACGGGGTCGCGGCGTCCAGCGGGTTCGGGAACGGCTCCGTGCGCAGCCCCGCGCGGTCGAAGTATGAGAACAACGTCGTCGAGGACGGCGGGAACCGCATCGCGCCCATCTCGGCCATCGAGCCCGGCACGCCCGGGAACGGCGTGGAGCGCATCCGGCCGCCGAGCTCGTCGGCTTCGTACACCACCGGCTTGAGCCCCAGCTTCAGCAGCTCGTGCGCGGCCACCATCCCGGACAGCCCGCCGCCGATCACCGCGACCTCGGTCCCGTACGCCGCCTCCGGCACCGAGCCCAGGCCCGCCGGGTGCGCGACGTAGTCGTCGTAGGCGAACGGGAAATCGGGGCCGAACATGGTGATCGGCTTGTGGGACTCACACTGCACGTGGTCGGTGACCTCGTGGACGGTGGCCGGGACAGCGGACGTCATGAGTTTGCCTTCGGGGTCACGCCGGCGGTGCGGTACAGGTCGGTGCGCCGGTCTTGCAGATACGTGTTCAGATCGCGGGAGGCGGCCAGGTCCGCCGGGTCCACGTCGGCCAGCAGCAGCTCCTCGTGGTCCGCGCCGACCACCAGCTCCCGGCCGTCCGGCGCCACCACCCGGGTCTCGCCGGCGTAGACGAAGTCGCGCTCCACCCCGACCCGGTTCACATACGCCACGAACAGCTGCGACTCGATCGCCCGGGCCGGCACGATCTGCCGCGGCACGTACTCGTACGGCCGCATCAAGGCGGTCGGTACCAGCAGCAGCTGGGTCCCGGCATCGGTGTGCGCGCGCACCGCTTCCGGGAACTCGACGTCGTAGCAGATCAGGAAGCCGACCCGGATGCCGTCCAGGTCCGCCTGCACCACCAGCTCCGAACCCGGCGCGAACGCCTCGCGGTCCACGTCGCCGAACAGGTGCGTCTTGCGGTAGTTGGCCTTCGGGACACCGTCGCCGCCGATCAGCTGCACGGCGTTGTAGACGACACCGTCGCCGTCCCGCTCGGGGTAGCCGTACAGGATGGCGATCCCGTGCTTGGCGGCGGTCGCGGACACTTCGCGCTGGGACGGCCCGAACCGCTCCTCGGCCAGCCCGGCGATCACCTCGGCGCCCAGGTTGTAGCCGGTGAGGTACATCTCGGGCGTGATCAGCAGCCGCGCGCCGGCGGCCGAGGCCTTGGCCGCGGCGTCGTCCAGCGCGGCCAGGTTGGCGCCGCGGTCGGCGACGGGGTCGGGCGCGCCGTCGGGGTGATCGGTCGCCGGGGCTTGGAGGCAGGCCAGCCGCAGAGTCATAGGTTCAGCGTAGGTGCGGAGCGGCGGATCGCATCTCGCCGTGGTGGCGAGGGTGGTGGAGCGGACTCGACACGGGGGTGCGGCGGGGGAC
>NZ_JAAFYZ010000036.1 GCF_018274385.1 Catenulispora pinistramenti | reverse complement strand
GCGACCGAGGGGAACGGACCGCACCACCTCACAGGCCGCAGCCGCTGAGACTCACCCGGCCACCCGAGGGAACCGCGCTAGTTTCCCTGAGGTTGCCGAGGCCCGCCGGAGGCCCGGCCCTTCACCATCGCCTTTGACTTCGATCTTGCTCTTGATCTTGCCTGTGCTCTTGATCTGGCCCTTTGTCCTTGCTCTGACTTGCTGGAGTTGAAGAGGCCTGAGGTGGGGCGGGGTTGTGAACGCGAAAACCTGCAGCCGACAAACACGACTTGCCGCCCCGAACCCCGAACCGGCACAACTATGACCGAAGGCCGTAAAAAGCCTTGTAACCCACGCCCCAACCGCAACCCGGCCCACAAACTCCAGCCCCCAGCAAACTCCACCGCCAACGAATCCCGCCCGCCGACCGGCACGCCGCGAACCACATCGCGAACCACATCGCGAACCACATCGCGGACTCCCGCCCGAGCAAAGCGCGAACTCCCAGGCACGCGAGCTCCCAGGCAAACGTTGCCCGACACGGCACTAGACAGCCCGCGGGCTCGGTGCGTCCCCGAAGTGGCACAGTACGGCGGTGGCGTCGTCGTGCCGCTTGCCGACGAAGCGCCCGGCCGGGGTCTGGCGCTCCGCGGCGCGTGTCTGGTTGATCAGTTCGGCCGGTCCGTCCCGGCGCAGGAGGGTCATCAGGTCCCGCCAGCTCCAGCCGTAGCGCTCGACCAGGCGGGTCGCGCCGTCGGTCAGGAGGGCGAGGGCGGCGAGGTCCGCGGTCGGGACTGTGGCGACCAGGGCGTGGCGTGCCGCTTCCGGGTTGTTGCCGGCGATCCAGAAGCCTCCGGGGGCGTTGCGGGTGTAGCGCAGTTGTGACCAGGGGCCGCTGAAGCGGGAGAGCCTGTCGTCCATGAGTGGGAACACTGCGCCGTCGCGGCGGGCGATTACCAGGGGGGAATCGCCGAGCACGAGGCAGTCTGTGTGGTCTTGTCGGTGGCGGACCAGGACCACGGTGGATGACGGGCTGCACAGGTTGCGCAGGTCGCAGGAGTCGCTGTGGGACCGTCCGACTGCGTCGATGGCGTCGTGCAGGACGTCCGTCAGTGGGTGGGCGGCGCAGGCGTCGACGGCCAGGCGTGCGGCGAGTCGGCCCGCCAGTTGGGTGGCGAACCAGCGGACGCCGTGTCGGCAGCCGGAATCGGTGTCCGGTTCCGCGGTCGCGCCGTCGAGGACGAGCGCGAAGTCCGCGCCCGCGGTGACCGTGTCCTCGTTGACGTCCGCGCCCGCGCTGGTCGCGAAGGTCGTCTGCGGGGTCATGGGGCCTCGTAGGCGAGCCACTGACCCAGGGTTCGGATACCCTCTGCCAGGCTCACCGACGGTCGCCAGTGCAGAGCCTGCTTCGTCGGCTCCGTATCGAGCCCGGGCCCGGCCGGTGCGGGCCCGGTGCCCACCTGGCCGATGTCGTTCGCCCGGATCGTCGCGGCGATGAGTTCGGCCAGTTCCACCGGTCCGACGGTCTCGTCGTGACAGAGGTCGAAGGTTCCGGAAGCCTCGGGCGACTGGACGATCCGCGCCAGAACCCAGCCGATATCCCAGACGTGGACGAGCCGCAGGGGGTCCGGCAAAGAAGCAGAGGTCTGCAACCGCTGCCGAGTGAGCGACTGCAGGACCAGGTCCGCGATCGGCGGGCCATCGGTGACCTCCGGCCCGTAAGGCACCCCCAACCGCAGCACTGTAGGTGCCGCGTCCGTGTCTGTGCCCGCGTTGACCGGCGTACACCGCAGCCGCGGCACGTCGGCCGTCCCCGTGATCTCGATGGCCACGTCCGTCTCCGGCCCGTTCTCGGTACCGACGGTGTGGCCGCGGTCAGACAGGTCCGCCATGAGAACGCTTCGGAGCGCGGTGTCAGGGCCGACGAAGGCGATATTGCGACCGGCCGGCCGAGCAGCGCTGTGTCGCGCGCCCGCGAAGATCGCAGTCCACGCCAGGTCCGCGAGCGGTGCTTGAACCGCGCGCAGCTGATCCGCACTCAGTTCCGTGCACAGACCCCCGGGCCCTATCGTGCCCACGGCTTCGACCGCCAGCGGATCATCCGGCCAGGACGAGACGGATCGATGCCTGGCGGCCAACAGCCCCGACGCGTAGCAGGTCCGCCAGTGCGCCTCCAGCCTCCCGATCGGGATCCGGTCGGCGAGCGACCGGGCGGGCGAGGCCGTCAGCGCGGCGTCGAACTCCTTCGCGCACTGGTCCAGGTCCAGGCCGATCCGCGCCGAACCCCGGTCGCCGCCGACGGTCAGCCACCGGTCGCCGTAGCGGATGGCGAACTGGGCCACGCCGAATTTGAAGAAGGGTACGGCGTCCGGCTCGAAGAGGCCGCCCGCGCTCCAGTCGGTGTCGGTCGGCAGCGGCGCGTGGCAGGCCGACTGCCGCAGACCGTGCAGATCGTTGCCGGAGATGCTGGGGAACTCACCGTGCTGGACCAGGTTGGGCACGGCTATACAGGTGCGTACACCGGCCTGCGCCAAGTACCGGGCCAGAATCACGTCATCGGGCCACGTCTGGCGCTGAGCGCGGGCGTAGTCGCCGAAACCGGCGCCGACTCCGGCCGGCAGGATGAGCGCCACGTTCGCGGTGTACTCGGCGACCGGCGCCGCCCAGCGGGCGCCGGCCAGCGCGGCCAGACGCAGGACCGCACCGTTGCGGGAGCTCCAGTTGTTGTAGAGCACGATCGCGGCGTCCGGCGCCGCCGCCGCCGCGCGTTCGGCCTGAGCCCGCAGACCCGCGGGCAGCCGGGCGTCGTCCTCCAGCACCAGGTGGTGCGTCGAGCCGTCAGGGATCTGCGACCAGGCCCGGATCGACGTGCGCAGCCCGGTCGGCGGGCCGTCCGGCTCCGGATCCAGGACGAGGTCCAGGAACCCGGCCGGGGCCGACTCGACCAGCGCCCGGGCGGCGGCCAGCCGGCGCGGGTGGGAGATGACCGCCCCGGTCAGGCAGACATGGTTCGGCACGGCTCCGCCGCCTCCGGGCTGTCGAGGATCTTGCGGAGTTCGGCCGAGGACAGCCACTCCTGGTTGGTGTCCGACCGGTAGGTGAACCCCGGTGACACCGGGCTGCTGTGCGCGGGGGGCGGGTCGCCGGCGCTGATCGAGGGCTGGACGACGTACCGGTCGGGCAGATCGAAGGTCCGGTGGCTGTCCTCGGTCGCGATCATCTCCTCGTGCAGCTTCTCGCCGGGACGGATGCCGACCTCGTAGGTCGGGCACCCGGGGGCCACCGCTTCGGCGAGGTCGGTGATCTTCATGCTCGGCAGCTTGGGCACGTACAGTTCGCCGCCCTGCATGGTGTCGAACGCGCCCGCGACGAATCGCACGGCCTGGTCCAGCGTGACCCAGAATCTGGTCATCCGCTTGTCCGTGATCGGCAGGGCCTGCCCGGCCCTGGCGAGCTCCCGGAACAGCGGGATGACCGACCCGCGGCTCCCCACGAAGTTGCCGTACCGCACCACCGAGAAGCGGACGCCGGCCTCGACCGAGGTCCGGGCACCGGCCGAGGTCAGCATCTTGTCGGCGACCATCTTGGTGGCACCGTACAGGCTCACCGGGCTGGACGCCTTGTCGGTCGAGAGCGCGACGACCTTGCGGACCCCGCACTCGACGGCCGCCGCGAGGACGTTCTGCGAGCCGATGATGTTCGTCTGGACGTATTCCAGGACGTTGAACTCGGCGGTGTCGGCCTGCTTGAGCGCCGCGGCGTGCACGACGTGGTCGATGCCGCGCATCGCGCGCGCCAGGCTCTCCCGGTTCCGGATGTCGCCCAGGACCATGCGGATCCGGGGCTCGTCACCGAACCGGCGCCGCAGTTCGTACTGTTTGTGCTCGTCCCGGGAGAAGACGACGACCGTCCGTGGTCGCAGCTCGTCGAGCGCGTAGCGGATGAACGCGTGGCCGAACGAACCGGTGCCTCCGGTGACCAGCATCGTGGAATCGGTCAGCTCGCTCATGCCAGTGCCTCATTCAGGTGGATTCTGTCGGCGATTTCCGGTGCGTGTTCGTGGATGACGCGAATGACGTCGCAGATCTGGTCGACGAGGTGTTCGGGCATGTCCGACCACAGGGGCACGGTGATCGCGGTCCGGGACAGCTCCTCGGTGTGCGGGAGCGACCAGCTCCCGGTGTCGAACCTCCGGTACGCCTTCTGGCGGTGCAGCGGCGGATCGTAGTAGTTCCGGGTCGCGATGTGTTCGGCCCGAAGCGCCGAGGCCAGGGTGTCCCGGTCGATGCCGAACTCCTCGGGGCTGACCCTGAGGCCGACGTCCTTGTACGTGGGCCGCGCCGACGGATCGAACCGCTGGAACCGCACGCCGGCCACGTCCGCCAGTCCCGCCCGGTAGCGGTCGGCCAGGTGCCCTCGGCGCTCCAGCAGTTCGGGCAGGTGCGGCAGGTTGTGGCGGCCCAGCGCCGCGGACAACTCGGGCATCCGGGCGTTCAGGCCGGCGAAGGCGCTGTCGTAGCCGCCGGCGTTGCCGTATTCGCGGCCGATGCGCAGCTCGCGGGCCAGCGCGGCGTCATCGGTGGCGATGATGCCGCCCTCACCGGTGGTGAACGGCTTGGTCGGGCTGAGGCTGAACACCTCCACCGTCCCGCCGGTGCCGATCATCGCGCCGCCGGGATATGTGCCGCCGAACGCGGGCGCCGCGTCGAGTACCAACGGGACGGCGCCCTCGGCGGCGAGCTTGGCCAGCGCCCCGACATCGCAGGGTGCGCCGAAGGTGTGCGCCCCGAACACCGCCGCCGTCCGCGGGGTCAGCGCCTCGGCCACCCGGTCGGGGTCCACGGCGAAGGTATCCGGGTCGATGTCCGCGAACACCGGTGTCAGCCCGTTCCACAGCGCCGCGTGTCCGGTCGCCATGAACGTGAAGCTGGGAAGCACTATCTCGCCGCGCAGACCGAGACAGCACAGCGTGAGCATGAGACCGCTGGTGCAGCTGGACACGGCGATCGCGTTCTGGACTCCGAGGAATTCGCAGACGGCGCGCTCCAGGGCGGCCAGTTCGTCTCCCTTGGTGAGGTTTCCCGATTTCACGATGTCGGAGAAGGTGGACAGCAGCGCGGTGTTCACCGTCTGCGTCGGCCGGGTCAGCGGGACCGGGTCGATCAGGGCCGGGGCGCCGCCGAGGATCGCCGGGCGTTTCGAACTCAAGGAAGACTCCCGTTCGGTGTCATCGGATGGTCAGGGGCATGGCAGGGCAGAACACTCCCGTTCAGGAGCTCTCTCGCCGGAACACGTAGGTGCCCAGCCCCAGGGACGCGGCGGCCAGGACAAGCGCCACGGTCGCGCCTTCGGCGACCGGCGCCGTGGTGTAGTGGCCCGCGAAGACGTCGCGGACGGCGTCCACGACGTAGCGGAACGGTGTCAGGTGGGAGACGTCGTTCAGCCAGCCGGGGGCCAGCGACATGGGCAGGAGGATGCCGGACAGGAGCAGCATCATGACGGTTGTGGTGTTCAGGACCGGAGCGAACGTCGACTCGTTCTTGACTACCAGGCCCAGGCCGTAGGACAGGGATGACAGGCTGACAGTCAGCAGGCTGATGAAGAACAGGGCGACCGGAACGGCCACGAGGGGGATCCGGAGCCCGGCCACCGTGGCCGCTGCCAGCAGGACCAGGCTCTGGCCCAGCAGGACGACGACGTCGTGCAGGACCCGGCCGAACAGCAGGGCGAACCTGCTGATCGGGGTGACGCGCATCCGCTCCATGACGCCCAAGCGCCAGTCCGCGATGACCGTGAAGCCGACGAAGGCCGCGCCGAACAGACACAGCTGGACGAGCAGTCCCGGAACGTAGACCTGCCACGCGCCGCCGGCCGACTTCTGGGCCGACACCGGGATGACGTGGGGAAGTAAGGGGCCGAAGAAGGCCAGGTAGAGCGTCGGTTGAAGGAGGTTCACCACCAGCCACACCGGGTTGCGCGCGTCCAGGCGCAGCTGGCGACGGCAGATCAGGACCACGTCAGAGACGAACTCCATCACGGACTCCCTGCGCCTGGCTCCGGTCGACGGTTCGGTCATGGTCGGCACCTCCTTCCCGCGGCTGGCCGGTCAGCGCGTGGAACACGTCGTCCAGGGTCGGGCGCTCGATCTGGACCCCCTGCACGGCGACCCCGGCGTCGCCCAGCGCGCGGATCACCGCGAAGAGCACCTGCGCGCCGTTGCCCGCCGTGAGCCGCAGGGTGCGATCGTCCCGGGTGACGTGCGAGACCCCGGGCAGAGCGCGGATCGCCGCGTGCGCGGCCGGGTCCTCACGCACCAGCGCGACCGTGATCACGTCGCCGGACAGCCGCTGCTTCAACTCCTCGGGGGTGCCGGCGGCCACGATCCGGCCGCGGTCCATGACCAGGATCCGGTCGCACAGCGCGTCGGCCTCCTGCAGATAGTGCGTCGTCAGGAAGATGGTGGTGCCCGATTCGGCGCGCAGCCGGGCCACCAGATCCCACAGCGTGCGGCGGCTTTGCGGGTCCAGCCCGGTCGACGGCTCGTCCAGGAAGATCAGCGGCGGACCGTGGACCAGGCCCAGGGCCACGTCCAGCCGGCGGCGCTGCCCGCCGGAAAGGCTTCGGACCTGGCGGCCGTGCAGTTCCTGCAGGTCCAGGCGGCGGGAGGCCTCGACGGCCCGGCGGCGGGCCTCGGCCGGCCGCATCCGGTAGAGCCGGCCCTGCGTCAGGAGCTCCTCGAACACGGTGAAGTCGGGGTGCGCACCGGTGCTCTGGGCGACGTAGCCGATGCGCCTGCGGACCGCCCCGGGCTCGCGGATCAGGTCGGCGCCGGCGACGGTCGCCGAACCGCCGGTGGGTGCCAGCAGGGTCGTCAGCATCCGCAGCGTGGTGGTCTTGCCCGCGCCGTTCGTCCCGAGGAAGCCGACGATCTCACCGGCCTGGACGTCCAGGTCGACGCCGCGCACGGCCTCGACGGTGCCGCCCTGGCCGCGGAAGGTCCGGGCCAGTCCGCGCGCCTCGATGATGGCCACGGCTCACCGCCTCTCTGGTCGGCCGGAGCCCTCGGCGAGAACCCCGGCGGCCCGCCACGAGGCCGGATCGCGCGGATCAGCCGGCAGGCCGGCGCACACGACGTAGCGCTGCGGTGTCAGGGCGCTGAAACGTCCGGCGAGGTGCGGACGGCAGGCCTCGTGCAGTTCGGCGGGGCTGGGCCGGGCAGTGTCCCGGTCCGGCCAGGCGGCGTAGCCCACAAGCTCGACCTCCTGTCCCGCGGCCCCGGTCCCGGTCTGTGTTCCGGCCCCGGTCCCGGCCGGTTCGGCGAACAGCGCGCCGCCGGGCGAGCCCAGGGCGGCCAGCCCGGCGTCGAACACCTCGGTCGCGCAGGCCAGATCGACCCAGCAACCCGCCGAACGGATCCAGCCGGGGCCGCGCTCCGGGCCGGCCAGGCCGGTGGCCGCCAGGAGATCCGGGACGGGCACGTCGTGCGGCGCACAGGTGACCAGCACCCTCTCCACGGCCAGGAGGAAGTCGTTGACGTCGGCGCGCGGAAGGTAGCGCGGGTCGGCCCACAGCATCAGCACCAGCTCTTCCCACACGGCGCGCACGCTCAGGAAGAAGGCCGCCGGGTACGCCTCGTCCGGCATCATGGTGATCCGGGTCTGCTCCAGGGCCTGGCCGATGTCCGCCGCCGAGCCGGTCGGCTCGCTCGGCGGAGCCTGGCCGCGGAACCTGGAAGTGTCGTTGTAGACGCAGTCGCGGTGGAAATGGGTGCCGCGCTCCCGGCCTACCGTGTCAATGGTCTGCCACATCTGCGCGGGGTCGAACCGCCCGCAGCCGTACGCCCGCAACGCGGCCGTCCCGGTCCGGCGGACCACCTCGTCGAACGTGGCCGCCCAG
This sequence comes from Catenulispora pinistramenti, assembly GCF_018274385.1. Taxonomy (GTDB): domain Bacteria; phylum Actinomycetota; class Actinomycetes; order Streptomycetales; family Catenulisporaceae; genus Catenulispora; species Catenulispora pinistramenti. The sequence goes on along the minus strand of NZ_JAAFYZ010000036.1, from coordinate 53,789 downwards.
GGATCGACGTGGAACGGCGCGTCCTGAGCCAGACTGCCGACGTAGTCGTGCATCGCCGCGCCGAACCGGTTGCCGGCCAGCAAGGTCATCCCAGTGCTCTGATTCCCGGTGCGCCGCGCCAGGCACAGCGCGACCGCGGCGAGCGTCACGGTGGAGTGGCTGCAGCCGGTCCGGGCCGCGATCCGGGCCAGGGCCAGGGCGGCGGCCCTGGAGCGCATCGTCGCCCGGCGCCGGCGCTGGGGCGCCTGGTTCGGCACCGGGATCGAGAACATGGCTTGCGGCACGGCTGTGAGCACACCGTCCCAGTACCGCAGCGCCGCCTCGGCTCGCCGCCGGCCGGCCGCGGACTGCTCCGCCGCGGCGTCGTCCAGGGGCGAGGGCCCCAGCGGTCCGGCGCTCCAGGGCTCAGCCCCGTTGATCAGCGCGGTGAACTGGTCGGCGAGGATCCGGGCGCACCCGACGTCCGCCGCCAGGTGCGAGATGACCAGGACGGCCAGATGGGGCTGCCCGCCGTGGGTCACGACGGCCGCGCGCAGCGGCAGGTCGAGCGCCGGGTCGAACGGCTGCCGGCGGAGCCTGCGCTCCAGGCCCCGGGCCGGCGGTCCCGGCGGCAGCTCGTGGATCTCCACCTCGAGGCGCCCGGTGGCGGCGACGTGCTGGAGCACCGTGCCGTCGGCTCCGGCGGCGAAGGTGGTCCGCAGGGCGTCGTGGCGGGCCAGCAACGCCGCGAGCACCTCGGCGACGTCGGCGACGCCGGTGCCGGCGGGCAGGTCCAGGAACAGCGGGATGGTGGCCGAGCCGGCGTCGTCCGGCTGGTCGATCCACCGCAGGAGGTTGCGCTGGGCATGGGTCGCCGGGCCGGTGCCGGAGCGCCCGCCGGTGAAGTCCACGGTGTACACCCGCGGCGGAGCCGATAGTTCCACGGAACCTCCTTGAGGGCTGCTGCGTGCCGGGTGAGCCGATCACGGCGCGGGACCGATGCTATGAAGGCGCTCCCGGTGCCGGATATCATGGAAATCCCGCAGAACCCTGATACCGGGCGCGGCGGGCCGGGCCGTGGATTTCCATGATGGATACGAGCCCTGATTCGTTCCTAGCATCGGGTTCGCAGGACGCCGCCGCGTCCCACCACCTCCGTCAGGCGGGATCCGATGCTCGCTCAGCTCACCACGCTCCACGACCTCGCGGCCTACGCGCCGCAGGAGTCGGCCGACGTGCTGGACGTCGCCGCCGACCTGGGCCTGTCGCGCAGCCAGGGCCGGCTGTTCCACCGCGTGCACGGCCTGGACCGCCTGCGCCAGGACCCCGACCAACACCTGTTCGACCTCCTGTGCGCCCCGGCCAGGACGGTCGTGGAACGGGTCGCGGACCACGAGGACATCCGCTACCTGATCTACGCGCACACCATCCAGCAGGTGACGCCGGCCGGGCTGGACCCGGCGACGCGGATCGCCGAGCTGCTGGGCCTGCCGGACGCCGAGGCGTTCTCCCTCACCCAGCAGGGCTGCGCCGGCGGTCTGGCCGCGGTCGACGCGGCCGGCGAGCTGCTGCGCGCCGACGGCGACCCGGCGGCCAAGGCGCTCGTCGTCACCGGCGAGAAGGCGTTCTCCAAGCTGGCCCGGCTCATCGACAACACCGCGATCATGGGCGAGGCCTCGGCCGCGTGCCTGGTGGGCATCGGCGGCGGCCCGGCGGTCGTGCGCGGCTACGCGGTGCGCACCGACGGCCGGTTCAGCCACGGCATCCGGATGACCCCGCAAGCCGTCCGGGACTTCGGGGAGAGCTACCCCGCCGATCTGGCCGCCGTCATCCAAGAGGCGCTGGCCGAGGCGGCCACCGACCTGTCCGAGCTGACCGCCGTCATCCCGCACAACGTGAACCGCTCCTCATGGCTGCGGGTCATCAAGGAACTCGGGGTGGACAAGCAGTTGGTCTACCTGGACAACATCCCGCGCTACAGCCACTGCTTCTGCGTGGACCCGTTCCTCAATCTCGTCACGCTGCGCGAGCAGGGCCGGCTCGCCGCGGGCGGGCGCTACCTGCTGACCGCGGTGGGCCTGGGCGCCACCTACGCGGCGATGGTGATCGACATGGTGGTCGAACCGGCCACGAACGAGGAGGCCTCATGCCAGGCTCGCCAGTGACGACGACGGCGGCGAACACAGACACCCGCTACCTGCGGGCGATCAAGACGGCGCTCACCGGCGACCCCGACACCCGCCTGGTGCTGCTGTGCAACTTCGAGGTCGAACAGCAGTGGGCGCGCGGCCACATCGGGCTGCCCGATCCCGGATTCGCCGTCTCCGCGCCGCTGGTGCAGCGGATGGAGGAACTGGGCGCGCTGCTCGCCGGTCCCGACGACTTCCTGATCCTGCGCACCCCGCTGGATCCGGGCTACCGCGCCTACGCCGAATCGGCGGGAACGGCCCTGCCGACACAGCTGGTCCCGGAGAACGGCGCCGAGGCCCAGTCCACCGCCGAAGCCGTCCTGGCCTCCCCGCAGCTGCTGCGGCGCCTGTCTGAGCTCGGCCGTGAAGGCGCCCGCCTGCTGCCGATGGGGGTCTCCGCACTGGAGCAGCGCGTCGCAGAGGTCTGCGGCCTGCCGCTGGCGGTCCCGGACGCGGCGACCTGCGAGCGGGTCAACAGCAAGATCTACGGCCGCCGGCTCGTCGAGGCGGCCGGGCTCCGTCCGGTCCCCGGGCAGTGCTGCGAGACCGTCGCGGAGTTCGCGGCGGCACTCACCCGCCGCGCCGCCGCCCTGGAAGCCGGCAGCCCGGTGGTCGTCAAGGACGCGTTCGGGGTCTCCGGCAAGGGGCTGGTGCTGCTGGAATCACCCGTGCGCGCCCGGCGGCTGCTCACCATGGTCCAGCGGCGCGCCGAGCGCCGGGGCGATGATCGGCTGGAAGTCGTGGTCGAGGACTGGCTGCCCAAGGCCTTCGACCTGAACTACCAGGTGGTCGTGGACCGCGACGGCCGCGTGGAACTGGACTTCGTCAAAGGGGCCCTGACCGAGAACGGCGTGCACCGCGGCCACGTCATGCCCCCCGACCTCGACGCCGGCCACCTCGCCGAGATCGGCCAGGCCGCCCAGGCCGTCGGCGCCGCGCTGTACGCCGACGGATTCACCGGGGTCGCCGGCATCGACGCCATCCTCGGCGCGAACGGCCTGCTGTACCCGGTCCTGGAGATCAACGCCCGGCTGAACATGTCGACGTATCAGGGCAGTGTGACAGAGCGCTTCCTTCCTCCGGAGAGCACCGCGCTCGCCAAGCACTACACACTGGCGCTCACCGCTCCCCTCACCTTCGAGGCGGTCCGTTCCGCCCTGGGCCCGGTCGCGGACCTGGACGGCCCCGGCCCCGCCGACGGCCGGCGGCTCGTCATCACGTGCTTCGGCACCGTGAACGCCGCAGCCGACACCGCCGCCGCGAACGCGTCGTCGTTCCAGGGGCGCCTGCACACCCTGCTGATCGCGCCGGACCGAGCCGGCCTGGCCGCCCTCGACACGACGGTCCAGGCCGCGCTGTCCCAACTGTCCGACGTCCGGCCCACCAGTGAGACGACGGCGCTCAACCGGAAGGAGCAGTGATGACCGGCACGAGTCCGGCCGAGTACACCGTCCAGGGACTTCGCATCAGCGAGCTGGCCGAACAGTTCGGCACCCCCATGTACCTCTACGACGGCGACCGGCTGCGCGAGACCTACCGGACGCTGCGCGATCTGCTCGACCCGCGGATCGACGTCTTCTACTCCGCGAAGGCCAATCCGAACGTCAGCGTGTGCGCGGTACTGCGCTCGCTCGGCGCGGGGATGGAAGTCTCCTCCCACGTGGAACTGGTCACCGCGCTGCGGGCGGGCGCGGATCCGCGGGACATCATCTTCCTCGGGCCGGCCAAGTCCGCCCAGGAGCTCCAGGCCTGCCTGGCCGCCGACATCCACGCCGTGGTGTGCGAATCCCTCGCCGAGATCGCCCAGCTGGAATCCATCGCGCCGCCGGAAGGCGTGCGGGTGCTGCTGCGGGTCAACCCGGCGTTCCAGGCCAAGGGCTCCCGGCTCGCGATGGGCGGCAAGCCGCGTCAGTTCGGCATCGACGAGGAGACGCTACTGGAGTCCCAGGAGTTCTTCCAGGGGCTGCGCCGGGTCCGGGTCGAAGGCGTCCACGCCTACATGGGCACCCGGATCCTGGATCAGCAGGCTGTCATCGACAACACCAGGGGCATCCTGGACACCGCCCGGCGGCTGTCCGCGGCGCTGGGATTCCCGCTGAACACCGTGGACATCGGCGGCGGGTTCGGCGTGCCGTACTTCGAGGGCGAGAAGGACCTCGACGTGGCAGCCGTCGCCGCGGGCGTGAACGACCTCGTCGCACAGTTCCTGGCGGACCTGCCCGGCTGCCGCGTGATCACCGAGCTGGGCCGCTACCTGGTCGGCTGGTGCGGGCTGTACGTGGTGCGGGCCCGCTACGTGAAGCAGTCGCGCGGGGAGTGGTTCGCGGTCGCCGACGGCGGCACGAACCACCACATGGCCGCGGTCGGGATCGGCAGCTTCGTCAAACGCAACTTCCCCATCCGCTCCCTGAGCCGCCCGGACGAGCCGGACCTGCGGCCCTACACGGTCACCGGCCCGCTGTGCACCCCGAACGACGTCGTCGGCAAGGCAGTCGTCCTGCCCGAGGTGCGGCCCGGCGACCTGCTCGGCGTCGAACGCTCCGGCGCCTACGGGCCCAGCGCCTCCCCGGTCCTGTTCCTCAGCCACGGCCACCCGGCCGAGGTCCTGGTGCTGGACGGCCAGGCGCACCTGGTCCGGCGGCGCGACACGGTCCAGGACCTGCTCGACCCCCAGCACCTCATCCTCGTGTGAGGTTTCGCAGCCCCCTGTTCTCTCCCCCTCATCCACACACCCGCATCCCCGCATAGGAGTGCCCCATGAACCGTCCTGAGACCGTCGAGGCCATCGGCAAGTGTCTGGCCGAGGTCCTCAAGCACGAGGTGACCGACCTCGGCGAGGACGTCCGGCTGTTCGACGACCTGCACCTGGACTCCACCTCGGTGCTGGAGCTGCTGATGGTGCTGGAGGACAACGTCGGGCTGGAGATCGACCCGGAGAACCTGGACATGGACGACTTCCGGACCATCGGGTCCCTGGCCGACTACGTCGACCGGAACCTCGCCCTGCGCGACTGACATGGGCCTGTCGCTGGACTGTGCCATCCACGTCACGGCCGACGCGGGCAATCCCCCGGGCTACGACCGCGAGCTGCTGGACTACCACCGGGATCTGCTGGCCCCGTACGGGATCCCGGTGCGCGAGGACCTGCTGGCCGACGGCCGCAACGTCTCGTTCACCGAACTCGCCGAGCAGCTGATCGCGCAGGCGGCCCTGGAGCCGCGGGCGCGACCGGATCTGCTGATCCTGGCGCACGCCCTCCCGGACTACCACCCGCTGACCACGGTGTCCGCGCACGCCAACCATCTGCTCGGCGGGCGCGCCCGGTCCCTGGCCGTGTCCGGACAAGGCTTGCGGTCGCCGTTCACCGCCCTGCGCCTGGCCTCGGCCTATGCCCGGTCCGGGCGCGCCACGCGGCTGGCACTGTTCATCCTGGAACAGACGACCCTGCCCTACGCGGCCCCGGCGATGACGCACATGCCCGAGGTGGATTCGGGCGTCCTGCTCGTGCTGGGCTCCGGCGGGGCGTGGGCGGCGCGGGCGGCGGCACCGGTGCGGGCGGACCGGCTCGGCACGGTGATCCGGCAGGCCGTCGCGGGCCTGCCGGAGGACCGGGTGCTCCTCGTGGCGGGGCCCCGGACGGACCCGGCGCGAATCGAGGCGTGCGCACTGCCGTCGGTCCGCGTCGGCCCCGGCTCCTACTGCACCAGCGTGTGGCTCGACCTGGCACGGCACTGGCCGGCCTGGTCGGCCGAATACGACGCCGTCGTCCTGTGCGACACCGACCCTGACAGCGGCCGTAGCTGCGTGGCCTGGCTGAGCCGGCACGCGGACGCCGGCCCGGACCCCGCCGCCGACCACCTTCGCGGAAGCAGGACCCGATGAGTGCGTACACCACCACCGCGCCGATCGCCGAGGCGGCCACGACCGGCCTATGGTATCCGCGCCGGCTCGACGAGCTGCACGAACAGATCGCGCCCGGCGCCCTGGTGGCCTCGCCCACCGGCCTGGTCCTGGCCTCGGTCCGGGCACTCCCGTCGGTCGCCGGCCACCCGTTCGCCCGGTTCGGGCTCGCCCACCGGCCGGCGAGCCAGGACGAACTGTCGGCGTCGCCGGCCACCGCGACCCCGTTCGCCGCCGGGCTGCTGGTCCTGCACTGCCAGAGCATGCGCCGCCTGCTGGACCTCGCGATCACGCATCTGGGCGCGCGGACATCAGGAGGCAGCGACCTGCTGGCCAAGCAGCTCGTCCAGTCCTGCCTGGCCGACGTGGCCATCACCCTGGCCGAGCAGACCGCTATGGCAGAGCACGTCGACGCTTACGACGAGGAAGGCGGCCCGGCCGCCCGGTGGCGTTCCCACCGCCGGCTTCTCGCCGCCGGACGCGTCCTGGCGAAGCTGTTCGGGGCCAGCGGATTCCTCGCCGACGGCCCCGGGGGCGAGCTGTACGCCGCCGAAGCCGTCGGAAACGTCTACCTGCACCCGGGAACGGAGTTCCTCCATGGCTGACGACGGCTGGGCGTCCATGGCCGGCCGCCCGCCGGCCGGAACCGATCTGGACGATCGGCTGCGGCCGCTGGACCGCTACTGCTGGGAACTGACCGACGGCCTGCGCGAGGCCGGTCGAGCCGTCGATCAGAACCCTGACGCCATCACCGACCACCTGGGCCTGCCGGTCATCGATTTCGAGACCCAGTGCACCCTGCCGCCGCAGTACCGCACGCCGAACGGGCATCCGGCCGGGATCCTCGCCGCCGGCGCGAGCCAGCTCGGCCGGGTGATCACCGGCGAGCGGTTCGGCTACGGCGATCCGGGCGTCCTGCTGGCCGCCCCCGGGCCGACGCTGTCCGGGCTGGCCGTCCAGGCCCTCGCCGACGCCGAGCAGCGGCGCCGCTACTACGAACGGATCGCCGCCGGACCGACGTGGACCTTCTTCGGGCTGACCGAGCCGCGCAAGGGATCGGCGGCGATCGAGCTGGAGACGGCCCTGACGCCCGACGCGGACGGCGGCTTCGTCCTGACCGGCGAGAAGCGCTACGTCGGCACGGCCGCCCGCGCCCAGATCGGCGTCGTCTTCTGCCGGCGCGCGCCGGGGCCGTGGGGCATCGAGGCCGTGCTGCTGGACACCTCCAGCCCCGGGTTCGAAGCCGAGCTGCTGCCGATGGTCGGACTGCGCGGGGCCCGGATCAGCCGGATCCGGCTGGCCGGCGTGCCGGTGGAGCCCGCGCAGATCCTGGGCCGGCAGCGGCCGCCGAGCCGCCGCGGCCTGTACGGGGCGCTGCACGTCCTGCATCGCGGGCGGCTCGGGCTGGCCGCGATGGCGATGGGTATCGCCCAAGCCGCGGCCGACTACGTCCGGCAGAACCGGCCGAACCTGCCGGGCCAGGCCCGGTGGCGGCTCGACGAGGTCGACGAGCGCATCGCGGTCCTGCGCCGGCTCGTGCACCGCGCCGCGGCCGACGTGGACCGCGCGGTGGTGAACGTCCATCGCATCGGGGCGGTGAAGCTGCGGGCGGCCGAGCTCGGCGAGGAGGCGACCATGCTCGCCGCCGACCTGCTCGGGCCCGCGTCGTTGGTGGAGCACCCCTGGCTGGAGAAGGTCTACCGGGACGCCAGGGCTTTCGAGTTCATGGAGGGCACCGGCGGTATCCACCGGTTGTCGGTCTTCCAGGGGCTGATCAAGGGCGACTTCCTCGCCCCGCTCTCCCCCGCCGCCGCGACCGAGAACGCAGGTGCCTGATATGGCACGATCTCAGGCTGCCGCGACCGCCGAGGCGCCGGCCGGTCCGCGGGCGCCCGGGATGCGGCAGGCCGGCCCGGCGCGGCTCGGCGTCGACATCCTGTGGGCCGACGAGCTCGACCGCCTCTGGCCGCGTCCCTGGTTCCAGCACCACATGTTCGCGGCGGCCGAACGCGCCGAAGCGGCAACGCTGGGAGCCGACCGCGCCCGGGAGTTCCTGGCCGGCCGCTTCGCCGCCAAGGAGGCGATCCTCAAACTGCTGGGACACGGGTTGTTCGACGGAGTGTTTCCCCGGGACATCGCGGTGCTGCGCGAACCCGGCGGAGCGCCCGCGGTGACCTTGTCCGGTACCGCGCTGCGCGCCGCCAGGGCCGACGGGGTCGTCGACGTCCGCGTCTCGATCACGCACAAGGACACCCTGGTGGCAGCCGTGGCCACGGGCTGGGTGGACCTGCCGCCGGCCCCGCGCGGGCCGGACGTCGCGCCGAGTTCCCCGGCCGCCGCCGAAGCCGACACCCTCGAAGCCGACACCCTCGAAGCCGACACCGACACCGACACCGACGCCGCCGAGTTGACCCGAGCGCTGCGCGCGGCCGTGACGGACCTGCCGGTCGACGCCCTCACCTGGGCGGTCCGGTGTGCGCTGGACAGCGTCGAGCTGCTGCTGCGCGCCCGGTCCGAGCCCGGGTCCCGGGAGCGGCTCCTCGAGGCGGTCGCAGCGTCCCGGGCCGTCGTCGCCGCGGTGTCCTTCGCGGCGCAGGCGCCGACCCCGTCCGCAAGCGCCCCTCGTCCCTGGGCCGCGGTGCTGAGCGAGGCCGCGGTGGGCGAACTGTCCCGGGCCGTCGCGGACGCTCCCCGGCGATCCCCGTCCTCGTCCCCGTCCTCGTCCCCGTCCAAGTCCGCGGCCCAAGCGCCGAACCCCGAGGAGCCATCGTGACCCGACCTGTCCGGCCGCACCGAGTCGTCCTGGGCTACAGCGGCCTGGACGGCTCCAAGGAGCTCAAGCTCAGCCGGTTCCCCGATCTGGACGAGCGCGAGCGCCGCCTGTATCAGGGACTTGATTCAGCGGCGGCGCTGCTGGTCGACGACCGCCTGGTGGCCGCCGTGCAACAGGAGCGCTTCTCCGGGACCAAGTTCGACCACGCCTTCCCCCGGGAGGCGATCGAATACTGTCTGGCCCACGCCGGGATCGAGTTCGCCGACGTCGACGCCGTGGCGCACAACTTCGACTACGGACGCCTGCGCGTCCTGTCGCAGGGTGAGGAGTACAGCCGCACCCGCTACGAGACCGTCTACGCCCCCGAGCTCCAGACCCGACTGCTGCACCGGCACTTCCCGCGGACCGCCGGCCGGTTGACGGTCCAGCCGGTCGCGCACCACCGGGCCCACGCCCTCAGCGCGGCGATCCCGTCCGGCTTCCAGGACGCGCTCGTGGTCGTCCTGGACGGCATGGGCGAACTGCACGCCGTCACCGTCTACGCCTGGCGGGACGGCGAGCTGTCCCGGCTGGCGGCTCTGGACTACCGCAGCAGCCTGGGCCTGTTCTACTCGCTCATGACGATGCACCTCGGGTTCTGGCCGAACAGCGACGAGTACAAGGTCATGGCCCTGGCCTCGTCCGGGGACCCGGCGCGGTTCCGGGCGGCGATGTCCGAGGCGGTGGTACTCGGGCCGGACGGGACGTTCTCGGTCCCGCTGCTGAGCCTGAACCGGGACCCGCGCGCGCGGGAGACCTTCGCCGCCTCGCGCGAGCGGCTGCGGGACATGGGCTGCCCGGCGCTGGCGCCCGGCGCCCGGCCGGAGCAGGTCCACCTCGACGTCGCCGCGGCCGGCCAGGAACGCCTCGAGGAGGCGTTCCTGCACCTGATCAAGCACTGGACCGCCCGGACCGGGCTGCGCGCGGTGGCGTTGGCCGGCGGCGTGGCGCTGAACTGCGTGGCCGTGGGACGGCTGTGTGAGTCAGGGCTCGTCGACGGTGTCTACGTGCAGCCGGCCGCCGGGGACGAGGGGACCGCCGTCGGCGCGGCCCTGGCGTTCGCCGATCCGGGCCGGGCCGCCGAGCGGTACCCGGCCATGACGTTCCTCGGACCGGACGTGTCCGCCACCGGCGAGCCGTCCGGGTCCGCGTACTGGAACGCGCCGGTGCCCTCAGGCCTGGGACCGCGGGCCGCCGCGGCGCTGCTCGCGGCGGGCGCCATCGTGGGCTGGGCCGAGGGCCGGCTGGAGTTCGGGCCGCGGGCGCTGGGACATCGCAGCATCCTGGCTGATCCGCGGCTGCGGGAGACGCGCGACCGGGTGAACGCGGCGGTGAAGTTCCGTGAGGGATTCCGGCCGCTGGCCCCGGCGGTCAAGGCCGAATCGGCGGCGGACTGGTTCGCCGTGCCCGGCTCGGCGAACCTGCGGCACATGACGGTGACCGTGCCGGTGCGCCCCGAGCGGCGGCACTTGATCCCCGCCGTCGTCCACGACGACGGGAGCGCGCGGGTGCAGAGCGTGCACGCCGAGGAGGTCCCGGGCCTGTGGCAGATCATCGACTGCTTCGAGCACCTGACCGGGGTCCCGGTGGTGATGAACACGTCGTTGAACGTCAAGGGGCAGCCGACGGCGCGGGACGGCGCGGAGGCCTACCACACTTTCGTGTCCTCGCAGCTGGACGTCGCGTTCATCGGCGACACCGTCCACGCCAAACCCGAATGGGAGCAGCGGGTACGCGGCGTGCTCGAGGAGATCGCCGCCGACAGCCGGGCCGTGATCCGCTGATATGTCGCCACCCTTGTATCAAAGGGCTGAGAAACCCCGGAGCGAAGCAGCCATCCCGAGCTTAAAGAACAAGACTAGAGGAAATACGTAAACCGTTGAGCCGGTACCCGGGCCGTGGCATTCCCCCGGAGCGCGACAAGAGGGGACCATGGTGGACGTTACGACCGATCGGGATCGAGCCGACAGGGCACTGACATCGGCCGCGGGCGCGGACGGGCTCTTCGTCGGCCGGGAGGCCGAACTCGACGTGCTGACCCGGATGCTCGGGCAGCTCCAGGACGGCCTGGCCCGGGTGATCGAGGTGACCGGCGAGCCGGGCATCGGCAAGTCCCGGATGCTCGCCGAGGTCCGGCGCCGCGCCGCCGAGCGGGGCGCGGCCGTCTTCGGCGGAACCGCCAGCGAACCGGCCCGCGACCGGCCCTTCGCACTGCTCGTCGACGCCCTCGACGACCCGCTGGCCGGCCTCGACGTCGACGATCTGGGCACCGGGATCAGCGACGGCGCCCTGCGGCTGCTGGGGACCGTGTTCCCGTCCCTGGCGGCGCCGGCCGCGGCGCGGGGGCCGGCCCAGGAGTGCGTACCGCCGCCGGATCTGCACCGTGTGTACCGCGCGATGCAGGAACTGCTGCGGGCCAAGGCCCGGCCGACACTCGTTCTCGCGCTGGACGACCTGCACCACGCCGACGAGGAGTCCCTGGAGATCATCGCCCAGCTGGTGCGCCGCCCGGTTCCGATTCCGCTGCTGTTGGTCCTGGCCTACCGGCCGCGCCAGATCTCGGCCCGGCTGCGCGCCGCGCTGGTCGGGACGGCCTGGACGCACGAACGGCTGCACCTCGGGCCGCTGGCCGAACGCGACATGGAGCGCCTGCTCGGCGAGCGCGGGACCGCGGGCTGGCGGCGCACGCTGTACCGGGAGAGCCAGGGCAACCCCTTCTATCTCAAGGCCCTGTCCTCCTGCGACCCGCAGGTCCCGGCGGCCGGCTCCGGCTGGTCCCGGGACAAGCTGCCGCACTCGGTGGAGGCCGTCCTGCTGGCGGAGTTCGACGCGCTGACGGACGCGGCGCAACTGATGGCGCGCAGCGGCGCCGTCCTGGGCGAGTCCTTCTCCCCCAAGCTCGCCGCGGCCATCGCCGGGCTCAAGGAAACTCGCGCCCTGCCGGCCATCGACGAACTCGCCGCCAGGGACCTGGTGCGCCCGGCGGCGGGTACGCACGAGCTGGCGTTCCGGCACACGCTGGTGCACCGCGTGGTCTACGACAGCGCCAAACCCGGCTGGCTGCTGGGAGCCCACGCCCGGGCGGCCGTCGTGATGGAACTGGAGGGGCACAGCGCCGTCGTGCGTGCCCATCACGTCGAGCGGATCGCAGGGCCCGGCGACCTCGCCGCGCTGGAGGTCCTGGCCGAAGCCGCCGAAGCGGTGCGCTGGCAGGCACCGGCCACCGCCGCCCGGTGGCTGACCGCGGCGCTGCGGCTGGTCCCCGACAACTACCAGCGCTCACCGCGCCGGCTGGAGCTCTCGCTGCGGCTGGGTACGGCGCTCGGAGTCTCCGGACACCCGGCGGCGAGCCGCGATGTCCTGCGCGAGGTCCTGTGCCATCTCCCCGACGAACCGCGCGGCCCCCGGGCCGAGGCGGTCGCCTTCTGCGCCATGATGAACCGGCTGCTCCGTCGGCACACCGAGGCCAACGCGCTGCTGGACCGGGAGATATCCGCGCACGCCGGTTCGGACACCGCGGAGCTGGCGATGCTGGAGTTCGAGCGCGCGAGCAGCGAGCTGATGGCCGGCGGCATCGCCGCGGCCCGCGACCTCGCCCGCCGCGCACAGGGCACCGCCGGCAAGCACGGCCTCCCGGGCCTGCAGGCCGCGGCGCTCGGGCTGCAGGCGGTGGCGGCGTGCCTGCGGGGCGACGTGCGGGACACGGCGAAGTACCTGGAGGAAGGCGCGGCGATCGTCGACGGCCTGCTGGACTCCGAACTGGCCGAGCGCCTCGACGCGGCGGTCTGGGTGGGCTGGGGCGAGCTGCTGTTGGAACGCCCGCACGACGCGCTGCGCCACATAGATCGCGCGCTGGCCCTGGCTCACGCCCGGGAGCAGTTCCTGGCACTGCCCCATCCGCTGGTGGCCCGCTTCCTGATCCTGCGCTCCGTCGGCCGCCTGGCAGAGGCGACGAGCTGCGCCGAGGACGCCGTCGACCTCGCGCAGCTCTCCGGCAGCGGCGAGCAGCGGGCCGGGGCGCTCGTGCTCTATCGGTGGGCTCGCGCCTGGACCCGGAAGCCCGATCCGGCATCCCGCCCCGCCGAACCCGGCCAGAGCGTCGTCGAGGACTGGTTCGAGTCCGTCCTGACGTTCATCCGGGCCGAGCACTGCCTGGAATCCGGCGACACCGAAGCCTGCCTGGCGGCGATCCGCGCCGGCGGCCTCCCCGAACTGGAGCGCATCGCCCCCTGGTCACGCGTGGAGTGGTACGAACTCCTCACCCGCGTCGCCCTTTGCGCGGGGCACGTAGAGGAGGCGCAGTCGTGGGCGGACCGGGCGCTGAGCAGCGCGGCGGACCTGGGCCTGCCCGGACGCTGCGGCCTGGCCCTGCTCGCGCAGGCGCAGGTAGCAGCACAACGCGCTCCCGCCGCCGCATTGGAGCCGGCCCGAGCCGCGCTGCGCATGTTCCAGGAGTCGGGGATGGTGATCGACGAGCTCCGCGCGCGCATCCTCGTCGGGTCGGCACTGGCCGCCAGTGGCGACGCCGAACGTGCCGCCGCGGAACTCCAGAGCGTCCGGCAAGACGCGCAAGCCTATGGAGCCCTCCGTCTGGCCGACCACACCACCCGGACCCGCCGGGAGCCGGGACCGGGGGCCGCGGCCCCCGCCAAGCCGGAATCCGGCCCCGGACCCGAATCCGAACCGGAATCGGCGATAGCCGCCCTGACGGGGCGCGAGAAGGAGGTAGCCGTGCTGGTCAGCGACGGCCTGACCAACCGGCAGATCGCCAGGCGCCTGCGACTCGCCGAGAAGACGATCGAGACTCACCTGTCCCATATATTCGCCAAGCTTGAAGTCTCCTCACGCACTGCCGTCGCCGGGATGGTGTTGCGCGAGGTGCGGCGGGCCACAGAGTACTGACACGATCACGCAGAGCCCTGACGCAGCCGAAACGGAGCTCTGACGCTGTCGCTTTCCCTTTCGGAGTTCCTCCCGATCCGATAGCTTCTTGACGGTTTCGGCGACAGCGTCACGCTCCGGCGTCGTCGCGGCGGCGCCGTACCGTCGTGGCCGAGCGGGAGGGCTGGGCCTGCATGTGGTCGCGGACCCTCGCCATGATCTCGGCCAGCCGCGGCAGGTCGTCGCCGGTCAGCGAATCGAAGAGCAGGCGGCGGGCCAGCCCCACGTGCGGGGGCAGGACCTCGTCCAGCAGCGCGCGGCCGGCGTCGGTGAGGGCGACGGCCCTCACGCGGTCGTCGTCCGGGTCCGGGCCGCGGGTGATCAGCCCGGCCTTCTCCAGCAGCCCGGCCTGATACGTGATCCCGCTGCGGCTGTAGACCACGCCGTCCGCCATCTGGGTCATGGTCTGCGTCCCGCCCGCGTCGCGCAGCCGGACCAGGAGCTGGAACTGCACGAAACTGACGCCGGCGATCTCCCGCAACTGCTGCTCCAGCCGGTACTGGAGCACGGTGACCGACTCTATGAGCGCGATCAGCGTCTTCAGCTCGGCCGGGTTCAGCGGCTCGTCGCCACCGGGCCGGGCTTCGGGGTCGGGACGGCTCTCGGTCATCCGGCCAGCATATCGCTTCGAATTCAAAGCATCACTATGACGTACGTCACTTCGGCACCCGCTATTGCTTCGGATTCAAAGCAAGCTATGGTGGGACTTGCTTCGAGTTCTAAGCACATCTCGGAACTCCCAGCGCCCTGAGCCCTTCGACCGGGAGAACAGCCATGTCCACGCCATTCCACGTCCAGTCCAGCACCGAGACTCTCCGCGACGGCTTCCCCTACTTCCCGCACCACGAGTCGGTATCGGCGCTGTGGGAGCAGAAGTGGCGGGGGCCGTGCGCCGCCGAGGTCTACCCGTTCGAAGACGGACGGCTGGCGGACTTCGAGCCGATCTTCGCCGAACTGATCGCGGTCTCCGGCGACGACCCGGCCTTCCTGTCCCGCCAGGACGACTTCGCCCGGCCGTTCCTCCCGGCCGGCGACCGCCTCGCCGACGAGGCGCGGGCAGCGGCGGAGCGGGGCGAGACCGACCGGGCGCGGGAGTTGTTCCTGCGCGCGGCCGCCGTCTACCGGACCGCAAGGTTCCCCGTGGTCCGCTCGCCGCTGGGCCAGGAGGCATGGGAGAAGGGCAAGGCCGCCTACGAGCAGGGCGGCCGACTGATGGAATCGCCGGTCGTGCCCGTCGCCATCCCGTTCAAGCACGCCGACTTCGCCGCCGGCGACTACGACACCGACATCCCCGTCTACCTGCGGGTGCCCCACGGACCGCGGCCCGAGGCCGGGTGGCCCGTGGTGCTGTACATCTGCGGTCTGGACGGCTACCGGACCGACCAGGGGCCGCGCGTCCAGGCACTCATAGACCACGGCTTCGCGACGCTGGCCTTCGAGATCCCCGGCACCGGGGACTGCCCCGCGGCGCCGAGCGACCCGGCCTCCGCCGACCGCCTGATGAGCAGCATCCTCGACTGGGTCGCCGACAGCGCCCCCGAGTCCGGCTTCGACCCCGCCACGATCCTCGCCTGGGGGGTCAGCACCGGCGGGTACTACGTGCAGCGCGCCGCGCACACCCACGCCGACCAGCTGTTCGCGGCGGTGGCACAGGGCGGCGGGGGCCACCGCATGTTCGACGCCGAATGGATCGGCGCGCAGAACCAGATGGAGTACCCCTTCGATCTGGCCGAGGCGCTGGCCTACAAGTTCGGCTATCGCGACGCCGACCCGGCGGCGGCGGTGGCCGCCTACACTGCCGACGCCCACCGGTTCAGCCTCGTCGACTCCGGCGTGCTGGACGCACCGGCCTGCCGGCTGCTGATCATCAACGGGACGGAGGACACGATCTTCCCGATCGAGGACTGCTTCCTCGCCGGTACCCGCGGCGACGCCACGCATACGGACCTGGTCGTGCGAGGCGGGCGCCCGCACATGGGAGAACCCGGTGCCGGGCAGATCGCCTTCGCGTGGCTCGATCAGGCGCTGGCGTCCCGGTCCTGAAACGACGGCAGCCACGTTCCCCATGCGGTGATCGCCCTGACGGGCACGCACGATCTGACAGCACTCGGCTTGATGTTCAAGGTCATCAAGCCAAGCCGGTGGCCGGCCGGTCCGAAGACCAGCCGGCCACCGTCATACCCACGGCAGCGCACGGCAGCGCACGGCCCGCACCGCCGCACCCGCACCGCTCGGGTCATACAGTGCCCTGGTAGTACCTGGTTTCCGACAACTTCTGGACAAGGATTGCGACATGACGCTCATCGCCATCGAAGAGCACTGGATCACCCCCGATCTGACCGCCGCCCTCAAAGCTGTGCCGCGCCCGGACGAAAGTCTCGTTTTCAACGAGATGGGCGATAACCTTCAGCGCCTGGAAGACCTGGGCGCCGGGCGGATCGCCGCCATGGACGCCCAGGGGATCGACGTGTCGGTTCTCGCTCTGACGCCTCCCGGCACCCAGCCGTTGCCCCCGGAGCAGGCCGTGCGGCTCAGCCGTGCCGCGAACGACCTGGCCGCCGCGGCTGTGGCCGGCCAGCCGAGCCGGTTCCGCGCGCTGTCGACGTTGCCCATGTCCTCACCGGAGCACGTCGCCGACGAGCTCGCCCGGGCCGCGGGAGCCGGGCACGTCGGCACCATGGTCTACGGCCGCTCCGGCGACCGCTTCCTGGACGACCCGGCGTACGAGGACTTCTTCGCCGCCGCGGCGGAGCTGGGACAGCCGGTGTTCATCCACCCGCAGATCCCCTCCGACGCGCTGCGCGACGCCTCCTACCGCGGCTTCGACGCCATGACCGATCTGGCGCTGGCCACGTTCGGCTGGGGCTGGCACATGGACGCCGGCACCGCGGCGCTGCGCCTGATCCTGCGCGGCACGTTCGACCGGCACCCGAAGCTTCAGGTGGTGCTCGGGCACTGGGGCGAGATGCTGCTGTTCTGGCTGGACCGGGCCAACAGCCTGTCTCGCATCGCCGGCCTCCAGCGCTCGGTGTCGGACTACATCCGGTCGAACTTCTACATCACCGCCTCCGGCATGCTGAACCCGGCACTGTTGCGGCACGCCCTGACGGTCACCACCGTCGACCGACTGATCTTCTCGACTGACTACCCGTTCCAGCACCCGACCCACGACGAAATCACCGCCTTCGTCGGACACTTCACCTCGGAGGAGGACCGGCGGAAGTTCAGCTACGGCAACGCGGCGGCGCTTTACGGTATCGAGCTCTGATCAACCTCAGGCAAGGTCCGCGGCAGGCAAAGTCCGTGACAGCCACAAGTGCCCCATGACGTTGGTACTGAAGCCGGTGACTGCGGCAGCATGCGACGGCATGGGGCAAGCATCCAGATCAGGCGGCCCGTTTGGCATCCCGTCGGCGTTCGCGGTACGCCGCCATCCGGCTGAGGGTGCCGAGAAGTCCGTCCAGCCTGGTCATCCGCTTGCGCTACGAAGCGCCGACCGGGCCCTGATCGCGTCCCTGCTCGGCCTGATACCCAAGGCGCGGCACGACCGGCTACGGCTAATCGTCACCCCAGCACTTTCCTGAGCTGGCGCCGCGACATCCTACGCCGACGATGGGCCGCGAGATCCAAGCCCAGGGGCCGGGCCCGCGACCTGCCGGAGCATCAAAGCCCTGGTGCTGAGAATGGCCCGCGGCAACGAAGCCTGGGGCTACCGCCGGATCGCCGGGGAACTGGCCGGCCTCGGCATCACGGTCGCCCCGTCACGAATACCGCCTGATCGCCTGACCTGCATGGACGGACTTCTCGGCACCCTCAGGTTCGAGGCTGGCGCCGCGCCTCATTCGATTCTGCGAAATTGCCCGGTAGACGACGTTTCAGCCCGAGACAGAAGGATGGGATCAAACACGATGTAGCTGTTCAGCGTGCCGTTGTTGGTAGACACCCAGGTCAGGGTGAGGAGATCGGTGTCTATGAGATGGGGGAGCCTCCACAGGTTCGGCAAGAAGGGTGAGACGGCGCCGGGCCGGGCCCCGAGGGAGGCAGTCTCGTGGGGGGTGGCGAGTCGCGCCTGGTCGGATTTCAGGAAGCGCTTCACCTGGCGCAGGGAAAGGAATTCGCTGCCTGAGAGATGAACTACGGCAAAGCCCTCGTCCGTCTTCAGAATGAGCGACTTCAGCTCGTGTCGGAGAGGGAATCCTTTGGCGTTTGCGGCCTCCCGGCAGCTCACTACTTCACAAGGGAGTTCGAAGACCCGCAGCCAGGTCATCGGCGAGACGGGGTCGGCAGCCACCTGCGACCGCATCATTAGGTTGGCACTCATTATGAGCAGATCTCCTTCGAGTGTTGTTCAGATATCCGCCGCCGGAGCCGGTGCCGCGTGAAACGGCTGGTCACGGCGGGAGGATCTGGTAGTCCAGCACCGAAAGGGCAGTGGATGCGTGCTTTCGCAGTTCCTCCTCGCCCTGTCCCGTCACCATGACCGCGGCGAAGAAGTTCTCCTTGGCCAGTGATGTGACGCGGTAGCCGTCGATGATGTAGGCGTCGACGACACCGTCGAGTGCCAGCAGGTCTGCGACGGTGGTGCGGCAGTGGACGATGCCTGGCACGTCAGCCTCGACGGGAACGATGGCGACGGGGGCACTGAGCCCTCCGTGCCCCGTCTCCGGCGCGGACCCGATGGCCAGGTCCAGGGCGGCCTCGACTGGATCGACGCCGGTGCGGTGCCGGATCGCGGCGGGGTAGAGACCGCCGCCGGGCCGTGGATTGATCTCGATGAGCCCGGCCCGCTTCCGATCGGCCATCCGCCCTTCGATGTGCAGCCACACCCCGTCAAGGCTCAGCGCGGAGAGCAGGATCTGCAGTTCCGCCAGGAATCGGGCGATGGAATCGGCCGACACGCCGGTTGGGGGTGATATCCGCAGCCCCCGGTCATGCAACCGGGCCGAGTCGTGGTCGGGCTTGTCCGCGACGAAGACGCTGACGAATTCACCGTCGCGGACATATCCGTCGACGGAGAACTCCCGTCCTGTCAGGTATTCCTCGACGAGGAACCGATCCGAGCCGCGCACCTCCCGCAACCCCGCCATGACCCGGTCGAACTCGTCTCGGGAGCGCACGAGGTGGACCTCGCGCGAGGCGCCGCCGCCCACAGCCGGCTTGACCACGACCGGATACCGCGACGGGGGCGCGGCCCTGAGTTCCGCGATCGAGCCGTCGGTCCACCGCAGCGGGAAGACGCGGGCGGCATCGGCAGCTCGGCGGACGGCGGCCTTGTCCATGAGCCGGGCCAGACCCCTGCTGGGATCTGCCAGGCCGAAGTGGTCCAGGAGCGCGGCGCGCCGAAGGATCAGCGACTCCACCATGTTGACTACCGCGGTCGGCCGGACGCCGGCCCGCGCCACTGTCGCGATGACGTCCTCATCGGAGGCGTTCCAGTCGACGACGACGTGGCCGTCGCACAGCACGGCATTGGGGTCGTCATCCATCTCGGAGACCAGGACGACCCGCCAACCCCGCCGCCGCAGCGCCGCGCTGAGGCGGGCGACACCCCCGGCGAGTTCGGCGGAGAGCAGCAACGCCGTGCGCGGGTGGGAGCACATTGCCTGAGTGGGAGGCTCCATCACGACTCCACGGGGACGGTGCGCACACTGAGGCGCTGTGCGACCTCCCGGACCAGAGCGTCGAGCGCTGTCGGGCTGTCGGCACCGATGTAGGCGAACACCACCCACTCCGACGGGTGACGCATGGCGAGGACATCACCGAGCGCGGGCCAGACCTGGGCTTGGAACACCCCGGGAATGGCCATCACTTCAGCGACGGTGGGGATCTGAACGACGCGGCCGGGGGCCTGCGGCCGCAGATGGACCACGCCGATGTACGGCGCCACCGGTCGCGGCGGCCCGGTTCGGCCCTCGATCGCCAGATCGGCGAGGACCGTCCAGATACTTCTGCCCAGTCCCTGGCTGATGAGGCCGGAAACCCAGCCGCCGCCGACCCGCGTGGCGATCTCAGAGAAGACGATCCGGCCGTCGGCCTGCCGGAAGACCTCCAGGTGGATCATTGTCCCGGTCACCCCGAGGGCGCCCATGACCCGGGCGGTGAGCACCTCCAACTCGGCATACAACTCGGCGTGGTCTGTGGGCGAGAGCAGCTCTCCCCCGTCCAGGGGGCACTCACCGCGCTGGACCGCCAGGCGGGGTGCGAAGTAGCGGGAGACGAACAGGAAGTGCGGCCCGTCCGCATCCCAGTAGGCGTCGACGTGCAGCTCCTCGCCGTCCACGAAGGACTCGACGATGAGCTGCCGCGAGGCCAGCACGGGTTCGTAGGGGAAGGACCGGCACAGTTCGCGGAACTGCGCCGCGCCGTCTGCCCGGAGCGTGCTCATCGTCCCGAATCCGGCGGCGGGCTTCACGACAACGGGGAAGTCGAGCTGGCCGGCCAACGCCGCCACAGCGGTCTCGTCCTTCGGATCCGGCAGCGAATGAAAGTCCGCTGTCGGCACGCCGGCCGCGGCCACCAACCGCTTCATCAGCCTCTTGTCGCGGCCGGCGACCGAGGCCAGGGCCGGTGGCCCGACGCCGAGCAGCTCTGCGAGATAGCCCGCGCCCAGTTGGGAGAACTCGGCGAAGCTCACGACCCGGGACACCTCAGGGTCCTGCGTCAGAATCGACACCGCCACGGTTGCCAGCTCTTCGAGGGCGTTGAACGTGCTCACCCGGTGAACCGTGGCGGCCTTGGCCAGCAGGACATCGTCGATCGCGTTATGCGCGATGTCGTAGTCGTCGAGGACGACGTGCACCCGGGTACGCTCAAGGAGCTCCCGGCCGAGTTCTGGCTGCCACTTGCACAGTACGACCGACCCTTCGCTTTCGACTGCGGTCACTTATCGCTCCATTCGTGGATTTCCGGGCGGAGGCCGACGTCCGCCCTGCCGGTGGCGGCTATACGTTCAGGAAGGCGTACGAACTGCCGCACTCGAAGACCTCGCCCAGCCGCAGATGGTCGGCGTCTCCTCGCAGGTAGCGGGCCATGGCTTCGAGCATGGCGTCCCATTCCTCCGGGGCCAGGGACTTCGCCCGGCTGGTGAGCTCGGGATTGTCGCGATGAAAATCCGCCATCGACGGCACCATGTAGGACTTCGGGACCTGGACTGTCTCGGCGCGCAGGAAGAAGGTGATCGCCGGACGGTCGACCGCGGCGGCCCGGTCCACCTCGACGTCGTGGATCATGTCCGGCGGCATGAAGTAGCTCTGCCCCTGCTTCAGCAGGAGGCGGTCCTCAGTCGTCCGCAGACGGCTGCGCACATACTCCTGATGAGGCGGCCAGACTCCGTCCACCCGCTCGAGATCGACATCCTGATAGCGATCGGCGGACCCGGCCGGAGCCGGCCCGTCGGCTTCCTCGTAGATCGACTGGCGCATCTCCCCGACGGAGACGTAGGAGACGAACGAGAACGGGTGCGAATGCGGCGGTTCGACGATCGCGTTCGGCTCGAACCGCTTGACCGACTCGAAACCCTGCGCCTCCGGGTTCGGCTGCCAGACGTGAATGCTGGCAACCCACTCCGCGAGCGCGGAGCCCATGATCTCCTCGACGCCGTCACCCGCGGGCGACGTGCTCGGGAGCGGGTGCATCTCCGAGGCCAGCAGCAGCGACTGGCCGGACCAGCCGTATATGCAGTGCGCGCGGCTGGCCCGGGACCGCTCCGTGATCTCGTGATCCGACGGCCGCGCAGACCGGATCGAGGCCCGCATCAGCTCCAGGAAGGCAGCGAGGTTGTCGGCCTGGCCCAGCGTGCGGACGAAGGCGTTCATGCGCTCCACCCGGGCCGCGCCCTCCGGCGTGTGCCGGATCTGCTCAAGCAGTTCCTGGAGCTGCTTGAGCGCCCCGGTCGCATCGGTCCTGCCCTGCTCAGGTCCGGCCAGGATGCCGGTGATCGCCTCCGGGATGCCGTCGTCCCGGCATCCCGATGACAGTGCGTCCCGCGAGCCGAGCAGCGTGAGCCGGTCGTGGTTCTCGGGGTCGGACCATACGATGGTCATGGATTTCAGCCTTTCCGATGGAGTGAGTGGTCTGGGTCGTACGGCGAGCGGACTTCTAGGTCGTCAAGGGCGCGGTCCGCTCCTGGATCCGGCCGAGTGCCGTCGCAGAGGCCGCACACACGGCGATGAGGACGATCCACGGCCACTGGTGGCCCTCGGAGAGCAGCCAGGTCAGCACCGCGGGGGCGATGGCGCTGCCCAGGCTCCAGGAGAGGTAGAACACGCCCAGGTGGCGGCCTCGCGCCCGGACCGGGGCGAGCTGTGCGGCCAGGGCGCCCACGGTCGGGCCGTACAGCATTTCCGCGAGCGTCAGCGAGGCGACCGCTGCGAGCAGCCCGAGGGCGGCTCCCCACCAGGGCACCGCGCTGAGTATCCACAGGCACAGGAAGCCCAGGCTCCAGGCCGCCGCAGCCGCCTGGACCACGCGTACCTCGGGGAACCTCTGGACCCGGCGAGTCAGTGCGGCCTGGGCCGCGACCACGATCACGGTGTTGCCCGCGATCGCCAGGCCGCCGAGAAAGACCCAGTGCCCCAGGACAGCAGTCAGGTATGTGGTCAGCAGAACCGGGAGCACGTTCATGCACACGACCAGGCCGAGTCCGGCCAGGCTCAGAAGCCGCAGGCGGCGGTCGCGCAACACCGAGCCGTAACTGGGCTCCTCCTCCGTCGCGGACGGGATGCCCGGCGGCGGCCCCGCCGATGTCCCGGCGCCGGGCAGTCGGCCCAGGAGCACCGCCGCCACCAGGTAGCTGGCCGCGTTGATGCCCGCGAGCAGCAGGTAGGCGGTGTGACTGCCGAGGACTACCAGCGAGGTCCCGGCGAGCACCCCCACGCCGTAGCCCGCGTTGCGAGCGGCCGACTGCCGGGCGAGCCAAACGGCCCGCTGCCCGGGCTCGGCCATAGCGGCGATGAGCGCGGTGCCGGCGGTCCGCACCGTGGCCTGGCCGAGGGCGGCGACAAAGGCGACCAGTACCAGTTCCCAGGCGGATCGGACCCACAGGTAGGCGATGAACGCGGCCGCGCCGAGCAGGTCGCCCCCCACCACGAACGGCAGGGAGCCCCTGCGGTCGACCAGCGAACCGGTCAGCATCGACGCGGGCAGCGCCAGCAGGCCGGCCGCCGTCAGGCAGCCTCCGACGTCGGACAGGGGCAGGCCGACGACGTGCACGAAGTACAGGACGCTGAAGGGCATGAACATGCCGGTGCCGATGCCGTCGGCCAGGACCGCGGCACCCAGCCGGGCCGGAAAGACCGCCGGCGGCCGGGCGCCCCGGACCGACCCGGGCGACCCGGGCGACCTTCCCTTTGCCTCGACGCTCATGCCGGCCACAGCCCCGCCGCGGACAGGCGATCTCTGGCGTCCTCGAGCGTGGCGAGCGCCGGCCCCAGGTAGAGCCGGACGTAGCCGGTGGACTCGGCGTCAGCGACCCGGGCGAGCGGCCACGCATCGGAGAGCAGGACACCGCACTCGACCGCCGCGCGCCGCAGGTACTCCTCGACCGTGAGGCCCGGCGGCGCGGGGTAGAGCAGGTACGGTGCCGCTGGGCCGGCGATCGTCCGTCGGCGTACCGACGGTGGCAGCCAGCTCAGGACGGCCGACCGCTTCAACGTCGTCGCAGCCTGCTGATCGGTGAGATAGGCGGCCACGTCCGCGCGATCGGCCAGCCATCGCGCCAATGCCCACTGAAGGTGGATGGCGTAGTTGAATGTGTGCTGCGGCCGCACCTCGTTGACCAGATCGTCCAGCGGGTCCGGCTCGGCTATCACCGCGCCGAGCCCCCAGCCGTTGCAGCGGAACTGCTTGCCGAGCGAGCGCACGCCCAGCCATGGCACCGGGGACGGCCGGCCGCCGAGCCGGCGGAGCAGGATCTCCAGCGCCGACGTCGCCGGCTGGGGGCACATCCCGAAGTAGGCGTCGTCGATGAGGATCGCGGCACCGCGCTCGATCGCGACGTCGATCAGCGCGGTGACCAGGCTCGGCGCCCAGTTGGCGCCGGTCGGGTTGTGCTGCGCGTTGATCACGACCAGGGCGAGGTCGTCCACCGCGGCCGCGGCCGCCTCGATCGCGGCCACGCTCGGCCCGGCGTGATCGGCCGGGTCGAACGGGACGTAGGCCGGGCTGAACCCCATCGGCTCGAAGACGCCCGCGTAGTCCCAGGCGGGGGCGACCGCCAGCATCGTCCCGCGGCGCAGCCCGGCCCCGAAGTCGCGCATCGCGCTGCGGGTGCCGGTCCAGCTCACGGCCAGTTCCCAGGACTGGTCGCGGGGAAGGCGCTGGGTGTCGGCCACGTAGTCCCGCAGGGTCTGGCGCAGTTCTGGCAGGCCGTACATCGAGAGCTGATAACCGTGCGACCAGTCGGGCACCTCGCGCAGGGCCGCGAGCAGCCCGGTGGGCGTCTGACCCCAGGACTCCCCCAGGCTCAGCATGATCGGCTCGCCCGCGGAAGACCCCGAGTCCAGGTACCTCGCCAGCCACGTCATGTCGCGCAGCCGGTTGGGCGTGACGGTGTCGTCGACGAGCCGCTCCAGCGGCGAGATCGAACGGGTGGTCACGCGGTGTCCCGGGCCGCCGGGCGGGTGGTGTGCAGCACCGGTTCCGGGTTCGGGTGGCTGGAACGGAACAGCAGGATCGAGTAGCCGCAGTAGGACAGGTTCTCGTCGAACAGCTCGTAGAAGTGGGCCAGCCGGTTCCGCAGCGCCGCCAGCTTGTCGGCGGGCAGGTCGCGCAGGTGCGGCCCGCTCATCACGGCGGCCGTGTAGCCGGCGATGCGCTCAGGGCTCTGTCTGACGTACTCGTAGGACTCGTCGGCGATCAGGCTCACCCCGGGCCGGGAGAACATGTCCGCCCAGTAGTCCCGGCTCGTCACGGGGAGCGGGACGCCGATGGCTTCCTCGACCCGGGCGCGCAGCGACTCCGGCGGCGTGCGGAGGTAGTAGATCGGCACCGAGGCCAGGACTCCGAGCGGGGCCAGGACCCGGTAGTACTCGTTGATCGCCTTGGCGTGGTCGTCCATGAACGACGTGACATTGCTACAGAACACCAGGTCGAAGTGGTCGTCCGGGAAGGGCATGCCCTGACCGTCGCCGAGCACGAAGGTCGCGTTGCCGATTCCGTAGGCGGCGGCCTTGGCAGTGGCGAAGACGTTGGACACCGGGTTGACGTCCAGTCCGGTCACCGGGGCGTCGAGCCAGCTCGCCATCTCGATGGTGGTGTATCCGGTGTTGCTGCCCACTTCGAGCACCGGACGGCCCAGGCGGACGGGGGCGAGTTCGAGGACGCGGCGGACGGTGGCGCCGCCGCCGGAGGGCATGTTCGGCTCGTTGGTCAAAGCCACGACACGGGAGAAGTCCAAGGTCGCTATCTCGGCCACGGAGAGCCGGCTGATCGCGTCGGCCGGGGCCGACAGGACGTCATGCATGAAACGCTCCTAGGATTCGGGGCGGAGTCAGGAAACGGAGAGCGGGGACCGGATGCCGAGTTCGACGGCGACCGCGCCCACAGCCGAGCTGCGGAGGTTGACGTTGCTCAGCTTGTGCAGGGCCTCGTCGCGGGCCATGGCGCCGATGCGGACGTGGTGGGCCATCTCGTAGACGTAGGGGTGGTAGCCGTACTTGCGGATGTGATCGATGATCAGCAGGCCGTTGAGCCGGCAGTTGGTCGAGCAGGAGTCGGTGTCCTTGGGAGCCACCCAACCGTGGCTCTCCAGTACCGCGAGGGCTCCGGCCTCGGTGTAGTCGATCGCGTAGAGCGGGTTGACCAGGCCGCGCGGCAACTCGCCGGAGTCCCTGGTCCAGGTGTCGAGGTCGGCGGACAATTCCGGCGCCGTGGACCGGACCGGGTCGAGGTTGCGCTCGATGACCTCGCGCAGGAACCCGGCGGAGACGAACGCGGCGTTGGTGAGCTGACCCGGAGTCCAGCCGCCGGCCAGCAGCGGGACCCCGTAGGAGGCGGCGGTGCGCATGCCGGCGGCGAACACCATGCCGATGCACGATCCACACGCGGCTGTCGAATACTTCACGGTCTCCGGCCCGAACGCACTGGTCAACGCCGAGCGGTAGACGCCGTGCATGACCCGCCGCCGCGGCCGCACGATGATGTGGTCGGCGCCGACGCTGTCCAGCACCGCGCGCATGTTGGCCGCGGTCACCTGGGCCAGGAACCCGTTGTCGAGAGTGAGCGCGAGCACCCGCAGGCCGTGCTCCTCGACCAGTCGGATCAGGGCGAGGGAGCTGTCCTTGCCCCCGCTGTAGAGCAACACGACGTCGTAGTCGCCGGATGCGGCGTGCGGCCGGCTCCCGGTGAGAACGGCCTCGACCTCGGCCCGGGAATGATCGACCCGATCGGCCTCGGCCCGGCAGTACCCGCAGACACCGGCGCCGTCGAAGTCGGCATCGGGAAAGTTCTCCGGGAGAACGCAGCGTCGGCACAGGTGTTGGTCGGTGTGCACGACGATGGTGCCGTCGTCGTCGACGAATTGTGCAGCACTCATGAAATCTTCCTCGCGGTAGGGATGGTGGCCGGTTCCAGCAGGGTGAGAAGACGGTCGGTGGCGTCCAGCCGGGCACGGGTACCGACCGGAAGCGTGAGCATGGGCTCGGTGTGGCCGAAGTCGACGTCGACGAGCACGGGAAGGTCGCGGTCGCCGAGCACGGCCCGCAGGACCCGGTCATAGTCGGCCGACCCGCCCGCGGCCGCCCGCGGCCCGCTGAAGCGGCCGATCACGAGCCCGGCGATCCGGTCGAGCAGGCCGCTGTCGGCCCACTGGGTCAGGTACGCCCACACCTGGTCCGGTCCCGTGCCGCTGAATTCCAGGCAGAGCAGCGCCCCGTCGACCTCGGGCAGGTAGGGGGTACCGAACAGGTGGGCCGCGGTGTTGGCACAACCCGGCAACAGCCAGCCTTCGGCCGTGCCCGGTCGCAGACAGCGCCAGGGGCCGGCCTGGGTGGCCCGGCGGCGGGTGTCCTCGCGGTCCCACCACAGGGTCTCGTCCGTCCAGGCTTCCGGCTCCGGAAGCGGCCGCGGTCCCGGCTCCGGGCTCAGCGCCCGCGACAGGCCCGCCACGGTGTCCGGCCAGGGGCCGCCCCACTCCCCCCACTCGGAGATCAGCATCGGCCCGTGAAAGGACACCAGGTCAGCGCGGGCGAGGGTGGACCAGAGCATTGAGGTGGCGTCGCTGTAGCCGATGATCGGCCGGGCGGCCTCCCGGACGAGGTTCCAGTCGATGTGCCGCAGGACAGCCGAGCAGGTGTAGCCCCCGGTGGTGCAGAGCACGGCGCCGACCCGCTCGTCCACGAGCAGTTTGTGCAGGTCGTCCGCGATCTTGCCGGGGTCGGCGGCGCCGATGCCGTCGTTCGCCGCCGTCGACTCCGTGGTCACCACCGGCCGGTCGAGGGCGGCCAGCGCGCGCCGGTAGCGGCGGGGGAACAGGGCGGGCCCGGGGGACGCGGGCGTCCAAAGGCCGATCGCGGCATCGGGTCCGAGCGCGCAAGGCAGTTGTCTGGTCACCAGGTGAGCTCCAGCCTCGGGAACAGACGCGGCCGGGCCTGAACGCGGGCGCCGGCGATATCCGTGCGGTCGCGCAGTCCGAGCGCGTCGGTCATCCGCTCGGACGCGCCCGGCAGAATCGGCGCCAGTTGCCCGCCGATCGTGCGGAGCACGTCGATGAGCGTGTGCAGCGCGGTGTCGAGCGCGGCGGGCTCGGCCTCGGCCCAGGGGGCTCGCCGGCTGAGGTAGGCGCTGACCGCGCGCACGAGCTCTCGCAGCCGGCAGACGGCTTCACGGTGGTCGAAGCGGTCAAGGGCCTGCTCGCACGCGGCCGACAATCGCTTGGCGTCCGCGAGCAGGTCGTGTTCCAGCGGTCCGACCGGCGCGGTGCGGCCGGGCACGACGCCGCCGCGGTAGAGCCGGACCATCGCGGTCACCCGTTCCACCAGGTTGCCGAGCCCACCGGCCAGGTCGGTGTTGTAGCGGGCGACGAGCCGCTGGTCGGTGAAGTCGGCGTCCGCCCAGGGGGAGAACTCGGCCAGCATCAGGTAGCGCAGGGCCTCGGCCCCGTAGCGGCCGATCAGGTCGAACGGGTCGATCACGTTGCCCAGCGTTTTGCTGAGCTTGTGCCCCGACAGCAGCACGTGGCCGTGCACCACGAGGTCGGTCGGCAGCGGCAGCCCGGCCGACATCAGCATCGCCGGCCAGTACACGGCGTGGAAGCGGCTGACGTCCTTGCCGAGCACATGGATGCGGCGTCGGGCGCCGGCCCAGTAGCGCTCGTAGTCCGGGTCGCCATCGGCCCAGCCGAGCGCGTTGACGTAGTTGGTCAGCGCGTCGATCCAGACGTACATGACCTGACTGTCGTCGCCGGGTACGGGAATGCCCCAGCCGTGGATCCGGTCGGTCGACCGGGAGATGCTGATGTCGGTGAGGCCGCCGCGGATCAGGCCGAGCATCTCGTTGCGCCGCGACGGCGGCCAGATCCGGATCCGGTCATCAGCCACCGCGGCGCCGAGATCCGTGGCGTACCTGCTGAGCCGGAAGAACCAGTTGCGCTCCCGGGTCGCGGTCGGCTTGACCTTGTGGACAGCGCAGCGGCCGCGGACCAGTTCGTCGGGCGCGAGGAAGGCCTCACAGCCGACGCAGTAGTCGCCGGTGTAGTCGCGCGAGTAGATGTCGCCCCGGTCCGCCATCCGCCGCCACAGTTCCTGCGCGCCAGCGCGGTGCCGCAGGTCGGTGCTGGTCCGCACGAACCGGTCCACGGTCAGGGGCAACGTGCGGGCCAGCCGGGCGAACTCAGCCGAATTCCGCTGCGCCATCGCCGCCGTGGTCTCCCCGGAGGCGGCGGCGGACTGGACCATCTTCAGCCCGTTCTCGTCGGTACCGCTGGAGACGAAGACGGCGTCGTGCCGGGACAGGTGGCGGGCGAACGCGTCCGCCTGCACGAACTCGAAGGCGTGTCCCAGATGCGGCCCGGCGTTGGCGTAGGGAATCGTCGTCGACAGGAATGTGGCCATCTCAGTAGAACCGCCCCTCGTCGCTGATGAACAGCCGCTCCCCCGCGGCGCTGCCGCAGGACTCACAGGTGACAGCCACCTCGGGCACCAGCACGCCGAACACGGCCAGACCCTCGCCGCGGGCACAGTCCCCGCACATGGACCGCAGATGGGAGCCCTGAGCCATCCCCGCGTCGAATACTCGCCGGGCACGGGCGAACAGCCGGGCGTCGGACTGTGCGAGCAGCGCGCGGACCGCATCGGGTTCGGGCAGTTCGCGACGGGCGTCGCGGCGCAACGGCAGGCGGGTGCCGGCCGACACCGAGCCGCGGCCGGGCCCGACGCCGATGACCAGCGGCACGCCGCGCCGATGCCAGGCCCGCTCCGCGCTGATCCGGCGGGCCGGGCGGCCGGCGATCACCAGATCGCAGCGCAGACCGGCGGCCCGCAGCCGCGCCAGCCACTCGGTCACGTCCTCGGCCGCGGCCGCGGTGACGCCGACCTGGATCGGCGCCACCGCGCTGGGCAGTGCCAGCCCGCGCGCATCAGCGTGCAGCATCGCGGCGGTGGCCAGGACCTTGCCGGTGAAGCCGACGTCGAGCACGTCGCCGTCGCTGCCCAGCGCGGTCCGCAGCTTGTCGCTGAGCACGTAGACAGTGGCCAGGACGGTCGGCCGTTTGTTCGGCAGCACCGCCACCACCAGGTACGTCAGCTTGCCGTAGTCGGACAGCACCGGTGTCTGGACGGTGAGCGACGGAATCCCGATCGCGGACAGGAACCGTTCGCACGCTGCCGCGTAGGACGCCAGGAGCGCCGGCGCGTCGGCGGGCGCCACGATGCGGTTCAGCTCGACGACGGGCCAGATGCCGCGGTCGCGGAACAGCGCGGGCGTCTTGCCGGGCGAGTCCCTGATCACCGTGCCGACCGTGACCACCGGGCCGCGGCAGCCCTCCCGGCGCAGGCGGGCAACGGTCGTGACGATGTTGTCCGACCGGAACTGGACATCAGGATGACCGGGCAGGTCCAGGACGTTGTAGACGTTGTCGTAGCTGCCGAAGACCCGGTCGGCGGCCCCGGCGTCGGCCAGGAAGCCGTGCTGCCACACGGCCGGCCGGCCGTGACCGGCGACCGCGGTCAGGAACTGCTCCACCAGCAGGTCCACGGCGCGGATGCCCGCACCGCGCCACAGCGGAATGCCCTTGATCTCCGGCGAACGGGCGATGAACCCGGCCGCCTGCAGGTCCAGCACGTAAGGAAGTGTCGTCACCGCTCACACCCCCGCGGGCGCTCGGTCGATGGCCGCGCACAATCGCAACTCCTGCCGGTACCGGCCCGAAGCGATGGTGCTGTCGGTCGGCGCGTCAGGCAGTAGTCCGGTGATGGCCGAACGCAGCCCGGCCAGGTCGGTGTCGTCCCGCAGGACCTGCACGAGCAGCAGTTCGGCGATCTCCTCGCCGTCGTACAGCCCCCACCCGACCGAGTACCAGCCGCCCGTCGAGGCTCGCCGGGACGGATCGACCAGGTCGAATTCCGTCCCGAAGGCACGCAGGCCCCATCTCCCGTCGTCCACGCTGGTCCGCACGGTCACCGGGTAGCGCATCCGCCTGGCGTTGGGCAGCGGGACCGCAGGCAGGGCGAGCAGCCGCTCGAGTCCCAGGTCGTCGAGCCCTGACATGGCCGCGCGCGCGGCATCGCTGGGTGCCGGCACCGGTTTCACCTCGTCATCCCCGTCATAGGGCTTTTTCTCGATGTGGCGCACCTGTGGAGAGCCCACAGGTGCGTGATCGGACATGTAGATCACGGGTTCCGTCTCCGCTTCCGGCTCAGGGGACGGTGATCTGGCCGTTGTAGCGCTCGACCAGTTGCAGGTCCCTGATGTCCGAGCGACGCAACACCCACATGAGGAAGCGCTCGACGCCCATGCCGAAGCCGCTGGTGTGCAACGGGCGGTGGTCCTTCATGTCGACGTACCACTGGTAGTCGGACTCGGGCACCGAATGAGCGCGCAGCGCCGTGCGCACGTCCGAGGCCAGCGTGTGCCGCTCGCCGCAACCGATCACCTCCCCCGGCCCGAGCAGCAGGTCGGCGTTGAGCGCCTGCTCGCCGGTGTCGTCGACGGCCTGGTAGAAGGGCACCGAAAGCTGGTCGTGGTGGGTCAGCCAGACGCCGGGGCCGTACAGCTCGATGAGGCGTCGCTCGCCCGAGCGCGTGATCGTGCGCCAGCCCTCATGGGTCTGAAAGCACGTCGGGTCGCCGTCCAGAGCGTGCAAGGCCTCTTCGAAGGTCATGCACGCGCTCGGGGAGGCGAGGAACTGCTCGATGTGATCGGTGCCGCCGGCCGACGCGGCGACTTCGGCGGGCAGGTGCTCCAGCACGGCGGCGGCCAGGTGGCGGACGTATTCGTCGGCCACCGCGATCACCTCGTCGAGGCCGCCGGGGATCTCGGCCTCGCTGTGGAAGAACTGGCTCAGGTGAGTGGCGTCAGCCTGCTCGCCCCGGAAGCTGGGCATGACGTAGTAGCAACCGTCGCCGGTCAAGCGGCACCCGTACTCCAGCATGAACTGCATGGAGTCGGCGAGATAGGTGGGCACCCCGAACATGTCGATCTTCACGGGCGACGAGTCACTGCCCAGGCCCATCGGAGAGGAGATCGAGCCGGTGGTGATGGGCAGATGCAGCGTCCGGACCTGTCGCGCGCGCCAGAACAGCGCCGTCTCGTAACTCACCAGATCCTGCAGGCCGACCAGACAGGAATACAGCGGGTCATTCAGAATCGCGAGATAACGCTGGGCCGGATCCGTTTCACGGCGTTGTGTCGACGGAGCGGGGTCCGCCAGCTTGACCGGCGCCGCCGGGGTCACCTGCTCGGTCCGCTCCGGAACCTGTGTTTTCGAGATCATGCGGGTCAGCTTGGCGACGGTGGTTACTATTCCGACTCCGTAGCGGTCCCGCGCTCTGTTGCCCGGCGGGAATGCAACGGGAAGAACACCTGCCCGCGCCGGTACCGCATCGCGTCGCGGGCCTTCCGACTCCGACTCCGACGCGAGACGCGGCCGCGCCGCCGGGCCGAGGACCGATCGAGACCGGACGCGGGGATCTGAGGGCCACGGCAATCGATCGGCCGCGGGTTCCTGAGCTGGGGCTCAACAACGATGAGCCAACGGAGGGCAGTTGAGCAGCACCGACTACGGTTCCCAGCGAATATCCATATCTTTAGGGATGTGGACCCGCCCGAGAAACATCGATAGTCTTGCCATGATCTCCGATCGGGTTACCTCGGCTGCGCCGCTTCCGATGTTGTCGGCACAAACGACGCCACGCCTTGGCGCTCCCTGGCAGCCGATGAGAAACTCCGCTGTCGACGTTCTCCCCTTATTGTGACTTGCACCAGCCGAACGTGGTCCGTCGGCCCCCTTTTGCCGCGTCCGGCTTCGCACCTGTTCGCCGTCGGCAGACAGCGGCTCGGAGTCCTCTGAGCAATGCCCCGTTCCCCATGCTTATTCGACTCCTGAAAACAATCGATGCCGCCTCACCCTGAGGCGAGGCCAACTGAATTCGAGGGGGAAGGATGACGGCAGGTGACGGCCCCGGAGAGTTGGCCTTCAATATCCTCGGCTCGTTCGAGTGTCTGTTCCGCGGGGCTGAAATACCATTGCGGGGGCCGCTTCAGGAGCGACTTGCCGTATACCTTCTGCTCAACCACGAACGGGTCGTACCGGTCTCCCGGCTGGTCGAGACGATCTGGGACGACGGCGGCCCCGACACGGCACACCACCAAGTCCGCAAGATGGTCTCCGACCTGCGCAGGCGTATCCCCACGCTGGCCGCGAAGCTGACCACCGCCGGCCCCGGCTACCGGCTGACGCTCGGCGCCACCGGGCTGGACCTGGTCGAGTTCCACGCGGAGTTGCAGCAGGCCCGGGAGCCGGCCGGACGGCCGGACGAGCCCTCCGCGAGCAACCCGGCCCTGTTCCATCTCGACCGGGCGCTGCGACTGTGGCGCGGGCCACTGCTCGCCGGCGACGGCGGGCTGGTCATCGCGGCGGCCAGCACGGCCCTGGAGGAACTCCGGGTCTCAGCCCTGGAGAAGTACTACGAGCTGCAGCTCGGGGCCGGGTTCGGGCGGCTGAACAGTCTGGTCGGTGAACTGCGCAACAGCGTGGCGGACTACCCCTTGCGTGAGCGGCTCCGAGAGCAGTTGATGCTCGCCCTCTACTTCAGCGGCAGCCGCGCTGAAGCACTCGACGAGTACCACAGCATCCGCCGGCTTCTCGGCGAGGCCTACGGGGTCGATCCGGGGCCCAGCCTCGCCTCTCTCTACCAACGCATCCTGCTCGATGATCCTCAGGCCACGGAGACACCGACGATGTCCGCGGGCGGACACGACGCCGCCGCCCCGCCGTCTGCGCAGCCCACGCTCGCCGCACAGGTGCCCAACACGATTCCTTACGTGCTACCGGATTTCGCTGGACGCACCGCGGCTCTTCAAAAGATATATTCCATGTCTGGTGCCGGCGACACGGTTCAGCCCCTTGTCCGGGTGCTGGTGATCGAGGGAATGGGAGGCAGCGGCAAGTCCACGTTGGCGATCCACGCCGCACACCGCCTCCGTGGAAATTATCAGGGCGGTGAGATCTACATCGACTTCAAGAGCTACACCCCGGGTGCCGATCCCCTCGACGCGCACACCGCGCTGGGCGTGGCTCTGAACGCCCTGGGAATCCCGGAGAAGAACATTCCGGACAGTCAGGCCGCGCGTACCGCCGCCTGGCGCACGGCCACCTCCTCGGCCCCGCTGCTGGTGCTGATCGACAACGCCGCGCTGAGCCAGGACGCGGCGGCCCTCATCCCCAACTGTCCGGGCAGCCTGGTGCTCGTCACCAGCCGCGATCGGATTTCCGGGCTCGACGGCGCCTCCAGCATCCGGCTCGATGTGTTCGAGCCTGACGAGAGCATCGAGCTGCTCGAACGGGTCCTGGGGCGCGACCGGGTCGCCGCGGAGCCGGCAGCGGCCGCGGAGCTCGCCCGATTATGCGGGAATCTGCCCCTGGCCCTGCGCATAAGCGCGGCCCGGCTGGTGAACCGGGAGCACCGCTCGATCGCGTGGCTGACCCAGCGACTCGCGGACGAGACCCGCAGGCTCGACACGCTGAGCACCGGCGAGCGCAGCGTCACCGCAAGTATCCGCAGCTCCGACCAGGCCTTGAAGCCCGAGTATCGCAGGGCTCTGCGGCTGCTCAGCCTGTACCCCGGAGGAAGCGTCGGGGTGCCCGCGGCCTGCGCACTGCTCGGCCGTAACGAGATCGAGACCGAGGAGGTCCTGGAACTCCTGCTCGACCGCCATCTGCTCGAAGTGCTTCCCGGAGGCCGCTTCGGCATCCATGACCTCGTGCGCGCGTACGCCATCCAATACATGGACGTGGACGGAGTCTCGGACGCCGAACAGATAGACCAAGCCACGGAGTCGCTGCTGTCCTACTTCTCGGTGGCCTCGGGTCAGGCGTCCGACATCGCTTTTCCCGGCCGGAACCAATACCGGGAACGAGCCCCGGTATACACCGGTCCCGCGCCCGCTCCGGCCGACCAGGCCGCGGCCATCGCCTGGTTCGATGCCGAATACAGGAACGCGCACCCTCTTATCCGTACCGCGTCGGAACGTGGACTGCACGCGCACGTCGCGCACATCTCCCGCAACCTCGCGCACTATCTGCACATTCGAGACCATGGAACCCTGCTCCTGAAAACAGCCAAGCTCGCCGAAGAAGCCTGCCGGGCGCTGGGAAGCCTGCCGCTGCTGAGCAACGCACTGGTCAACCTGGCCATAGCGCTGTGGAAGGACGGTCAGGCGGAGGAGGGAACGGTGTTGCTGGCCGAGGCGCTCACTCTCGCGGAGCAATGCGACGACCGGCTCGGCCAGGCGGTCTGCCTCGGCCGGCTCGGAGCCTTCCAGCACACCCTCGGCGACAACGAGTCCGCAGCCGCTCATCTGCACCGTGCGATCACTCTGTCGGCCGAGCTGGGCCGGGTCCGAGAAGAGATCGCGGCGCGCATCAGCCTGAGCAGCACGCTCCTGGCTCTCGCCGCCTTCGAAGGGGCGGTATCGCAGGCGACGCGCGCCGCCGAACTGTGCGTCACCGACCGGGAAAGCGAGCCTCAGATCATGGCGCTGGCGAACCTCGGCAAAGCGCTCGTAGGCTGCGGTCGTGCCAAAGAGGCCGTGTCCGTACTCTCCAAGGCCCGCGGCCTCATAGGAACGCAACGCGAGGTGACGCCTCGGACCGCTCTCGTCCTGGCGAATCTCGCGGAGGCGTACATGGAGATCGGACAGGCCGCGACTGCCGCACTGTACGCGGAACAGGCCGGCACCGCGGTAGCCGAGGGCAAGACTGCTCCGGCGCTACGGACTGATGCGCTCAACACGCTGGGCAGGGTTTACCGCCATCTGGGCGAGACGCGCACAGCTCTGGAATGTCACACCACTGCACGAAACCTCGCCCATAACAGCAGATACGCACTGGGCGAGGCCACGGCGCTGGTCGCCCTGGCAGCATGCTGCGACGATCACGGCTTGGAGCGAACGTACCGCGCCGCCGCAGACGCGATCTTCGACCGGTACCGCGTTTCGGCGGCCGTGCGAGACGCACGATGACAGCGACGGCTTGGCGATGGCTTGACGATGGCGCGTTATGGAACGGCGATTTGGTAGATGTCGGTTCTGTGCGGCGAGCCGTTGGCGGTGTTCGCCAGTTCCTCGGGGAGGTCGGCGAGGTGTCGGCGGGTGGCAGGGCCCGTCGTCAGTCGTCCTGCTGTGAGTTCGGGTGCTAGTAGTCCCTCTACGCGGTCTCGTAGATGTTGGAAGTGGGAGGCCCGGTAGCCGATGACGCGGATGCCGCGTTGGAGGATCGTCGCGAGGCCGGCGGCGGGCAGGTGGCCGTCGGTCATCGCCTCGGCTGGTATCCCGGTGTCGGCGGTCCAGGCCACTCGGCCCCGTTCGGCGATGGCGCCCAGTACATCGACGAACAGGTTTGGTGCTGCGCCGAGGATTGCGGCGTGGATGCCGCGTGGTGCGGCGGCGAGTAGGCGTTTGCTGAGGTCGGCGGGCTGGTGGTGAATGACGATGTCGAAGTCCACGGCGGGTTCGCCGGTGCCGGTGGTCGTGTTTTGGCAGCCGATGATGCGGGCTGCTCCGCGTAGTCTTGCCAGTCTGGCGGCGGCGGTGCCGAATGGGCCGGTGGCTGGTGTGATGAGGACGGTTTCTCCGGCTCTGACGTCGGCGAGTTCCCAGACGCCTGCGCAGGCTAGTAGTCCGGGTTGGCCGAGGACGCCGAGGTAGGCCTGGGGTGGGATGTGTTCGCTGGTGGTGCAGAGGTCGTATTGGCCGTGGCCTAGGACTGTGTAGGTGCCCCAGCCTCCTTCGTGTCGGACGAGTGTGCCTTTGGGGAGCTTGGCGTCGCGGGAGGCGATGACCAGGCCGACGGCCGGTCCGGCTTTGAGTGCGGTGCGCAGTGGCCAGGTGCGGACGCGGCGGACGGTGAGTTCGGGGTCGGGTGTGAGGTACAGGTTTTGGATCAGGGCCATTCCGGGGCCCAGGTTTGGTATCCGGGTTTCCA
The DNA here is from genome assembly GCF_018274385.1 of Catenulispora pinistramenti. Taxonomy (GTDB): domain Bacteria; phylum Actinomycetota; class Actinomycetes; order Streptomycetales; family Catenulisporaceae; genus Catenulispora; species Catenulispora pinistramenti. The sequence goes on along the minus strand of NZ_JAAFYZ010000036.1, from coordinate 17,331 downwards.
CCACGGCGAGGTTTTCGGGTTTCAGTGTGGCGGAGGGATATTCGGTGAGCCACAGTTCGTGGGCTTCTGGCTTCTCGGTGACCATGTGGGTTTGTTTCCTACGTTCAGGCCGCGTGCGGGTGTCGGAGTTCGGTGTTTAGGAACCCTGCGTCGCCACGCGGGAGGGAGGCGGGTCGTCCGAGGAATTGGAGGCGATCACAATGTGTGTGGAGGCCGGGTGCACAGGCGGCACATCGTGGGCGGTCACTGCCGTGGCGGCGATGACCGTCAGCGCGGCGAGGGCGGCGAGGAGTCGGGCGGCAGAAACAGTCGAACGCACCATGAGTTTCCCCTGTTCGAAGGTTGTGTGTGCTCTGTTGCGTTTGATGTTGCTGGAGACCTCTCCCCTTTCATTCCTCCGGCGTTACCACGGATACACGTAGCCGGGGATCCGGCCGAAACCGCAGGCTGCGAGCTACTCATGCTCACCGGCGGCCCACGCTCACAGCGTTCAACACCGTGCCCAGTGTCGCGTGGATCCGTTGCACCGTGGCACTGACCAGTCGCTCCTCACACCGAAGAGTGACTGCGCACACGGCGCTGAGCACGGCGGAAGCCGACAAAAATCGTTTGAAAAGGACCCGCGCATAGCGTCAGCGCAGCGACTTGCGCACGGGTCCACACCAACGAGTCCCGGTGGTGGCGACTGCGTCCAATGACAGGACAGGAGTATGGGCACAACGATCAGGAATCTGTTCGCCCAGGACATCGATATCCTTACCGTAGACAGGGGGACGCCATCCATAAAGACCCAGACTCGCATGGCAAGATGGCGATCTCTGTGCACATTTGTGATGGCGCGATGTGCACGCCGGCGGCCGATCTGGGGGTCCGCCTCCGGCGCCGGATCGAGAACTGCCCGGACGAGTCATACGAGGGGCGCACCGACTCCAACGGCTTCCTGCGATTCGTCGTAGAGCCGGCCTCGTGGTCCCGTCTCTACCAGATCGAAGCCGATCTGGCGGCCTACTACGTGATCGCGGGCGTCATACCGAGCCTTACAGCCGCGAGCGTGGAGCTCAGCGTGATGGGCTCCTCAGAGCCCTTGCACCTGTCACTACTGATCTCCCCCAGCTCGTTCATCGTCTACACGGCGAACCTCGTACCCCGTCCTGACTAACCATCACTGAGGCTGTGCAGCGAATCAGGAGCCAGCAGATGTCGGTTATCGCGCAAAGTGAAGCACCTGTCCAGTCCCCGGCGCCGGTCGCGACGTCCGCACAGCGGGCAGTGTGGCTTCTCGATCGAGTACATCCGGGCTCTTCGTTGTACAACGTGCCGTTCGCTGTGCACCTGATCGGCCCGCTGGATGTGGTGCGCCTGCGTAGCGCGCTCACGGGTATCGCCGCACGCCACGCGGTGCTGCGAACCGTTTTCCCGGCCCCTGGCGGTATACCGCGCCCCGTTGTACAGACGGCTGCCGACGTGCCGATGCTGCATCACGATGTTCGCGCTCTGCCGCCAGGGGACCGGATGCCGGCGGCGATGCGCGTGTTGCGCGGGTGGGCGGAGGAGCCCTTCGATCTGGCAGTGGGGCCCCTGTTTCGCACCGGCGTCGTGAAGCTGGACGACCAGGAGCACATTCTCGGAATCTTCCTGCACCACATCATCTGCGACGGACCGTCGATACACCTGCTGTTCGACGAACTCGCCGCGTTGTACGCGGGCGGCGAGCTCCCGGCGTTGCCCGCGCAGTTCGCGGATTTCGCGGCCCGGCAGAGCAGCCGTGTCGGACTCGATCGCGGCGTGGCGTGGTGGCGCGAGCACCTTGCCGACGCGCCGACGAAGCTCACGCTGCCCACCCGGCCGGCACCGGCCCGGCGATCCTGGGCCGGAGCGACCCATACCGCCCGCCTCCCGGCTCAGCTTGTGCGCGCGGCGGGCGAGCTCGCGCGCCGGAGCAGGGCCACGCCGTTCATGGTCATGGCCACGGCGTACGCGGCGCTGGTCGGCAAGCTGGCCGGCATGGATGAGCTGTTGCTGGGCACGCCGGTATCCGAGCGCTCAGCCATGGAGTACGAGCCGCTGATCGGCTTCTTCGTCAACACCGTGCCGCTACGCGTCGCATGCGATGGATCGGGGTCGTTTCGAGAGCTGCTTCACCGGGTGCGCTCGGAGACTCTGAACGCCGCCGGGCATGCGGACACGCCTTTCGAGTCGCTGGTCGATGCCCTGGGGATCGACCACGACCCGGCGACGACCCCGTTGGTGCAGACGATGTTGACCTTCGAGCCGCGGCCGCTGGCCGAACCGCGGCTGCAAGGCCTGCAAGCTCGGCTGCTGACGCTGCTCCCGGACGCCGCCAAGTTCGACCTCGATGTCATGATCGTGCGCTCGCCCGGCTCGGACGACTTCGATCTGCACATCACCTACGCGACCGCGTTGTACGACGCCGAGACCGTGGCGCGCCTCGCGCAACGCTTCCAGGCTCTGCTCACCGCCGGTCTCGCGGACGCCGACACGCCCCTGCACCGCCTCCCGCTGCTCACCGAGGACGAGAGATGCGACGCCGTCGAGCGGTGGAACGCCGAACGAGGGGAATCAGCGGGGAAGACCGAGAAGCCGGTGTTCGTCCACGAGTGGGTGGCCCGACACGCGCGCGCCCGTCCGAGCGCCCCGGCCCTGTTCGTGGCGGAACGCAGCGTCTGCTACGCGGAGCTCGAGGAGGCCGCGAGCACGGTCGCGGCGCAACTCGCGCAGGCCGGGGTCGTGCCCGGCGATACCGTCGCGATCCTGCTGCCCCGAGGCCTGGATCTGGTCGCCGCCCTGCTCGGCGTCCTCAAGGCGGGCGCGGCATACCTGCCGCTCGACCCGAACCATCCGACGCGGCAGCACTCTCAGGTCATCGAGATGGCGGGAGCGCGCGTAGGTCTCGCGGACGCGCGCACGGCCGCCCGACTCGCCGAAGCCTGCGATATAAGGGTTCTGACAGTCGATCGCGGGCCCCGGGAGAGCCGGGGAACAACCCGCCCGGGCCCCGCTAGTGCGGTGTCCGGTCGGCCGGCGGCGGAAGATCTCGCGTACGTCATCCCCACCTCGGGGTCCACCGGGGAGCCGAAAGGCGTGGCTGTGCCGCACAGCGCGCTCGCCAACCATGCCGAAGCGGCGCGCGGCCGCTTCGACCTCGGCCCGGACGACCGGGTCCTGCAATTCGCCACCATCGGTTTCGACGTCGCGGCCGAGGAGCTGTATCCGACCTGGGCCGCGGGCGGCTGTGTGGTGCTCGCGCCCGAACCGGTGCCCTCCCCGGAGGAGCTGGGTGCGGTCCTCAAGGCAGCAGCGGTCACCGTGGTGAACCTTCCGGCGAGTTACTGGCAGCAGTGGGTGCGGGTCATCGAGAGCGGCGCCGAAGTCCCCGACTCGCTGCGGCTGCTCGTGGTCGGCAGCGAGCGCGTCGACCCGGGAGCGCTGGCCAGCTGGTCCGCTCGCACCGGGGTGCGGGCGATCAACGCTTACGGCCTGACCGAGACCGCCATCACCGCCTTGACCTATGACGCGGGCACCGCCTTCGCGCAGGATTTCGTTCCGGTGGGCACGCCGCTGCCGGGCGTCCGCGCGTACGTTCTCGACACCCACCTCGGTCAGACTCCCCCCGGAGTGATCGGCGAGTTGTTCATCGGAGGCGCCGGGCTCGCCCGGGGATACCTCGGCCGACCCGATTCGACGGCGGCGCGGTTCCTGCCCGACCCCTACGCCCAGGTTCCCGGCGCCCGAATGCACCGCACCGGGGACATCGCGCGGCGCGGCCGGGACGGCACGATCGAAGTGCTCGGCCGCAGCGACGACCAGATCAAGATCCGCGGCTATCGGATCGAGCCCGGCGCGGTCGAGGCGGCGATCTGCCTGCACCCCGGCGTCGCGCAGGCTGTCGTCGCCGCCAAGCCGGGGCCGGGCGGCGCGCCGCGGCTCGTCGGGTATGTGGTGCCGAGGACTGGAAGTGCGGTGCCACTCGATCTGCGCGCGCACCTCGCGGCCCGGCTTCCTGCCTATCTCGTGCCCTCGGCTTTCGTCCCCGTCACGGAACTCCCCCGCGCGGCGAGCGGGAAAGTGGACCGTCGCGCACTGCCGGACCCGCCCGCCGCCGAGCCCCCGACCGCCGGCACACCGCCGAGCACGCCGACGCAGCGGTATCTCGTCGAGATCTGGGGTTCGGTGCTCGCGTGCCGGCAGGTCGGCATCCACGAGAACTTCTTCGATCTCGGCGCCACGTCCCTGGGGCTGGCCGCTGTGCATCAACGGATCGCCGCGTCGCTGAGCCGAAGGCTGCCGCTCGTCGCGCTGTACGAGTACCCGACGGTGGCGGCACTGGCCGCGCACCTCGACGGGGATGGCGACGCCTTCGCTCCAGTCGCGGCAGCGCCTGGAGCTTCCTCCGAGATCGCCGCGCGCGAGGCCGGCCGGGTGCGCCTGAGCCGCAGGCGTCACAGCCGCACCGTCTCAACACCCAGACCCGCGAACGACCGGACAGAACACACGAAGACGAAGCCATCTGGAGAAGGCCCCCATGTTCGATGACAAAGTTGACATGGCGGAAAACAGCCTGTGGCGGCACCGGGACTTCCGCTCGCTCTGGGCGGCCATGACGGTGAGCCTGATCGGCACTCAGGTCACCGTGCTCGCCTTTCCGCTGATCGCCCTGATCGTGCTGCACGCCTCGGTCGAGGAGGTGAGCCTGCTGTCCGCAGCCGAGTTCTTGCCTTCCCTGCTGCTGGGCCTGCCCGTCGGCGCCTGGGTTGAGCGACTGCCGCGCCGCGGGACACTCCTCGCGTGCGATCTGGTGCGGGCGCTGGCCGTGCTGTCCATACCGATCGCACACTCGGCCGGAGTGCTCGGGCTCCCGCAGCTGTTCGTCGTCGCGTTCGTCATCGGCCTCGGCACGCTGTTCTTCGACGTGGCGCAGATGTCGTATCTGCCGGCTCTGATCGGGCGGGAGCACCTGGCCGACGGCAACGGGAAGATCGAGGGCTCACGGGCGTTCGCGCAGTTCTCCGGCCCGGGCCTCGGCGGCTTGATGGCCCAGGTGTCCACCGCGACCGCCGCGATCGGTGTGAACGTCGGGACGTACATCATTTCCGCGCTCTTCCTGTCCCGTATCCGGGTCCAGGGCGCGCCGGCGAAGCGTGTCGAAAGGCTGAGCCTGCGCAGGGACATCGCCGAAGGCGTGCACTTCGTGTTCCAGCATCCACTGCTGCGTCCGTTGGCGCTGTGTGCGGGCGCTGCGGACCTCGCCTTCGCGATCGTGCTCGCGCTCCAGGTTCCTCTCGGGGTGCAGACGCTGCGTCTGGGCTCTGCCGCGGTCGGTCTGGTACTCGCCGTCGGCAGCCTCGGCGGCCTCGTCGGCGCGATGGCCGGCGCCAAGGTCGAGCAGCGGCTGGGCACCGGCCCGGCGCTACTGGTCGGCGTGGCGCTGTTCACCGTCGGCGCGGTCATCATCCCGATCTCCGGCGACGGCGCGGTGTTCGCGATCGGCCTGTTCGTGGTCTACATCGGCGTGGTGATGTTCAACGTCGTGCAGACCACGCTCTGCCAGACCGTCACCGCGGCCCATCTGCTCGGCCGGATGAACGCGACGCTGCGCTTCATCTCCTGGGGTGCGGTGCCGATCGGTGCGACGCTCGGCGCTGTGCTGGTCGCCCCGCTCGGACTGCGCGCGGTGATGTGGGTCGCGGCGGCCGTGTGCGCCGTGTCGATCCTGCCGCTGGCCTTCTCCGGCCTACCGTCCCTCACGAAGGCACCGTTGCCCGAGCTCCCGCCCGCAGTCCGACTTGAAGGACCGGCATCATGACGACGATCGCAGAGCCTGAGAGTGTTTCGCATCAGGACGAGGCAGCCGACACCGGCGGCTTCGTCGCCGTCATCGGCATGGCCGGGCGGACCCCCGGCGCGCCGGACGTGGAGGGCTTCTGGAAGTTGGTGACCTCCGGGGCCGACTCGATCACCCGTGCGCCGCACGAGGGCCCCGGCAGCGCGCGTGGTCTGCTCCAGGGAGCCGACGCGTTCGATGCGGCCTTCTTCGGCTATTCCCCGCTCGAGGCGGTGATGCTCGATCCTCAGCACCGGGTCTTCCTGGAATGCTCGTGGGAGGCACTGGAGAATGCCGGCTACGACCCGGCGCGCCACCCCGGCCCGATCGGCGTGTTCGGTGGCAGCGGCGACAGCGACCACCTGCTGGCTCTGGAGGGGAACGCGGTACGTCTGCCCGGCGTCACCCGCTGGCAAATGCGCTTGTCGACCGGCGCGGCATTCCTTACGAGCCGGGTTTCCTACAAGCTCGGGCTGACCGGGCCCGCGGTGACCGTACAGACCGCGTGCTCCACCTCGCTCGTCGCGGTCCACACCGCCGTACAGGCGTTGATCGCCGGCGAATGCGATCTCGCGTTGGCCGGCGGGGTGACGATCCAGCCGGCGCCGGAGGGCGAGGACAGCGTGCTCTCGCCGTCCGGCCGGTGCCGGCCGTTCGACGCGGCAGCCGACGGGACCGTCTCCAGCGAGGGCGCCGGCATCGTCGTCCTCAAGCGCTACGACGACGCCGTGGCCGACGGAGACCGGGTACGCGCGGTGATCCGCGGCTCGGCGGTCAACAACGACGGATCGGGCAAGGCGGGCTTCACGACCCCGAGCGTGCGCGGCCAGAGCGCAGCGGTGCAAGCTGCGCTGTCAGTGGCGGGCGTCGATCCGGCCTCGATCGGTTACGTCGAGGCGCACGGCACCGGCACCGCGGTCGGCGACCCCATCGAGGTCGCGGCTCTGGCCAAGGTGTTCGGCAGCGCGGCCGGTCCGGCATCGTGCGTGCTGGGCTCGGTCAAAGGCAACATCGGGCACACCGACGCGGCCTCCGGAGTCCTGGGGCTGATCAAGGCGATACTCGCCGTCGAGACCGGATTGATCCCCGGCACCGCGCACTACACCACGCCCAATCCGGAGCTCGACCTCGACCGCACGCCGTTCGTCGTCGACGGCCGGGCGCAGCCCTGGCGGCGCGGTGCACAGCCCCGGCGGGCCTCGGTGAACTCGCTCGGCATCGGCGGTACCAACGCCCATGTCGTGCTCGAACAGGCCCCGCCGGCCGCACCGCACGATCCCGGCCGGCCCTACCAGCTGCTTCCCCTGTCCGCACGCACCCGCGCCGCACTCGGCGAGGCCGCCACCGGCCTCGCCACGGCTTTGGACGGCAGCGCGGAGCCGTTGCAGGACGTGGCTTGGACGCTGCAGACCGGGCGCGCCGAGTTCCCCCTACGCGGCTTCGTCGTCGCGCGCGACCGGCAGGAGGCGATCAGCGCCCTGACCGACGCGGCACCCGAGGCGTTCCCCGTCGTCCGGCACGGCGGTAGCACGAGCCCGGTGATCTTCCTCTATCCCGGGCAGGGCGGCCAGTACGTCGGTATGGGACGGGACCTTTACGAGCACGAACCGGTGTTTCGCCGAGCGCTCGGGGAGTGCGTACGAGCGGCGTTCGAGGAAACCGGCATCGACCTTCGTGAGTCCTTGTACCCGGCTGCTCCCGTCGGTTCTGCTGAGCACGCCGCGGCGTCCGAGCGGCTCAACGGCACGCACATGGCGCAGATAGCCGTGTTCGCCGTGCAGTACGCGCTCACTGAGCTGTGGCGTTCGTGGGGCGTGAGCCCGAAGGCGGTCCTCGGCCACAGCCTCGGCGCGTACGCGGCCGCGACCGCGGCCGGCGTGTTCGACCCCGCTGAGGCGATTCATCTGGTCTCGGCCCGCGGCGCGCTGTTCGAACGCACGCCGGCCGGCGCGATGGCGGCCGTACAGCTCTCCGAGGACGAGCTCGCGACCGTGCTCCCACCGGAACTCGACATCGCCGCGGTCAACGGGCCACGACAGTGTGTCGTCTCCGGTCCTCGGGAAGCCGTGCGGCGGTTCACCGACCAGCTCACCCTTCAGGGCCACGATGTAAGGCTGCTGCGTATCACCACCGCTGCGCACTCCCGGCTGGTCGAGCCCGGGCTCTGGAGCTTCGAGAAGGCCGTCGCGCAGGTCGGGCCGCGCGCGCCACGGCTACCGTGGATCTCGGACCGCACCGGCCTGCCGATGACCGCCGAACTGGCCTGCTCGCCCCAGTACTGGACCCGGCATTTGCGCCGCACCGTCCGCTTCGACGCGGCGCTCGAGACGCTGCTGTCCGCGCAGGACGGTGCCGTGTTGCTGGAGATCGGCCCGGGCCACACGCTCGGCTCGCTGGTTCGGCGAAACCCCATGTGCGGGCGGGACCAGGTCCTCGTGCAGTCCCTGCCACACGCCGCCGTCGGGCTGGGCGGGTCGACGGCGATGTTGACGGGCCTGGGCAGGCTATGGCAGCACGGAGTCAGCGTCGATTGGACGGCGGTGCACAGCGGCGAGCAGCGGCTGCGGATCCCGCTGCCGACATATCCCTTCCAGCGGCAGGTGTTCCGGCTGCCGAAGGGAGCCGAGTCCGCCGGATCGGGCATGGTGTCACCGCCCTCGGCGGCGGGAACGACGGCCGCGGGCATGGAGGAAGCAGCCTCACTCGTCGTCGCGCACCGGGAGGACGACGGCACCTACGAGGCGCCCGTCGGCGAGACCGAGGAGGCGCTCGCGGGCTTGTTCGCCCGGCTGACCGGCATCGACCGGGCCGGTCGGCACGACCACTTCTTCGAGCTCGGCGGCGACTCGCTGACCGCGAACAGGTTGTGCGTGGCGGCCCGTGAGCTCATCGGGGCCCAGATCAGCGTGCGCGAGGTCCTCGCGGCTCCCACCGTCGCCCGGCTCGCGCGAGTGGTGCGGGAGGCGGGAACGTGACGGCCTTCTCCGGCACGGCCGGGCCCCGCTGGGGGCTGTGCGCCACGCACAATCCGTTCGCCGCGGTCAGGATGTACTGCTTCCCCCACAGCGGGGGCATGCCGGGGGAGTACATGCGGTGGTCCCAGCGCCTGCCCGAGGCCGAGGTGTGGGGCGTGCAACTGCCCGGCCGCGGAAGCCGGCTGGCCGAACCGCCGTTCACCGAGTTGCCGGACCTGGTCGGCGCCGTCGTCGACGGGGTCGAATTCGGGGAGCCCTTTGTGCTGTTCGGGCACAGCCTCGGCGCGCTGCTCGCCTACGAGACGGCCGCCGAACTGGTCAGACGCGAACTGCCACTACCCGAAGCCCTCGTGCTCTCGGCCTCGCCCGCCCCGCACCTGCTCACCCGGCCGGCATCGGCGGCGGACCTCGACGACGACGCGCTCGCCGCCGCCATAGCGCGCGACTGCGGCCCATCGCACATCGACCCCGACCCCGAGGTCAGGGCTCTGCTGTTCGGTGCGCTGCGGGCCGACCTCGAGGTGGTCAGGAGCTTCCCGGCACGGCCGCCGCTGCCGCTGAACCTCCCCGTCACGGTCCTCGGCGGCTCGCAGGACAGCGATCCGCCCGCTTCGCTCGCGGCCTGGAACGAATACACCGCCGGTCCTTTCGAGTTTCGGATGTTCGAGGGAGACCACTTCTACTTCAGGGAGCAACCCGATGAGTTCTTCGCCTCGCTCGCCGAGGTCCTCCGTCAGTGCGTTGCACGCCGTCTTCAAAGGTGAGGTGCCCTGGGCGAGGCTGAGCGCGTTCCCGCGGCAGACCGAAGGCGAACGCGAACGGGGCGACGCGGCGGTGAACCAGACCGCCGCACTGGTCATGGAGCACATCGATCCGGAGGCGCTCGAACGCGAGGGCACGCTGCCCGCGGCTTTCACCGACGGGCTGCGCGCATCCGGACTACTGGCGATGACGGTGGACAGCGCAGCGGGCGGACTCGGCCTTGAGCCGTTGACCGCGTTCCGCGTGATCGAGACGGCGGCGAGTCGGAGCCTGGCGTTGGCCTACTACGTGGGTCTCACGAACGCTTTCGGCTCCGGCACTTACCTGCCGCTGCTGCCAGAGGGTCCGCTGCGTTCCATGATCGGACGGCGGGTAGCCGAGGGCATCGTCTCCGCGGGCGCCGACGCGGAGGCAATCGGGACTGCGAACCAGCGCCGCGAGACCCGGGCAGTACCCGTGGACGACGGTGCCGCCTACGAGATCACCGGTGAAAAGGTCTTCATTGGAAACGGTGTGGCCGCGCGCATCATGGATGTCTCAGCGACCCTGGCCGAGCCCGATGGGTCCGAAGCCGTACGACTGTTCTTCGTCGAGGCCGACACGCCGGGATTCACCGTACAACGACAGGAATTCATGGGCCTGCACGGTTCGCCGATCGGAAGAGTGCTGCTCGGCCGTGTCCGCGTGCCCGACTTCCATCTCATGGACACCGATGAGGACGGCTGGCGCATGCGGCCCGACCGCGCCGTGCCCCACTCCGATGAGGCTCAAGGCGGAGAGGCTGCCGCGTCGTTCATCCCCCGCGAACTGGGGCAGCTCGCCTCCCTGGGCCGACTGCTGGTGATCGGTTCGTGTTCGCTCGCCACCGCGAAGATGTGCCTTCACTGGTCCCGCAGCTTCGTGAACCGCCGGGTGATCGACGGCCGAGGGCTCGGTGAATACGACGAGATCCGGCGACTCGTGGCCGAGACCGCGGCCGACGTCTTCGCGATCGACAGCATCAGCACCTGGGCGCTCCAGGCATGGCGCGACGCCGAGGACGAGCCGGACCTGACCGCCGCGAAGAATCTGGCGTCCGCCGGATGCTGGCGGGCGGTGGACCGAACCGTCTCGCTCCTGGGCGCCGAGGGTTATGAGACCGCCGCAAGCAAGGCAGGGCGCGGAGCGGAGCCATTGCCGGTGGAGCGCTTCTTCCGCGACGCCAGAGCTCTTCGGGTCGCCGGCGGAGTCGATTTCATGATCGACCGGTGGTCGGCGCAGGCGGCACTGACCGCCTGTCACTTCGGGGCCCGACCGTTCGGCCCCGACACCGTGGACGAGCCGGAGAACAGCGAGGCACCCGAGCTGGACGATGCCTGCCGAGCGCACCTGCGTTACCTCCAGCGCCGCGCTCGCGTGCTGGCCCGGATCTGCGCAGAGGTCACCCGCGACCGGTCGCCGCAGGAGGTGTTCGGACAGCAGCGGCTGGTCGCCCTGATCGGCCGGATCGGCGGGGAACTGCTCGGAATGTCAGTGGTACTGGGCCACGCGGCGGAGCTTGCCCGGCAAGACCGCGAGTGGGTCCTGACCCTGGCCGACATCTCATGCGCGGCATCCCGCAGACGGCTGGCAGACCTCGGATATCAGCTCGCGTGCTTGTCCGCCGCTCCATGGGTGGCGGGCTGCCCATGGCCAGGAGAAGACGATCCCGCCGAAAGCCCCGCCTCCGAGCCCGACCACGCCGGCCTGACCAAGGCATGGCTCGGCGCCGATCCCAGGCTGGACTTCCTCCTCGACGACGTGATCACCACGACTGCGCCGATCGTCCGAACCGCCCCCTGAAAGGAGGGATCTCGGTGAGACCCCGGAATTCCGCCGGCAACCGCATCTCGTCCTCGGTCGAGCCGTGCGTGCACGAAATGTTCGCGGCCCATGCGACCGCGTTCCCCGATCGGGTCGCGCTGACCGGCCCGCAGGGCGACTTGAGCTACGGCGAACTCGACGCGCGCGCCGAGCGGCTTGCCACGCGCCTGGTCCGCAGCGGTGTCGGGCCGGACACAGCGGTCGGAGTGCTTCTGGAGCGCTCAGAGGACTTCGCCCTGTCAGCGCTCGCCGTGTTGAAGGCGGGCGGCTGCTACGTTCCGCTGGACCCGAGCTATCCCGACCCACGCCTTCGTCTGATGCTCGACGCGGCGGGCGTCGAAACCGTCGTCACGAGCTCGGAGTTCGCCGCTCGCGTGCCGGACACCGGTGCGGAAGTCGAGATCGTGGACTGCCGCGACCAGGACTGTGCGACGCGGGGAGTCGGCGCGGCGGGCCCGGACCGGGCGTCGGCGCGGGAGCCACATCCGGCGGTGGCGGGCACCTGCGGTGACTCGCTGGCTTACATCATGTTCACCTCGGGCTCCACCGGCACACCCAAAGCCGCGGCGATCCGGCACGCCGGAGTCACCCGCCTGGTGCACGAACCCGACTACGTACAGCTCGACGCGGATGTCGTCATGGCGAACATCGCGTCGGTGTCCTTCGACGCGGCCACCTTCGAGATCTGGGGCGCCCTGGCCAACGGCGGTCGGCTGGTGATCGGCCCGCCCGGACCGTTCTCCGCGCTCGAACTGGGCCGATACCTCGTCCGGCACGGCATCAATTGCGCCTTCCTGACTTCGGGTCTGTTCAACCTCATGGTTGATGAATGCCTCGATGACCTCGGCGGACTCACCCAGCTGATCACCGGCGGAGACGTGGTCTCGCCCCGGCAGGCACGGCGCTTCATCCAGGCCCATCCGCACTGCCGCCTGATCAACGGGTACGGGCCGACGGAAATGACGACGTTCACCGCCTGCCATCACATCACCCTCGAGGACACCGGGCACGAGCGGATCCCGATCGGCAAACCGATCCGCGGCACCCGGGTCGAAGTCCTCGACAAGGACCTGCGCCCCGCAGCCGTCGGAACTCCCGGGATGCTCTATGCCGGTGGTCCGGGGATCTTCCGCGGCTACCTCAATGACAAGAAATTGACAGCCCAGCGGACCATCCCGGCTCCGGGGCCTCCCGGCAGCCGGCTCTATGCCACACAGGACCTCGCGATGTACCTGCCGGACGGGTCGATCGACTTCCTCGGCCGCCTCGACGGACAGATCAAGAAGCGCGGCTATCGGGTGGAACCCGGCGAGATCGAGGAGGCTCTGCGCGCGGATCCCGTGGTGCGCCAGGCGGCGCTCGCCCTCATCGCGACGTCGACGGACGACGCCGTGTTGGCGGCCTACGTGGTGCTCGACGGGGCCGGCGGCCGCCTCGACCGCCTCGACCGCCTCGACCGCCTCGACCGCCTCAACCTCCCGCGGGCTGATCCCCGTGCGCAGATCGCCGAAATCCGCGAACGCCTCCGCCAACGGCTCCCGAGCCACCTCATCCCGGACCGTCTCGTCATCGTCGAAGCCCTTCCGCTCAGCTTGAACGGCAAGGTGGACCGCCGGGCTCTGGCCGCCCTGGGCGCCGGCGACGGCCACACGGGCACCGACGGCCTCACGGCACGTGCAACCGAGCTCGGGGACACGAACACAAGCCAGAGCATCCGGACTGAGCAGACCCTCATAGCCATCTGGCGCGAGGTGATGGCCGTGTCGGACATCGGCCGCGAAGATGACTTCTTCGACCTGGGTGGCCACTCACTCCAGGCCAGCAGGATGATTTCGCGTATCCGCAGCGCCCTGGGCGTCGAAGTTCCGCTCGGCCTCTTCTTCGACCACCCGACCGTGGCCGACCTCGCGCGGCTCATCGACGAGGCCTGACAGTCTCGGCGAGTTCCTCTACAGGTTGTCCGATGTGTCGTTCCCGCTGCGTTCCGCCAGGTACCAGGGCGCGGGAACGGAACGGGGTCGGATTGGGAACGGCCGTCGCCAAGCTGACCGCATGACTTCGAAAACGTCCGCTCCGGAGCGGTTCGGGCTGATCATCCCGGCAGCGCATGTGGAAGCACTCGCGGTTCGACGCACTCGTGTCCGCTGCCACAGACCTCGATCGGCCTGACGATGGTGGAGTTCCGCGTACTCGGCCCTCTCGAAGTCCTCCACGAGGGGCGACCCGTGAACATCGGCGGCCCGAGGCAGGCAACCCTGTTGTCCGCATTGTTGCTCGAACAGGACAGCATCGTCCCGGTCAACCGGCTGTTCGAGGCTCTCTGGGACGAAGACCCGCCGCGCACCGCCCGTAATCAGGTGCAGATCTGCGTCTCGTCCATCCGGCACCGGGTGTCCGCCGCCAGCGGGCGGAACCTTATCAGCACCCAGTCTCCGGGGTACGTCCTGCGGCTGGGCGAGGACACGCTCGACTCTCGCGACTTCGAGACCGCCGTCGCCCAGGCACGGCGGCTGGCCGCCGTCGGCGAGGACGCGCGGGCCGTCGAGGAGTACGACAGGGCTCTGGCGATGTGGCGTGGCAGCGCGCTGTCCGGGATCGACAGCCCGCTGATCCAACGTGCTGTGGTGAACCTCGAGGAGCTGCGGATAGCGGCCGTCGAGGAGCGCGTCGAGGCCGAACTACGTGCCGAGCCGCGGCAGCAGACGATCGGCGAACTGATCAGCCTCACCCGCGAGTACCCGCTGCGCGAACACCTCCAAGCCCTGCTGATCACCGCCCTGCACAACGCGGGCCGCCGGGCCGAGGCGCTGGAGGTCTACCGCGGCACGCGCGCCACTCTGATCGATCAGCTCGGTATCGAGCCGGGCCCCGAGCTGCAGCGGCTCCACCTGGCCATCCTGAACAACGATCATATGCAGCGATCCAACGCGCATCGGGACCCGGCCGCTCTATCCGGGCCCGCCACCGCCTACCGGCGCGTCACCCAGCCACAGCCTGCGGCCTCGCGACCGGAGCAGCCGGGGGTAGCCGTGCCACGGATGCTGCCCGCCGCGGTGCCCGACTTCACCGGTCGTCGCATCCTGCTGGAGGCGTTGGTCGGGACCGGCACACCGCCTGCCAGTTCGGTGCGCATCGTGTACGGGCGCGGCGGCGTCGGCAAGACGGCGCTGGCGGTGCAGGCCGCGCACCAGCTGGCCGCCTCGTACCCGGACGGACAGCTGTTCGCCCGGCTGCGCTCCGGCAACCGCCAGGTCAACCCGGCCAACGTCCTCGAGCGCTTCCTGCGCCTGCTCGGGGTCGACAGCTCCTCGATTCCAGAGGACCTGGAGCAGCGCGCCGAGCTGTACCGCAACCTGCTCGGCGACCGCCGGGTACTGATCGTGCTCGACGACGCCGGGTCCGAGCAGCAGGTGATGCAACTGCTGCCCGGCAATCCGAAATGCTCCGTGCTGGTCACCAGCCGTCGCCGGCTCACCGGGATTCCCGCGACCAGTCGGCACGAAGTGCCGGCGATGAGCGAGGACACGGCGGTCGAACTGCTCACGCGCATCCTGGGTGCACAGCGGATCGATGCCGAACCGGAGGCGGTCCACCAGCTGTGCGACCTGTGCGAGAACCTGCCGCTCGCGCTTCGGATCGCCGCCGCCCGGCTGGCCGACCGCCCGCACCGGGCCGTCGCCGACCAGGTCGAGCGGCTCCGGGACAGCTCACGCCGGCTCGAAGAGCTCGACCACGGTGGACTGGGCCTGCGCGCGAGTATCGCTCTCACCTACGACACGCTCTCTCCCGACGCGCGTCGCCTTCTCCGGCTCCTGGCCATCTCCGACAGCCCCAGTTTCGCCTCCTGGGTCGCCGCCCCGCTGCTGCAAACGGACGTGCATTACGCGCAGGAGCTCATGGAAGAGCTGGCCGAGGCCTATCTCATCGACACCGAGCGGACGTCCGACGCGGCACCAATCAGGTACCGCTTCTACGACATCGTGCGCCCGTTCGCCCGCGAGCGGCTCGTGATGGAGGAGGGCCCCGAAGACCGGTATGAGGCGCTGGAGCGGCTGACCGGGGCACTGGTCTTCCTGGCCCGCGAGGCACATATCCGCGAATACTCGGGCGACTATCTCCTGCCGACCAGTGGCGCCGCGCGCTGGGCGCTGCCCCACCCACTGGTCGACCGCCTGCTGCACGATCCACTGGCCTGGTATGAGCAGGAGCGTCACTGCCTGTCCACAACGGTGCGGCAAGCCGCGGCCGCCGGGTTGGCGGAGCACGCCTGGGAACTCGCGATCAGCTGCGTGGCGCTCTACGAGACGCGCTCGTACTTCGCGGACTGGCGCGAGACGCACGAGGCGGCACTGCGGGCGGTATGCCGCGCGCGGGACCAGCGGGGCGAAGCGGCGATCCGCTACTCGCTCGGCTCGCTGTTCATGTTCGAGCAGCAGAATACCCCTGCGATGCGGCATTTCCAGCAAGCTCTCGCCCTCTACCGAAAGCTGGACGAGGACCACGGGGCGGCTCTGGTTCTGCGCAACATGGCCGTCCTCGACCGGCGCGGTGGCAAGCTGGCCGAGGCGGTGGAACGCTGGGAGGAGGCGCTGGCAGTCTTCGAGGTCGTCAGCGACCAGATCGCCGAGGCACATGTCCTGTACAGCCTGGCGCAGGTGCACCTGGACCGCGGAGACGACGGCGCGGCCGCCCACGTTCTGGAGCGCGCCGAGGAGATTTGCGAGCGCACCGGCAACCACCGAGTCGGCGCACAGGTGCAGAAGCAGATCGGCGAACTGCGCATCAGGGCCGGGGAACTCGATCGCGCCGCGCGGGCGTACACGAATGTGCTCACGGCGACACGAACGACCGGAGACCAGGTCGGCGAGTGCTACGGCATGATCGGACTGGCGACCGTGGACCTGCGCCGCGGGGACGGCGAAGCGGCGATGCGCGCCCTGCTCGAAGCGCTGACACTGGCCGAAGTCACCAACGATCACGTAGCGCACTGCCGCTCCCTGCTGGCGCTGGTAGAGGCGGACATGGCAGTGGGCAGACCGGAGACGGCGGCGACGCATGCCGAGACCGCGGTCCGCCTCGCCCGCGAGGTCGGGGCGAACCCGCTGATCGCGCAGACTCTCGTGGCCCGGGCCGGCGCGCACGAGGCCGCCGCCGAGGCCCAGCAGGCCCGGGAACTGCTCTACACCCCCCCGGATGAGCGGCGGAGCCGGCGCCGACCCGGTCGCCACACTGGTGGAGGAGGTCACCCGGCGGCTGGATGAAGGTGACCAGCTACTGTCGTGTCAGGCAACGTTTACCCTGGTGATGACTCGGCCTGGGCGGAGGTTGCTGTCGGCGTGGCGGTTTCGCTGGATTGCTGGCGGGATGAGGTAGTGCGGTAGAGGGTCGGTTTGGGGTGTTCGGGTTCGGGTCTTTTCTTGGGGTTGCAGTTTGCGAGCCGGGTTACGGTTGGTCTGTGGGTTTCAAATGCCTTTTACGGCCTTCGGTCATAGTTGAGCCGGTTCGGGGTTCGGGTCGGCGGGTGTGTTTGTCGGCTGCCGGTTCGCGCGTTCACAACCCCGCCCCACCTCAGGCCTCTTCAACTCCAGCAAGTCAGAGCAAGGGCACAAGCAAGATCAACAGCACAGGCCAGATCAAGAGCAAGAGCCACAAGCAAGATCAAGAGCTGAAGGTCAAGGTCAAGGGCTGTGGTGAAGAGCCGGGCCTCCGGCGGGCCTCGGCAACCTCAGGGAAACTAGCGCGGTTCCCCAGGGTGGCCGGGTCAGTCTCAGCGGCGGCGGCCTGTGAGGTGGTGCGGTCCGTTCCCCTCGGTCGCGTCGTCAGCCCGGGGGGTACAGCACCGGTGTCCGGGGGTAAAGTCCGCGCGCGGCGGACATGCAGGTAGGCGGCGGTTTCGTATGGCGCGAACTT
>NZ_JAAFYZ010000359.1 GCF_018274385.1 Catenulispora pinistramenti | reverse complement strand
CCACCCCAGGGAACCGCGCTAGTTTCCCTGAGGTTGCCGAGGCCCGCCGGAGGCCCGGCCCTTCATCACAGCCCTTGACTTTGATCTTGCTTGTGGCTCTTGATCTTGCTCTTGATCTGGCCTGTGCCCTTGCCCCGACTTGCTGGACTTGAAGAGGCCTAAGGTGCGGCGGGGTTGTGAACACGCGAACCGGCAGCCGACAAACACACCCACCACCCCGAACCCCGAACCGGCTCTCCTATGACCGAAGGCCGTAAAAAGCCTTTAAAGCCCACAAAAAAACCGCAGCCCACATCCCCAAACCAGACCGAACCCCTAAAAAGCCCCCAGCGCCGACTGCGGCCACACCGAGAAAAGCACCGCCGCCACCATCGTCAGCCCGATCGCGAACCGCAGCGTCGCGGGCGAGCGGCCCACCGAGGCGGTGGCCGCGTCCGGGGCCGCGAACAGGCGGGCGGTCCAGCTCAGGTAGTAGTACAGCGCGATCACCACGTTCACGGCCATCACCACCGCCAGCCACACCAGGTGCGAGCCGGCCGCGGCGCCGAATACCGCCACCTTTGCGAACAGGCCCATCAGGCCCGGGGGCAGGCCTGCGAGGCAGAGGAGGAAGAAGGCCAGTGCTGCCGAGGCCAGCGGTCGTGTCTTCGCCAGTCCGCGGTAGGCGTCCAGGCTGGTCGTGTGGACCGAGTGAACCACTGCGAAGGCGCCGAGGTTCATCGCCGCGTACATGATGATGTAGGCGACGGAGGCGTTGATGTGCTTCGTGTAGGACACCGAATCGTGGGCGGCGAGCGGGACCAGGATGTATCCGGCCTGGCCGATCGTGGACCACGCCAGCAGGCGCACCGCGTCCTGTTGCCGCAGCGCCACCAGGTTGCCGAGTGACATGGTCAGTGCGGCCAGGACGGCGAGTAGTGGGCCGGTCTTGTCCAGCAGCGGGCTGAAAGCCGTGCCGGTCAACAGGATCAGCCCGGCGAAGCCCGCCGCCTTGGAGACCACCGACAGGTACGCCGCGATCGGCACCGGGGCGCCGGCGTAGGTGTCCGGGGTCCAGAAGTGGAAGGGCACTGCCGAGACCTTGAAGCCGAAGCCGACCAGTGTCATCCCGACGCCGAGGTAGGCCAGGTGCCGCATCGGGCCGTTGGACCCGGTCGACAACGCGTGCAGGTGCAAGGCGACCGGCGCGAAGTGCACGTTTCCGGTGGCGCCGTAGACCAAGCTGATTCCGAACAGCATCACCGCGGTCGAGGCCACCGAAACCAGGAAGAACTTCAGTGCCGCCTCAGACGACCTGCCGCTCCAGCGCTTCAACCCGACGAGGGCGAAAGCGGGCAGTGACACCGTTTCCAGCGCGATGGTCAGGGTGATCAGGTCGCGGGCCGCCGCCAGCACCAGCACGCCGGCGACCGACGACAGCAGCAGGAAGTGGTACTCCCCGGTCGGGATCCGGTCGCGCTTCATCGAGCTGGCCGACATCAGGACCACGATGAACGCCCCGGCCAGGGCGATGAACTGGAAGATCAGCGCGAATCGGTCGGCCACGTAAGAACACGTACTCGGCATCCCGTGCGGCTCACCGACGCCGAGCGAGTACAGCCCGGCGGCGCTCTGCGGCATGCAGAACGTGCCGGTCGTGCGCCCCGGCCACAACGCGATGTCCGGAGCCGCCGCGCCGGCCAACACCACCAAGGACAACCACGACACCAGCTGCTTACGCCGCACCGGCAGGAACACCTCGGCCACCAGCACCGCCACCGCACCGGCCGCGATGATCAGCGGCGCGGCGATCTGCGCGTACGAAACGTTCTGCACCAGGGAGGAGATCGTCACGTCAGACTCCCTTCATCAGGACACGGACAGCGGGATTGGTGATGCCCAACAGCAATGCCGGCCACAATCCGGCGGCCAACGTCAGCAGAACCAGCGGAGTCCACGTCGCGGTCTCCACGGCGGTCAACTCGGTCACCGGCTCCTCGCTCTGCGTCGCGGCCGGCCCCATGCACACCCGGCGCACCACGGCCAACAGATACGTCGCCGTCAGCACCAGCCCGAGCGCCGCGATCGACGCCATGGCGATGTACGAACCCTGTGTCAGCCCGCTGCCCGGCTTGGTCGCCGAGAACAGCGCCAGCACCTCGCCCCAGAACCCGGCGAGCCCCGGCAGCCCCAGCGAGGCCATCGCCGCGAACGCGATCAGCGCCGCGTACTTCGGAGCCCGCCGATACAGCGCCCGCCCGATGTCGTCGAGCTTCGCCGAGTGCACCCGCACCTTGAGCCCGCCGACCAGGAAGAAGAGCAGCCCGGTGATCAGGCCGTGGGCCACCGAGGCGAACAACGCCGCGTTCATCCCGACCGTGGTCAGCGACCCGATCCCGAGCAGCACGAAGCCCATGTGCCCGATCGAGGAGTAAGCGATCAGCCGCTTGAGGTCCCCATCGGGCTTGCGCGCGATCGACAGGCAGGCCAGCGACCCGTAGATGACGCCCACGACCCCGAACGCGGCCAGCGCCGGCGCGTACGTCGGCGCGGCCTGCGGCAGGATCGGCACCGCGATCCGGACGAACCCGTACGTCCCCATCTTCAGCAGCACCCCGGCCAGCAGCACCGAACCCGTGGTGGGCGCGGCGGTGTGGGCGTCCGGCAGCCAGGTGTGCAGCGGGAACATCGGCGTCTTCACCGCGAATCCGAGCGCGATGAGCGCGAACGCGGTCAGCGCCGCGCCCTTCGGCACGTCGCCCCGCGCGTGCGCGGTCAGCCACGCCATGTCGAAGCTGTCGGCGTAGGCGTAGACCACCAGGAACCCGACGACCATGACAGCCGAACCGAGCAGCGTGTACAGAATGAACTTGTTCGCCGCGGCCTTGGCCCCGTCGGCGCCCCAGTAGGCGATCAGCGCCCACATCGGCAGCAGCACGATCTCGAAGAAGACGAAGAACAGGATCAGATCGGCGGCCAGGAACGTCCCGAGCATCCCGATCTCCAGGAGCAGCAGCAGGGCGGTGTAAGCCCGCTGACTCCCGCCCTCGGGCATGTGCCGGATCGAGTAGAAGAAGCACAGCACCGACAACAGCACGGTCAGCAGGACCAACGGCAACGAGATGCCGTCGACGCCCAGATGGAACCGGATGTGCAGCGCCGGAATCCAGTTCCAGTTCACAGACCCCTGATAGCCGGTCTTCGTGTAGTCGAAGGCGCAGGCGAAGGCGACCGCCAACACCAGCACGACCGCACCGGCGTAGAACCCGAGGCGCGAGGCCAGGGGCTCCACCCTGTCCCGCGGCATGAGGTAGAGCACTGCGATAGTGGCGAACGGGACGAGCAGCATCGCCAGCAGAAGGGCACCCATCGCTTCCTACCTTCCGAATCCGAGGGCGGCGGCGATGACGACGACTCCGGTCAGCACCCCGGTCAGGTAGAGCTGCACGTTGCCGGTCTGGATCCGGCGCAGCCCCTCGCCGAGGAGCCGGGCCGCGTGGCCGCTGCCCCGGACGTAGCCGTCCACGACCTCGGTGTCGAGGAATCCGACGGTGTCCGCGGCGACCTGGATCGGGCGGACCACCACCGCGTCCTGGAGGTCGTCCGCACGGAAGCCGAGGAAGGCCGGCTTACGCAGGAACCCCAGGACGTGGTTCGGATCGGCACCGGGCTTGGCGCGGGCGGCGGCGAAGACCACACCGAAACCGAGCGCCAGGGCGATCAGCGCCAGGACCGTCGAGAGCAGCGCGGGCGCCAGATGGTAGGCGGCGGCAGGCTGGATGAGCTTGCCGGCCTTGGCCGCCGAGGCGCGGTAGGCGCCTCCGTCGGCGTCACCGAGCCACGACGCGAACCAGCCGAGGTTCAGGCCGACGAAGCCGAACACGGTGGTGACGGCCGCGAGGACGACCAGCGGGAGCAGTTCGGCGCGTGGCGCCTCGGGACGGCCGGCCCGCGCCTTGGCCGCGGCCTCTTCCGCCGCCGCGTCCTGCTCGCGGATCGACTCCGCGACCAGCGCCTCCAAGGCCCACTCGCTGGCGGCGGCGACCTCGGCCGCGGTCGGCGTCTCGGCTTCCTGCGCCGGCTCCGACGGCTTCAGCTGGCGCTGCGAGATCTCCACGGCCGACCGGAACCAGCCGCGCTCCAGCGGGCCGAACAGCATCCACCAGGTGCGCAGGGCGTAGGCGGCGGTGAGGAAGCCGGTCAGGAGCGTCGCGACGAGGACCAGCCAGCCGATGCCGGCCGGAGGCGTGATGCCGATCAGCGATTTGGTCGGGCCGGAGTGCGTGGCCGTTTCGTAGGCCGCGCCGGCGATCGACTCCTTGGAGAAGAACCCTGAGAAGGGCGGGAAGCCGGCGAGTGCGGCGAGGCCGATCGTCATGGTGACGAAGGTGACGGGGAGTTTGCGGCGCAGCCCCTGGGTGTTGAGCTCGTCGACGTCTCCGGTGCCCGCCTTGTGGATGATGACGCCGGCGCCGAGGAACAGCAAGGCCTTGAATCCGCCATGGGACATCAGGTGGAAGACCGCGGCGTCGCGGCCGCCGGCGGCCAGGGCCGCGACCATCAGGGCCAGCTGGCTGACCGTGGAGTAGGCGAGGATGCGCTTCAGGTCGCGCTGGGCGAAGGCGGACAGCGCGGCGGTCACGGCGGTGAGGGTGGCCGAGATCGCGAGGATCCACAGGGCGGCCGGCGTCACCAGGAACACCGGGTAGAGGCGGGCCACGACGTAGACGCCGGCGGCGACCATCGTGGCCGCGTGGATCAGGGCACTGATCGGCGTCGGGCCGGCCATCGCGTCCGGGAGCCAGGTCTGGAGCGGAACCTGCGCGCTCTTGCCCATCACGCCGCCGATCAGCAGGATCGCGCCGGCGGCGGTGTAGCCGTGGCCGCCCTGCTGGATCGCGTGCTGGAGGATCGGCTGGATGCGGAAGGTCCCCGCGCCGTGGGCCAGGAACAGGATGCCCAGCAGGAACGGGGCGTCGCCGAATTTGGTGACCAGGAAGGCTTTGACGCTCGCGCTGCGCGCTTCGGGGCGCTCCCAGTGGTGGCCGATGAGGAAGTAGGAGCAGGCGCCCATGATCTCCCAGCCGACCAGCAGGACGAGGAGGTCGGTGGAGTAGACGACGACCAGCATCGCGGCGGTGAACAGAGAGATCAGTGCGGAGTAGGAGGTGTAGCGCTCTTCGTGGGCCATATAGCTGACCGAGTAGAGCTGGACCGCGGTCGCCACCACGCCGACCAGGACCGCGATCAGGGCCGCGAGGCCGTCGACGCGGGCGCCGAGCCAGAGCTCGGGGCCGCCGGTCGCGGCGTAGCGGATGCGGGATTCGGTCGCGGCGCCGGTGCCGTGGCCGAAGAGGACGACGAAGGTGAGGACGGCCGCGGCGGCGATCGGGAGGACCGCCAGGGCCGGGACCGCTGCGCGGGCTCGGCTGCGGCCGTTCTGCGCGCGGCCTCGGTCAGCGAGGGAGATCGCCGCGAGGGCTGCGGCGGACAGGAGCGGGAGGAGGGGGATCCAGAGGGCGAGGGTGCTCACTTGGTCACCGCCTTCGGCGCCGGGGCGGTGGTCGCGGCAGTGGTCGCCGCGGTGGTCGCCGCGGTGTTGCCGGTCGCCGTTCCGGCTTCGCTGCCCTCGCCGTCGGGCTGCTGCGGGACCCGCTTGAGGCCGAACGCGCCGTCCTCGCCGAGCTCGCGGGCGTCGTCGATGGCCGCCGTGCCGCGGTTGCGGTACAGGAGCAGGACGATCGCCAGGCCCAGGCCGGTCTCGGCGGCGGCGACCGTGATCAGGAAGACGGTGAAGACCTGGCCCATGCCGTACTGGTCGCGCAGGAGGCTGGAGAAGGTGACCAGGTTGAGGTTGACGGCGTTGAGGAGGAGCTCGATCGCCATCAGGACGGCCACCGCGTTGCGGCGGGCCAGCAAGCCGTAGACGCCGACCGCGAAGAGGAGGGCGGCGAGGGTGAGGGGGTAGATGGCGTGCATGTCAGGCTTCGGCCTCCGTCGCTTGGGCCTGGGTTGCTTGGGCCTGGGAGATGCCGGTGCCGGCGTCCACGTCGTCTGACACGTCGCGCCGGGACAGGACGATCGCCCCGACCAGCGCGGCCAGCAGCAGCACCGACAGGAGCTCGAAGGGCAGCACCCAATAGCGGAACAGGCTGGTGCCGACGGCCTTCGCGGTGCCGTTGACCACCGCCTGGCGCGGGTCGAACCACGTGGTCCGCACGGCGTCGCCGATCACGCTGACCAGCACCCCGGCCGTCGCCAGCCCCACCACCGCGGCGGCCCAGCGGTTGCCGGAGTCCAGCTCCGTGGTGCGCCCGATCGGCGCGCGCGTCAGCATCAGGCCGAACAGCAGGAGCACCGCGACCGCGCCGACGTAGATCAGCACCTGCACCCACGCCACGAACTCGGCGGCGAGCAGCAGATAGCACCCGGCCAGCCCGCCCAGCGCGACGACCAGCCAGAGCGCGGCGTGCACGAGGTTGCGCACGGTCACGGTCAGGACGGCGGCGCCGAAGGTCAGCAGGCCGATCAGGATGAAGGTGATCTCGACCCCGGTGGTGGAGCCGAGGGCGCGGGTGGTGGTCATCCGGCGGCCTCCGGGGTGTCGGGGGCGCTGGGGTTCGAGCCACTGGGGCCGGGGCCGGTGCTGCCGGGGCCGGTGCTGTCGTGGCCGGTGCTGCCGTGGCCGGTGCTGCCGTGGCCGGTGCTGTCGGGGG